>PLAI01000073.1 GCA_003134075.1 Methylocystaceae bacterium | reverse complement strand
TCAATATCGTTGACACGCTCCGCGCGGTCCGGGATAGCGCCACACGGGAAGCCGAGGTTTCAAAGGCGTCCAGAAAGCCTGTGTCGAGCGCGGCCTCCTTCAGCACGTCCAACAACTCCGTCATGGGCCAGCGGTGCCCTATCTCGGTCTTGACCGAAGCAAGGCCCGCAGGCTCGGGCAACGGCTGGAACGGCGTGATCGAGATACGGCTCTCCCCGCGCCAGAGAATGCGCACCATGTTGTTGCGAGGAAGTTCGGCGTTCAGGAGCCGCAATTCCCGCTCAAGTTCCGACCTGATTGAATCTGTGAAGGCGCGGGCGTCCGGCGTCAGGCTCAGATTGGAATAATAGGAGGCGCGACGAGCTTCAAAATCCACGGGCAGATCATCATCGGGATTGCGATAGCGGTCCGCGCCGACCACCCAGATTTCCTTGGCGCGGATGCGTTCGCGCAATTGACTGAGCACGCAAAGTTCGTAGCTGATGCGGTTGACCCGTCCGTCCTCGTCTATGACGGCGTCGCGCCATCTGGCTGGTATGACCTGGTCAATCGGAACGTCCTCCCGAGGGACAAACCGGCGCCCGTCATCCAGCGTCCGTTTGATCCAATCCAGGGCTTCAAGGACCGGACGCCAGGTCGTGTTGTTCGAGCGGAACTCCAGAACCGAAAGCAGCCTCGGCAGCATGCGGCGGTAGTGACCGGCATAGGAACCGCGCATCATGACATAGATACGGCGGTCGAGTGCGCCCTTCGCCCGGTGCTCATTGACGATCGCCGCCAGTTTCTCCTTGCCCGCCACCGGGAAGATCACATCGCAAATGCGGCCCGACGGATCGTCGATCGCGGCGCCGGCAATATCGACCAGAAGCCGCTCCTTGCCGTAAACTTTCTCAATATCTCGCGCGATTCCAGCGACCACCTTGCGTTTCGAGCGCGCGCCAATCTTGTGAATGGTCTCCACCAGAAGGTCGATCATTGCATCGACGATCCGCGCCTCGCGCGACATCAAATATACGGCGTAAAGGCCAAGGCGCCGGGACGCCGAATGGCGGCGCATCTCCGATGCTTTTTCGCCATCGACCCTTCGGACGATCTGCTCGATCCAGATCTTGCCGGCGGCCGGCAGAATATCCCTTGGCAGCTTCAGCTTCTGGATGAAGGCCAACCGCTCCGTGACGGCGAGGATATTTTCGAGCGTTGCCTGACCCGCATCGTCCTTGATCACATGGAACCCCGTCGGACTCTCCGGTTCGGCGAGCGAGGCCTCCATCAACTCGACAGTTTCGGGAAAAAGCCGGTCCGCGACACGACAGAGATAGGCATCCAGAAACTGTTGGCGCTCGGAGCGCACAAGCCGTTCCATCTCTTTGCGCGACGGTCCGAAAATCTTCCGATCCCGGCGCCATAGGAACACTTGCTCCATCATCGCCGCCGCCGACATGCCGCCAGGGCAAAGCTCGGTCGATATCCAGGCCGTTAGCGCCTCGCGATCCGCCCGTTTCATGCGGCGGAAGCCAAGATATTGCAAAATCTCCGTGCAATGCCGGCGGCCCGAACGCCCGGAAAAATCATGCCGCGAAAGATCCGCGCTGCCGCCGCCGAGTTGCTCTGCCAGATACGATACGGCTTCTTCCGCCAGATCGGCGCTCGTTTCGGCGAAGACACCGCGCGCCGCAAAGAATTTTAGCTGAGCTGAAAAACCGAGCCTGGCCGCCGCCGCCTTGGTGTTCACAAAATCAATGTCGGCGAACGACAGGCTCCATTCCTTGACCAAGTCCTCGCCTAAAAAACTCGAACTCATGTGTCCGCCCTCCAAAACTCAGGAGCGGATTCTCATTCCACGGCGCCGGAGCAAGTCAATCTGACAGAACACATTCGCGGAACGTTCTCCAACTTGGCCAAAATCGCAGCTTCGGGCCGATCAGGCCGGTATCGCCTCACCGCGCTGAAGCGCCATTCCCAGTCGGTCCGCCCGCAGGAGGTCAAAACCCGATTGGCCAATCACGACAAGCTTTCGCAGCGGTACGGGCGATTGGATCCGCTCATCGGCCTATTGGGGTGGGATCAGAAAAGCGTTCGGGTCTACGCTCAGGCCGTCATAAAATCCGACGTTCGGGATCTGCGGCGCCCAACCCTGCGGATCGGCGCCTGCATTTGATCGCCTTCGTCGCCCACCAATATTACACCCTTCAGGACAACCTGATTTCGACGCTCCTCAGTTCGGTCCAGGCGGCGGAGAACACCGCAGCCCGCGAGCACAAGGATTGGTGCTACGCCGAACGCAAATCCCAAGCCGTTAAGCTGAAGGCGCGCATCGCGGCGTTCGAGGCGCACTTTGCTACGGCCATGGCGACGTTGAAGCAGGTCTTCGACGCGAAGAATCTCAGCGATTCCGACAAGCTCGCAAGCCTCGAACTGCTGCTGTTCCCGGTCGATGACGCCCCCGTGCTCTCCGACGAGATTCTGCGCGGCATGAAGGAGGACGCCGATCTCACCGGCGACGACGGCGCGCAGTACTACAAATTCCTGGAGGGAAAGTCGCGACGCCTGCAAAATCGAGCGGCGGGCGTTCTCAAGACGCTGTCGTTCCAAGCGGAGACCCACGTCAATCCGCTGTTCGCCGCGCTCGGCCATTTTCAAAAATGCGGCGGCGCCGTCACCAGGACGGCGCCGGTCACGTTTCTCGATCCGGCGGAACGGGCGGCGGTCGGCGCCGGGGACGCCTTCAGGCCGTCGCTCTACAAGGTGCTGCTGTTCCAGCGCATCGCGCATCCACTCGACCGACACACACGGCTATTCCGAAGCGGTTTTCGGCGTGACCCATTTTCTCGAGATCGCCTATGCGCCGAGGATCAAATCTCTCAAGCGCCAAACCCTGTACGCATTTCGGTCGATGTCCCAGCAGGACCGCAAGACCTGGGCGGTCCAACCGCAAAAGTACATCGACGAAACCGTCGCGCGCGACCACTGGGAGGACATTTTGAGGTTGGTGGTCACCATCAAGCTGAAAAAGGCCACGGCCTCCGACATTTTTCGGCGGCTGAATTCCTGCTCCAAGCAGAACGCCCTCTACACCGCGCTCAAGGCCTTCGGCCGGATCGTCAAAACCCTTTTCATCCTGCGATACATCGATGACGTCGCCCTGCGCATGGCGATCGAAGCGCAACTGAATCAGGTCGAGCTGGCCAATCGTTTCACGCGCGCCGTCGCCGTCGGCAACCCTCGGGAATTCGCCTACGCCCACCAGGACGACCAGCAGGTCGCGGAGGCGTGCAACCGGCTCATCAAAAACGCCATCATCTGCTGGAACTATCTCTACCTCGAGATGCGCCTCAGATCGTCGGACGCCGCTCAGCGGAAGGAACTGCTCCTCGCCATCAAAACGCACTCCCCGATGTCCTGGGCCCACATCAACCTGCTCGGCGAGTACGATTTCTCCGACGCCAAGCTGACCGACAGCCACGGAATCCTCCCCCTAAATTGAGGCTTCCAAATCGGCCCGATTTTGGGGGGAAGAAAATCCTGGATTTCCTATATGTCGCAATTGGTTCCCGAAAATCCTATGTCGCGTTACGTACCTTTGCCGGGACGAACCCTGTCTTATGGGCTGCCAAGACCTTGGGCTTTCGGACCAAACGCTGCCGACTGATTGAAGGCCGATGCAGCGGGTCGACCGCGCGAGGTCACAGGCAAGGCCGTCAGCGCGATTAAATAGGTGAGCCCGAAATGGCTGCCATCTTTGAGGTGGCCGGCTTTCTTGGTCGATTCGGATAAATGCCTTTGTAACTATCCCCCGCCGATCAACTCGGCGGGGGCCTTCGAGGCTAAAAATCAGCCGCAGGCTATTCGCTGATATCAATGGTAATGGTATTGGTATTGGTGTTGGTATTCGTGTTGGTGTTGGCGTTGCCGCCCTGACCACCACCCTGACCGCCGCCCTGACCGCCGCCCTGACCGCCGCCCTGGCCGC
>PLAI01000161.1 GCA_003134075.1 Methylocystaceae bacterium | reverse complement strand
GCTGACCAATGATTATCGGCCGATTGTGCCTTGGTCCGCCGCCGTGTTCGCCGGCGTCGCCGCCGCGAAATTTTGGGCGGCTCGAGGTTGGGGCGCCATCGGCGGAAATCTCGAGGCCGGCCCGCTGCCCTGGCTTGGCCGACACAGTCTCGCGCTCTATCTAATCCATCAGCCGCTGCTCTTTGGCCTTTTCGCCGCGCTCGCTTTCGTCGGCGCGGCGCCGAGCGACCGGAGTTCGGGCGGCTTCGTCGGCGCCTGCGTCGCGCAATGCGAGGCGAGTGGGGGTGAAAAATCCATTTGCCGCGAGGCCTGCGCCTGCATCGCGGAGCGCGCTGCGAGCGAAGACCTGCCGACCGAGGCGAAAGCGCGCGCGAAGCGGCTGGACGAATTGGCGAGCGATTGCATGGCGAAAGAATTCTGAGCGCCGGGACAAAAGATACAAGGAGGCGACGATGACCGCGGATTCCGAAACGCCTGTTGGTCCCGACCTCACCCAAGGCGTCGACATCGCCGAACTCGAGCGCGATGGCAAATTGGTCGGCCGGGTCGGGGAAGAGGAAGTGCTGCTCGTGCTGCGCGAAGACGAGGTTTTCGCGATCGGCGCGCATTGCTCGCATTACCACGCGCCGCTCGTCGACGGACTCGTGCTGGGTGGCGAGATTCATTGTCCGTGGCATCACGCGAGCTTCGACCTTGCCACGGGGGAAGTCCTGCGCGCTCCGGCGCTCGACTCCCTTCCCTGCTGGACGGTCGAACGTCGCGACGGCAAGGTTTTTGTGCGCGGCCAACGCCCGGCGAAAACCCGCGCCCCCGTCCCCGTGGAGGCCTCGAAAGCTATGGTGATCGTTGGCGGCGGCGCGGCGGGGCTCGCCGCCGCGGCGGAGTTGCGGCGCCTAGGTTTCGCGGGCAAGCTCGTCATGTTGAGCGCCGAGGACGCGGCGCCGCTCGACCGCCCCAATCTCTCGAAGGACTATCTCGCCGGCGGCGCGCCGGAGGAATGGCTGCCGCTGCGCCCGGAGAATTTCTATTCCGAGAATGCGATCGACCTACGGCTCGGCGCCGTCGCCAAAGGCCTTGACGCGAAGGCGCGGCGGCTGACGCTCGCCGACGGGAGCGCGCTCGAATTCGATCGGCTGCTGCTGGCGACCGGGGCCGAGCCCGTGCGGCTTCAGATCCCCGGCGCGGAGCTGCCGCATGTGCGCACCTTGCGGTCGCTCGCCGATTGCCGGGAGATCATCGCGCGCGCGACAAAGGCGCGGCGCGTGGTCGTGCTGGGCGCGAGCTTCATCGGTCTCGAAGTGGCGGCCTCCCTCCGGGCGCGCGGACTCGAGGTTCACGTCGCCGCGCCGGAGAAGATACCGATGGAGCGCGTGCTCGGCGCCGAAATCGGCGCCTTCGTGCGCAAGCTGCACGAAGAACATGGCGTCATCTTTCACCTCGAGGATGTCGCGACCGCGATCGACGAAAGGCGAGTGACGCTAAAGAGCGGGAAAAGCCTGGAGGCCGAACTGGTCGTCGCGGGCGTTGGCGTGCGGCCAAGGCTCGAACTCGCGGAAAAGGCGGGACTCGCCATGGATCGCGGCGTGCTCGTCGACGCATTTCTCGAAACCAGCGCGCCGGGAATCTATGCGGCGGGCGACATCGCGCGTTGGCCGGATCCGCATAGCGGCGAGCGCATTCGCGTCGAACATTGGGTCGTCGCGGAGCGGCAGGGCGCCGTGGCGGCGCGCAACATGCTGGGCGCGCGCGAGACCTTCGACGCCGTCCCCTTCTTCTGGAGCCAGCATTACGACACGCCGATCAATTACGTCGGCCACGCCGAAGGCTGGGACGCGATAGTGGTCGAAGGCGACATCGCGGCGAGGGATTGCCTTCTGCGCTATATGCGGGACGGCCGGGCGCTCGCCGTCGCCTCGATTTTCCGCGATATCGACAGTCTGCGCGCCGAGGCGAAGATGGAGCGCATGGCGGCGAGCGTAAAATAGGGCCCGCGCCCTATTCGCCGCCGCCGTTCAAATCCTCGGGCCGCGGTTGCAGCATGATGTTGTAGCCGGCGTCGACCAGATGAATTTCGCCGGTCACGCCGCCCGACAGCTCCGACAAAAGGTAAAGCGCCGAACCGCCGATTTCGTCGAGCGTGATCATGCGCCGCAGCGGGCAATGCGCTTTCTGGAACGCGCCCATCGCGCGCGCGCCGGTGATGCCGGCGCCCGCCATGGTCCGCACCGGCCCGGGCGAAATCGCATTGACTCTAATGCCGCGATCGCCGAAATCGGCGGCGAGATAACGCACCGACGAATCCAGCGCCGCCTTGGCGACGCCCATCACATTGTAATTGGGCATGACATGGGTGCCGCCGGCGAAACTCACCGTCAACAACGATCCGCCGCTCTTCATCATCGCCGCGGCGCGCTTGGCCGCCTCGGTGAAGGAGAAACATGAGATCACCAGCGTGCGGATAAAATTCTCGCGGCTGGTGTCGGCGTAAAGGCCCTTGAGCTCGTTCTTGTCGGAATAGGCGATGGAGTGGACGAGAAAATCGAGCTCCCCCCACTCCTCCCGCAGGCGGGCGAACACCGCGTCGACCGTCGAAATATCCTCGGCGTCGCAGGGAAGCACAATATCCGAGCCAAGCTCCTTGGCCAGCGGGGCCACGCGCTTCAGGATCGCCTCGCCCTGATAGGTGAAGGCGAGCTCCGCGCCATGCTCGCCGAGCTTTCGGGCGATGCCATAGGCGATCGAATGGTCGTTGGCGACCCCCATCACGAGGCCACGCTTGCCCTGCATCAAACCTTTTGAACCCGTCATCTATGATTGTTCCTTACACGATCCTTGTTCGCGCGCGAATTAGGCGTCCGGATGCTTGAACACCAGAGTCGCGTTGGTGCCGCCAAAGCCGAAGGAGTTGGACAGCACCGCGCGCAAATGAGCGTTGTCGCGGCGTTCGCGAAGGATCGGCATGTCGGCGAAATCCGGATCGAGCTCCTCGATATTGGCGCTCTCGCAGATGAAGCCGTTCTGCATCATCAACAGGGAATAGATCGCCTCCTGCACGCCGGTCGCGCCGAGCGAGTGGCCGGTCAGCGACTTGGTCGCGGAAATCGGCGGGCATTTGTCACCAGAGCCAAACACTTCGCGCAGCGCCTCGATCTCCTTCACGTCGCCGACCGGCGTCGAGGTGGCGTGCGGGTTGATGTAGTCGATCGGCGTCTTCACCGTGGCGAGCGCCTGGCGCATGCAGCGAACAGCGCCCTCGCCGGAGGGAGCCACCATGTCGAAGCCGTCCGAGGTCGCGCCATACCCGGCGATCTCGGCGTAAATCTTCGCGCCCCGCGCCTTGGCGCGCTCATATTCCTCCAGCACCAGCACGCCGGCGCCGCCGGCGATCACGAAGCCGTCGCGGTTCTTGTCGTAGGCGCGCGAGGCCGTGGCCGGCGTGTCGTTGTAGGACGAGGACATGGCGCCCATCGCGTCGAACAGCACAGAGAGCTCCCATTCGAGCTCCTCGCAGCCGCCGGCGAACACGATGTCCTGCTTGCCCCACATAATTTGTTCATAGGCGTTGCCGATGCAATGATTCGAGGTCGCGCAGGCCGAGGATATCGAATAATTGACGCCCTTGATCTTGAACCAGACGGCGAGCGTCGCCGAGGCTGTCGAGGACATGGCCTTGGGCACGGCGAAGGGTCCGACGCGCTTTGGCCCCTTGGTCCGGGTCAGATCGGCGGAGTCGACGATCACTTTGGCGGAGGGCCCCCCCGAACCCATGATGATGCCGGTGCGCTCGTTGGAGACTTCGTCTTCGCCAAGACCGGAGTCGGCGATGGCCTGCTCCATGGGGACATGGTTCCAGGCGGTGCCGGCGGCGTGAAAGCGCATGGCGCGGCGGTCGACGACCTTGCTCGCATCGAGCGTCGGCATGCCATGCACTTGCGAGCGAAAGCCGAGCTCGGCGTATTTGTCGGCCTTGACGATGCCGGATCTCGCTTCGCGCAGCGAGGCGACAACCTCATTGGTGTTATTGCCGATGGACGATACGATCCCCATTCCGGTGACGACGACACGTCTCATGTTGCTTCTCCCCGCGCCCGGACTAGAGTCCTTGAGCTTGTTCTTTTGTGTGATGCGGAAACCGCCTCGCCTCAGGACTCCGCCTTGGCGAGGCCGACGCGCAAATCCTTGGCTTCGTATATGCGCTCGCCGTCGGCCGCCACCCAGCCGTCGGCGATGCCGAGCACGAGCTTGCCCTTGAAGACGCGTTTGAAGTCTATGCCGTAAGTGACCATCTTCACGCTCGGGCGCACCATGCCGGTGAATTTGACCTCGCCCACGCCGAGCGCCATCCCGCGCCCGGGAAGGTCGAGCCAGGCAAGGTAAAAACCGACCATCTGCCACAGCGCGTCGAGGCCGAGGCAGCCGGGCATGACTGGATTGCCCTTGAAATGGCAGTCGAAGAACCAAAGACTTGGCTTGATGTCGAATTCGGCGCGCGCATAGCCCTTGCCATGTTCGCCGCCCGTCTCGAAAATCTCGGTGATCCGATCGAACATGAGCATCGGCGGCAGCGGCAACTGCGCATTGCCCGGGCCGAACAGTTCCTCGCGGCCGCAGGCGAGCAGATCTTCATAGCCAAAAGACGAGCGCCGTTCGCTCATGGATTAAGTCTCCCTTTTGCCCCGGGCTTTTTCGCCCCTTTTTCGCAGGCGGGTCCGCCTTGAAAACAACACGGCGCGCCCGTCGTTGAATTTCCGTAACATAAGGGGAAGCCCGGTCAAAGGGTCAAACACACTTTGTTAAAAGCCGCGCCTGTCTTATGCCTGTTCGGCGAAAGATTCGCCGCCGCCGTTCGAAAGTCTCGCCCTCGTGATGACCCGCTCCCCCAAAATCCTCGTCTTCGACTCAGGCCTTGGCGGGCTCACCGTTTTCTCGGAAATCGCAAAAATCCGCCCGAACGCGGAGTTCGTCTATTGCGCCGATGACGCGGGGTTTCCTTACGGCTCCTGGGGCGAGCCGGAGTTGGCCGCGCGCATCCTCGCCGTCATGGCGGCGCAGATCGACGAGCACGAGCCCGACATTGTAGTGATCGCCTGCAACACCGCCTCGACCTTGGCGTTGCCGCAGTTGCGCGCGCGATGGCCCGGCGTGCTCTTTGTCGGCACCGTGCCGGCGATAAAGCCCGCCGCGGCGATGTCGCGGACCAAACTGATTTCCGTGCTGGCGACGCCCGGCACCGTGGCGCGCGACTATACGCAAAAGCTCATTCAAGAATTCGCCGGCGGCTGCGCGGTGACGCTGGTCGGGTCGAAGCATTTGGCCAAGCTCGCCGAGAGCGCCATTCACGGCGAAGAGATCGCCGATGGGGCCATCGCCTCGGAGATCGCCTCTTGCTTCGTGCAACGGGACGGCGCGCGCACCGATGTGATCGTGCTGGCTTGCACCCACTATCCGCTGCTGCAGGAGTCGTTCGCCCGTCTCGCGCCGTGGCCGGTCGACTGGATTGACTCCGCTCCGGCGATCGCGCGCCGCGCCGATCAAGTGCTCGTCGAAAATCTTGGTCCCGACGCGCCCAACGGCGATGCGCCGCGGCGCCGGGCGATATTCACCAGCGGCGCCGCCCCGAGCGAGTCCCTGGCGGCGACGCTGACCCGTTACGGCCTTCCGGCCGCTTAAGCGCTTCGCGGTTCAGTTCCCCGCAGGGGCGTTGGCGTTTTGCGCCTCGGCGGCCTTTTGTTGATAGAGGGCGACGAAATCGATCGGGTCGATGAACAGCGGCGGGAATCCGCCGTCGCGAGTGGCGTCGGCGACGATCTGGCGCACGAAGGGAAACAACAGCCGCGGGCATTCGATCATGATGATCGGATGCATCTGCTCCTCCGGAATATTGGTCAAACGGAACACGCCCGCGTATTCGAGATCCAGCTTGAACAATAGATCGACGCCCTCGCCGGCCTTGGCGTCGAGGGAGATCGACACCTCGAAATCGGTCGGAGCCAATTGCTTGGCGTTCACGTTCACTTGAATGCCGATGTTGGGAGATTTTTCTTGCGGCCCGAGCGAGCGCGGCGCATTGGGATTTTCGAAGGAAAGATCCTTGAGATATTGTCCCAAAGCATTGAGAGACGGCGCGCCAGTCGCTTCCTGCGCCGCTCCGCCGTTGCCATTGCCGTCCGCCATATCAAACTCCCTAAAATTCCACATCATTAAGCGCGCGCCGCGTGGCTGGGCGCGCCCTTATCGCCGGGGTCGGGTAACACGTCCGCCGCGGCGCGACAAGTGAGGAGCGATCCTCGTCAGGAAGCGCAGGGCGGCGCGCCGCCGGGTTTGGCGGGCGGACCGCGCCGTCGCGATTTGCGATGATCCAGGCTTTTCCATTCGTTG
This sequence comes from Methylocystaceae bacterium, assembly GCA_003134075.1. GTDB lineage: Bacteria > Pseudomonadota > Alphaproteobacteria > Rhizobiales > Beijerinckiaceae > Methylocystis. Next base: position 1,875 of record PLAI01000161.1, on the reverse strand, counting down.
GGCGCGAGGTCGATCGTGCGTGGGCCTTTGTGGGCGCCTCCACCGCGCAGGCGTTGGGCGATATCGCCGCGGATGGACGGCGCCTTGAGCGCCAGACCCACGAGGTCCGAAGCGAAACCAGGCAAGATCAAAAGGAGGGCGCCCAAGGCCTGCAGGCCGCCGTCGACCACGTTGGACGAGGGCTGAACTTTCTTTTCGCCGGACCACCCCATGCGGGCGCGCAAGTAAGTCACCAGCCGCCGGATGTCCAAAAGGCCGAGCAGGGTGGTGCCGACGCCAAGGGCGACCGCCGCCATCACTCCCAAAAATTGCACCACCAGCAAAAAGGCGATGACCTCTATGCCGAGCCAGATTCCAATTGCATAGGCGATGAGTTTCGACCTGTTCACGGCGTATGAACCTCTGGGGGGGCGACGCTCCATGGCCCAAGATAGTTATAGCTGGGGCTTGATTCGTGACTTGCAACCGCCAACATGCTACCGCAAACTCGTATCTTCCGGGAGTGACTCAATTGCCCTTAGACGAAGCCTTCGACCCCTCCGTGCTGATTTTCGCGGCGTTAGCGGTGTTTGTGCTGTGGAAACTGCGTTCGGTGCTCGGAGAGCGAAATGATCGCGAGGGTCCGACGCTCGGCCGCTTCCAGCCGACCGGCGCGCCTCTGGGCGGCGCTCCGTTGCCGGGCGCCGCGCCGATTTCGAGCGCGGCCAAGCCTTTGCCCGCCGATCGCTGGAACGGCGTCGCCGAAACGGGAAGCAAGGCTTGGGCTGGGCTTGACGCCATCGCCGCGACCGACGCGGCTTTTTCCGGCCCCGCTTTCGTCGAAGGCGCGCGCAAAGCCTATGAAATAATTGTCTCGGCCTTCGCCAAGGGGGATCGCGACACTTTGGGCCGGCTGCTCTCGGCGGATGTTTTCGACGGTTTCGCGGCCGAGATTTCCGGGCGGGAGGCGCGTGGAGAGAGCGTCGAGTCCGCTCTCGTCTCGATCGACTCGGCTGTTGTCGACGATGCGCGCGCGCTGCCGCAGTCGAACAGCGTCACCGTGCGTTTCACCAGCAAGCTGATCACCGCGCGGCGCAACCGCCAGGGCGAGGTTATCGAAGGCAATCCCAGTCAGGCGGCGAAGATCGTCGATTTGTGGACTTTCGCGCGTAACCCTCGCGCGCGAGACCCGAATTGGAAGCTTGTCGCAACCGAAACCGTCCATTGAGCCGTGTCGCCGCCGCTCGTGCGCGAAGCCGTCTCCTTCGACGGGCTCGAAGGGTTTGAGAGCGACGATCTCGAAGCCGCGCTGGGCGCTTTCCGCCGCTCGGCCGAGATTATTCGCGCCCGCTCGCCAGAGCAGCGGGCGGCGCGTCCTCCCACTGCGGGATTGATCGCCGCCGGCGAAGCAGCTTTGTCGGAAACCGGCGACGCGGCCAGCTTTTTCAAATGCTGGTTCACGCCCTATCGCCTGTCGGCGCCCGGATTCCTTACCGGATATTACGAGGTGGAGGTCGAGGCGCGACGCGACGCGGAGCCCGGCTTTTCGACCCCCGTGCTGGGGCGCCCGAACGATCTCGTCACGTTGAACGACGCGCCCTTTTGCGATTCGGACGGCATTCTGCTGACCGCCGGCCGGCGCCAGGCGGACGGCGAAATGGAGCCTTACGCCGAGCGGCGCGTCATCGAAGACGGGCCTTGGGAAAGCCCCGGAGCGCCCCTGGCCTTCGTGCGCGACAGGGTGGAATTGTTCCTGATGCAGGTTCAGGGATCGGCGCGGCTGCGCTTTCCGGACGGGAGCGCCGTCGCCCTGACTTATGACGGGCGCAACGGCCATCCCTATACGTCCGTCGGCCGTTTGCTGATCGTGCGCGGTTTCGTTTCCGAAGCGTCGAT
>PLAI01000172.1 GCA_003134075.1 Methylocystaceae bacterium | reverse complement strand
CCCGTATCCCCGGTTCGCCACCGGGCAAGCGGTATGGCGAGGCCATACGCGCCTTGCCGATAGGGGAAACACCCACATGGACGATGCACGAGCCGAAGAAATCGCGTTGAAGGCGCTGCGCCTTCATATCGCGCGCCTTGAGAGCGAGGGTGACAAACCCCTCAATCTCGCCGCCGCAATTGAGCTTTGCGACCAGATCGCAATCTCCGGGATGAAGGCCGAAGACTTCCAGTTGAACGCCGTCGCGAACCTTCTCGCGAGCATGGCGAAATGGCCGCAGTCGCGGCTGGGCGACCTGTTCCGTTGCGATCTCGAAGACGCCGCCGAACACATCACCACTCACGGATTGATCGCGATGTTCGACGCTTGAGCCCCTGGCGGGCCGAGCGCTTGGCCCGTCGCATTCCAAAAACCTCAATCAGATCAGGAGAAAGAAAATGACCATCAAGAGACAGCCCGCCAAGAAGACCGCAAATCCCCGCGCCGCCGCCAAAAGGGCTTTGAGCCCACGCGAGACGAGGACAGCGCCGGCGCCCGCCGCGACCGCCAAGGCCGACGAGCGGCTGATGCTGCCGCTGCGTTCGCTCGCGCCCTCCAAAGACAATGTGCGCCGTTTCGCCAGCGAGGCCGGGATCGAGGAGCTTTGCGCCAATATCTCGGCGTTGGGCCTGTTGCAGAACCTGACCGGGAGGAAGGCCGCCAAGGGCAAATATGAGATCGAGGCGGGCGCGCGACGCCTGCGCGCCTTGAAGGAGCTGGCGAAGCGCGGCGCCGTCATCGAGCCTGAAGGCGTCAAGGTGACCCTCGACTATCTCGTCCCGGTTTTGGTGAAGGGCGCGGAGCACAACGCGACCGAGCTTTCGCTGTCGGAAAACATCATCCGCGAGGACATGTTAGATCACCCCTCAACAAACTGTCTTCTTGCTGGCCTATCAGGGCATACGCTGCAGACGTCGGGTCAAGCGTTCCCGCGGCTCTTGCGAGGACAACGCTTGAGGCGACGGCGACACCCCAAGCTTGTCAACGGGGTGCGGACCTCTTGGGGGCTGCACCCCTGCCACGTGGCGAACGGGGGAGCGCGAGGGGAACCCTTCGCCCTAACGTAAAGACTCGCGCCGCAGGCGCACTGTTTTGAATGGAGCGGCTCCGCAACGCCGCGCTTGGGTTGGGCGGCGCCATGGCGATGATCATCCGCGCGAGCGAAGGTGTGGCCGGAGTCCCGCCGGGCTTCCCGATTCTGCTCGACAATGCCCTGGCGATCCTCGAGCCGGCCTTCGCCTTCCTGATTGAGCTGGCGACGATCTCGGGCCGCAGCCACGCGGTCGAGACCGTGCGGACCTACGGCGAGCACCTGCACGACTGGTTCGACAGCCTTGAGCAATCCGAGCTCGACTGGCGCGAGATCGACATCGGCGTCGTGGCCGCCTACCGCAACCGGATGCTGGAGGGTGTCAGCCCCCACACCAAGAGGCCCTACGCGTTCGACCATCAATGACCGCATCCGCACTGTCTGCCGCTTCTATGAATGGGCTCGCCGGCGCGGCTGGATCGGCGCCGCCCCCTTCTACTTCGAGGATGTCCGCGTCAGCGGCAAGGCGCCGTTCCTGGCGCATCTCGATCACCGGCCCGGCGTGGTCCGCGCCAATGTGCTGACGGTGTCGCAGTCGGAGGCGCTGCCACGCCCCCTGCGGGTGGCGGAGCTGCGGTGCTTCCTGGACCAGCTTCGGGGGCCGTACCGGCTAATCGGCGAATGGGCCCTGGCCACGGGCATGCGCCGCAAGGAGCTGTGCGGCCTGGTCGTCGGCCAGATCCCGAACTCGGCGCCGCTGCACATGGAGACCGATCCCCTGGTGAGCGTCGGCCTGACGGTCACCAAGGGCGATCGGCCGCGAGTCGTCTATCCGCCGCTGCGGCTGATCGACCGGACTGGATGGTATATCGGCGAGGATCGGGCGGCGCTGATTAAGCGGCTTCGTCGAGGCGATCTGGCCTACCGGGCGCCGGCGAGCCTGTTCTTGAACGCCCACGGCGCGCCGATTAGCCGAGCGCGGCTGACAGCGGTGTTCACGAAAGCCTTCGTCGCGGCCGGGCTGAAGGGCTCGCCCCATCGGCTGCGGCACACCTTCGCCATGACCATGCTGACGGCGTTGCAGGCGCGGGCGCAGGAGAACCCGCTGATCAATCCGCTGAAAGTGGTCCAACTGCTGCTGGGCCATGCCTCGATCCAGAGCACGGCGATCTATCTGCGCTGCGTCGAACTGCACGGGCGCGAGCTCGCCGAGAGCATCGACTATCTGTATGGCGCCCTGATCGATGCGTAGGGCGATCGATCGCCGCCTCAACATAGCGGCGCCGGAGCAGCCTGAACCGGGCGCCGAGGTGGTGTTCAACGACGCCTGGGGCGAGCCGATCCAGCGGTTCGCCTTCGATAAGCTCGGCCTGCCCGCGGACATTGCGGCGATCCTGGCCGAGGCCTTCCGACATCACTACGCCGGGATGGAGCCGAATGGCCGGGTCGGCGCCTGGAAGCGCATCAAGGTGTTCGCCGCCTTCGTCCGAGAGCACCAGATCGAAGACGCGAGCGAGCTGACCACGGCCCTGGTCGGGCGATATCTGATCTGGCTCGATCGGCAGACAACCCGGGCCGGCCAGCCCTGGACGTTGCGGGTGAAGGCCCAGACAGTCGGCATCCTCGGCGTGCTGGTGAACTGGACCAAGCGCAATCGCCCCGCCAGTCTGCCGGCGCGCATCGACCTGCCGACCAACCCCTATCCGCGTTCGCGAGAGACGTCGCGTCCACGTCCGCGGCTCGACGAGCCGGTGCTGAAAGTGTTGCTGAGCTACTGCTATGAGGAGATCGACTTGGCCTGGGCGCGCTTCGAGGAGGGCCGCGCCATGTTGGCCGGCGATCGGAGCGACGCCGCCCAAGGCGAACTCGCCGCCGTGGTGCGAGCCGTGGCCGCGGTCGAGAACGGTCTTCTCCCCTCCGCCCAGTCGGTGCTGGCGGCGGCCGCGGGCTTGCATCGAGTCAATCGGCTGGGCGGTCTTCGCGTGATCGGGGGCTATCTGCATCTGACCACGGACGCGTTGGCGGCCTTCTACCTGGCGCTTGCGGTGCAGCTCGCCGCCAATCCCGAGCCCTTGCGGATGCTGCGACGCGACTGCCTCGTCGCTCATCCGTTGGAGGAGGAGATGGTTGTCGTGGACTGGTCCAAGCTTCGGGCCGGCGCCAAAACCAAACGCGCCCAGCGCCGGGCGTTCGATACGCGCCGCGGCCTTGTTGCACGGAGGTTTCGAACGGCGCGACGGCGCCGTCTTGGAATCAATTACGCAACGCTTACGAAATTGGCTTGCCCGAGTTTACG
>PLAI01000323.1 GCA_003134075.1 Methylocystaceae bacterium | reverse complement strand
ACGCGACTGTTAATCGCTAGGTCGTAGGTTCGAGTCCTACTCGGGGAGCCAAGGATTTCAAAGAGTTACAGCAATCGCCGCAAGTGCGTAGACAGATTTTCAGACTGGTGTAGACACTTTGCGAACACCGATGCTCCGCATTCCGGTGAGATTAAGATTCGAAACGAGGTCTCTCGCGTGATCCGGGAGCGCTGCATTTTCGCTGTAGTGGCGCGCCATAGAAGTTGACCGCTGGCCTAAGATGTCCGCAATCGTGCGATCATCAGCGCCAGCTTCTCTCAAGCGCGTGCCAAGTGTGTGGCGGAGGCCGTGACTCGTAAGGCCTGGAGCAATGACGCCCTCGGCTTCTAGCGTCCGCCTGAGCTTTCCCCAACTCGCCGCAAAACCCATTTCGGTCCACGGCTCACCGCGCGAGCTAACGCAGAGAATCCCCGATTCGCTTTTCGGGCGCTGGGCTATCGCATCTGCCAAGATTTGATGAATCGGAACTGCGATCGGAACGCCGCGCTTACTAGTGCGGACGGTGATCGTGCCGTTTCGGACCGACGCCATGGTGATCGTGAGAAAATCACTCTTCCGCAGCCCAGCGCACGCGGCGAGAGCCAGCGGCAATCGGATATGCGGCGGCGCGCGTTCCAGAACGATATGGCACTCTTGCTCGCTCCAAGGGCGATTTCCAGCGCGGTTGTCTCTCGGCTGTCTGATCTTTTTCACGCGCTCGGCAAGGGGGTTTGCGTGAATCCATCCGCGATCTTGGGCGAATCGGAAGACGATTCCGAGAACTGTGACGGCATAATTCGCGAGCCAAACACCGTGTTTGGGTAACAATTTCTTGTCTCGGAGGGCGAAAACGAAACTGCGGTCCATACGCGCGAGCGGCATCTCGTAAAGCGGCTTTAGAACCGTGAACGCCTTATTATATGAGAGCTGAGTTTTTGGCCGCAGCGCCGACCAGTCTGGAGAACGCATATATTCGACTATGACCAGCCCTAGAGAGCCGGGAATTGGAGCTGCGATCTTTGACGCGCGCTCAAGCTCCGCAAGCTCGGCAAAAAACTCAGGCGAGCCGAAGGCGGCGTTAATGCGCTTGGCGCTTTTTCGATAATAGCAATAAACGAGCCCGGTTTTGGGGTGCGTGTATCGCTTAATGCCGCGAATTCTTACCGCCGTCATCATCCCGCTCATCCATCTTCGCGAGCCAATCAGAATCTGTCAACGTATCAGCCCGCGCGAGTCCGTCTATCCATTTATCTAAAAGCTGCAGGTCGTAACGCCTCAGCTTCTTAGATTGATTCAAGGCGATAGGCGTAACCGGGCATACAGTGGAAAACGTCGCGGCGCTCACGCCGCAGTAGGTCGCGGCTTGCTCTTTCGTCAGCAATCGAGGGGAGATTTTGGCGCTCGTTTTCACCCAAGAGTCTATAGCGACGGTTGAGAGGCTTACCGAAGAAATCGACAAAATAGTGAAAATAAATGCGCAGGGCGTCTGAACGCCCGGCGTCATATGTCAGCGTTCGAAACGAGTTGAACTGCCTTCGGCGACGCCCCGTCCCGATGGCAAGGGCTCTGGGGGGGGCCGAGTCTTTTTCAATCCTGCGGCTTAGAGAGGCGCATTATTCGCGCGAGGCTCTATCGGCTAATCGCCAAGCGCGATTGCAAATTCCCTAAACTCTTGATCACCCAGCGAGGCGAGATAGACATGACATTCGTCGTCGCTCATGCGCGTCGGCTGCGGTGATGGCTCGACGTGCCAAGGGCCACCCGTTAGTTCGAGACGGTGAAGCAATTCGAGGCGTTTGCGGGCCGTAAAACGCGTCCAAATCTTTGTTGTAACGAGGGCTGAGCCATTGAGGCGTTCCGCAAACTCGCCGAACGAAGGTTCGCGTCCAAGGCTTCCACGAGCCTCCAAAAGAACGAAGCGACTCTTCACGACATCTGCCGCGCGGCGCTTAATTGAACGTTGCTGTGGCCCCCCGATCGCGAGCCATTCCTTGATGCGAAGGATTTCCTCGGCTTTCTGTTTTTTGCTGATTACCGCTATAGCAGGCTCCGGCGCTGAAGCCGCTAATCCCTCTGTTCGCATCCTCGCTCGATGGTCGCGCTGATTTTTCAGCTTGCGCGCTCGTTCCCGTGTCTCAGCGTCCAGGACCGTGAGCTCTTCGTGTCCGGGCGTTTCTCGTGCGATAAGCAAAAGCTCATCATCAAGCGCCTTTGCTCGTGCGATGCGCTCCTTTCTCCTCCGAAAAAATTCCGGCCTACTAAGTGGCTCGGGTCTCTTCCGTTTCGGCCGCTTAAGCCCCTTCACTCTAGCCAAAATCTCTCTTCTTTCGGACTCACTTAGCGGCATAGCCGACGCTCCGTCGTGAAAGTTCATGAATCATGTCGGAAGATACAACTGACGGTTAAACGACGCGCCGTCAGCGGTGACAAGGGATGCGCCAAGCAGCGGTGACAAAGGGCGTGCCGCTGACTACCCGGATGCTTTTTCGCATCTTTCACAAAAATTGTTAACCGAAATCCGGTGTGAATAAGGGATTGACTGGCACAGCAGTCGTCACCGCAGCTTATAAGTATAGAATATATTAATAAGCTTTCTTTCTATCTCTTAATTCTTATGCGGTTACGGTGACAAACCCTGTGCCGATCAGTCTCAATGAAACATCCGGCTCGCGGAGTTAGCGGGGAAGCAGACCTGCAGGCTATGGCTGATCTCTCACAAGCATCTTCAGCATCTTCGTCACCGAAGCCTCCCTCGATGCTTTTTCAACCAAACAGCCTTTTGTGGTTGCTGCCGGCCCCAGATGCCTCACGCCAGCCTTGGGATGGGTCTAGCGCGACCTTAAGCCTAGTGCGTGCTACCCCATATGGCTCGACACAAACAGGTGCGCCAGAGGTCGGCCTAGGCCCACCTTCAAATTCGAAGCCTTTCTTTGGTGTGGGGCCCTAACTTTCAATCGGGGCGTCCGCGCAGCGCGCGCAAATAATACGGAAACGAAGGCAGCGCAGAAAGCTTCGGTGACACACAGCGTGCCGCGCAAACTAGGGCTTGAAAAAACAGTTAGAACCCCGTTTTTGGCTTTGAAGGGGGACGATGCTTGGGTCAGCAATGAACGGCAACCGCTTGCGCCGTTGCATGTCGCGGGAACCAAGCGTTAGATTTCGACCATTAGGAAGCGCGTGACAATAATCGAATAAAGCGTGACACCTGTCACCTTCAAGCCCGACGATCGTGTCGAATGGAGCGGCTCTTCAAGAGCGCCACGGTGCACGAAGACCATAACGAACGGCGTTAAGGCGGGGATTGATTATCCCACAGGCGCCGCGATTGTGGGTTGGTCCGATCACCAAATGAAGATGATTGCCGTAAGGCGGATTGACTTTAATTCGAGAGAAAACGTCAACCAGGCTGTGCTCACCAACTTGTGACACCCGTTGTGACTATTTCACCCGAATAGTCACACATTTCGACCCCAAAAGTCACAAACTGTCTACTCACCGTGCAGCCACAGTAGCCTAAATAACTCCGAATCTATTGTTCTAGCTCGGAATTCTCCGACGCCGCCATATCTCACGAACACATTTAAGCCGTATTTGTCAGAAAAAATCGAAGTGTCACAAGTCACGAAAATTTAGGAATGAGAGCTAGGATTTTTCTCCTCTAAAACGAAACTTCGTCGATGCCGCGACTAGATCCTCATCCGTTTCCAAACGCATTTCCGATCCGCGACTCTATTCTTTCTTCTCTTTCTTTCTAGGTTATATAAGTTAGTAGTTATTACGCGCGCGAGGAAGAACCAAACTTAGTCACTGACTAAGTTCAACTCAAAAATCGGGCGCGAATCGCCAATCAAACATCACCGGCATCGAAGATCGTCAGAGAAGCGCACACAGCAGCGTTAAAGCAATTGAGAGCGCGCAATCTAGCGCAACGTCAAGGGAGCGCACACAGACTAGCTTAAAATAAATCCTAGAGCACATGTAGCAGCGAATGAAGCACAAGCATTTAAGCAGCGCAGAGAAACAGATCGAAACCAATCAATTCTCACGGCGCCAATGAAAGCCGTATAAGCTACGAACGATCAAGCGCCGGTCAGGGAAAATAGTCCCCACGCGATCGACCAGTGGAGAGATCATCCCAAGGCGCAAGCGGGTTTCTCTATCGAGATGGCAAGGAACCCAGATCCAATTAACCGCCGGCGTTATGGATAGCCTAAAGACCATGAAGGAGCACAGGAGAAGGAAGCCAACGGATTTTGCGTTAGGGAGCGGTATCAGAAGGCACACGAACCCGGTGAGGCGCAAAACTCAAAGGCCGCTAAATCTTGGAAAGCTGCTTGGTGCCGCTTCGTCACGCATACATCCGTCAAAACCGCTGACTCGCCCCTGCCCCAAAACTAAGACCGCATGCTGACCACCATCCCAGGTGGAGCGCTCTTTTTAGCTTGAACTTGGACGCCGGCTCGAATGGGCTGCGATCTCCTTTTCGTATTCTGCGATGGCTTCCATGGGCGGAGTCCTTGCCCCGCATTCGCCGGATGACCTTTGAATTTGCTGTGCAATTTCGCCATTTATGGCATAAGTTTCAGAAGCTTATGCTTCTTGGAACGAGGCAGCGATAACGAACCGTGCGGGTAAAAACAATAATGGCGTTCTCCGGCTTGATTTCGACCGCCGCCTGAGGCGGCAATTTCGCGGCTTGATTGTGACCTCCGACGCCGGCTTGCTCGGCTCTCGAGAACTCGACGACGCGCCGCCAGCGGCGTGCGCCTTCAGCTTCATGCGCTCGGCTACAACCTCGGCAACTTCCTGCGCACGCTGGCTACGCCGGAGCCGATCAAGGACTGGACGCCGACGGCGCTCAAGGAGAAGTTGATCAAGATCGGCGCAAAGGTCGTCAGTTACGCGCGCTACGTCGTCTCCCAGATGGCGGAAGTCGCCATGCCCCGAGACCTCGTCGCAGACATCTCGCGGATGATCACGGAGCAGCGGTCGCCGCCCTTGGCGTCCACCGCATGGAGAGTTCGCGCGTCCTGATTACAGGCAAATTGGCAATTTCCCTTGCCAAAACGTCGACTTCGGCCGGTCATCAGCCATCCTGCGCCGGTCGAGACCGCTACAACTTGTCAAAGGCGCCAAATTCGAGGACGCTTGCAACTAAACTGGAGCCCGTCCGGCGAACTCGGGTAAGGGGTGCTGCGCTTGCGGACATCCCGCAGCAAACGGCGCCTAAATTGCGCGCATCAAAGGCCGCCAGGAACAACGAAATGCACGACGCAGACCACGATCACCCACCCGCTCCCATGAATCAGCCCGGCGGCGCCATCGGCTTCTTCCGCGCCTGGGACACATATTCAAAGGTCGTCGCCGCCAATTACATGTTCCATCGCGAGCTCGGTCAAGGCGTCTCCGACGCCTTGCACCAGCGTTTCGGCGGACGGCCTTTTTCCTTGCTCGATCTCGGCTGCGGCGACGCAGCCTCCCTGGCGCCCCTGCTCGAAGGGCTGTCGCTTATGAGCTACAAGGGCGTCGACCTTTCTCAGCCGGCGCTGGCGCTCGCGACGCAGAACCTCGCGCGTCTCGACTGCCCCGTGACGCTCGTCGAAGCCGACTTCATGAGCGCGCTGGCCGCCGCGGAGCCGCGGGACGCGATCTATTCGAGCTTCGCGCAACATCATCTCACGACGCAAGGCAACGCGAACTTCTTCCGGCTCGCGGCGAAGCGGCTGAACACCGAGGGCTTGCTGATCCTCGTCGACGTGACGCGCGAGGAGGGTGAGAGCCACGAAGCCTATATGCGCAACTATTGCGTCTGGCTACGCGAGACTATGACTGGGCTCGAGAGCGAAGAGCAGGACGCGATCCGCGATCATTTGACGAAAAACGATCGGCCAGAGCCCGCCTCGAGCCTTTGTGCCCTGGCGCAGCACGCGGGACTGCGGGTCCTCCCGGGCCTGGTCCCGCATAAATGGCATCGCCTGATGCTCTTTGCGCCGGCGTGACGATGATGAACGACGCGCCGGACAAGACGCTTGAAGCGGTGACGAGCAAGATCGCCCATCGACTGATTCCCCTGCTCGTCGCCTGCTATTTCGTCGCCTATCTCGACCGGGTGAATCTGGGCTTCGCCTCGACGGCGATGAACCACGACCTTGGATTCTCGCCGCTCGTCTATGGTTGGGGCAGCGGCGTCTTCTTCATCGGCTACGCTTTGCTCGAAGCGCCGAGCAATTACGTGCTGCATCGCGTCGGCGCGCGGTTCTGGATCTCGCGCATCATGGTGAGCTGGGGCGTCGTCTCCGCGGCGATGGCCTTGATCGCCAACGAAGGAACCTTCTACCTCGTGCGCTTTCTGCTCGGCGCAGCCGAGGCGGGCTTCGCGCCGGGACTGGTGCTCTATTTCACCTATTGGATTCCCGCCGCCCAGCGCGCGCGCATTCTGGCGCTGCTGCTTCTTGCCCTTCCCATCTCGAACGTCGTGGGCGCGCCGATTTCCGGATTCGTGCTGACCTATGCCGACGGCGTCTTCGGCCTCAAGGGCTGGCAATGGCTCTTCGTGCTCGAAGGCGCGCCCGCGATTTTGCTGGGGCTTGTGGTGTTGGCGTTCCTCACCGATCGTCCCGAACAGGCGCATTGGCTCTCCGCCGCGGAACGTCAAAAGCTTCTGGAGACGCTCGAAAGGGAAGACGTCGCGCGCCGCGGCGAGGATGACGAGGTAATCTGGACGGCGCTCTGCGATGCGCGAACCTTGGGCCTCGGCGTCGCCTATTTCGGTCTGGTGCTCGCGCTCTATGGGCTGAATTTGTGGCTGCCGCAGATGGTCGCCGATTGGGGCCTGACGCCGATCCAGGCCGGTTTTACGACCGCGATCCCTTTCTTCTGGGGTGCCGTCGCGATGTTCTTTTGGAGCCGCCGTTCGGACCGGCTCGGCAATCCGCTTCGGCACGCGATCCTTGCGGCGGTGGCCGCTGCGATGGGTCTTCTGGCGGCGGCCGTCGCGCCCTCCCCCGCGATATCGATTGCGGCTCTCTCCCTCGCCGCCGCCGGCGTGCTGGCGGCGTTGCCGACCTTTTGGGCTAGCGTCACCATGCAGGCGACGGGAACTCGCGCCGCGCTGACGATCGCTCTGGTCAATTCGATCGGCAACCTCGCGGGCTTCGCCGGCCCCTATCTCGTCGGCTGGATCAAGACCGCAACCGACGCCTATGTCTGGGCGATGGTTGCGCTCGCCCTCGGGCCCCTCGTCTCAATCTTGCTTCTCGCCGCGCTCGGCGAGCGCCGCGTCGCCGACATCGACGGGCCGGCGTTCGCCCCCGACGGCCGAGGTTGACGCGCCGATGCTCTCAGACGACGCGCCCAGCCTATCGTTTTCGCGGCTTCCCGAGCCGCTGCGGGCCTGCTGGACGGCTCATACTCAAGCGCTGCTCGACTCTTTTCGCGCGCGCGTCGGCATAGAGCTAATCGAGCGCGGCGGAAAGGCGGAAGACGAAGCGGAGCGACTGTTCGCCGCGCCTTTCGTCGTCGTTTCGCATGGCGCCGAAACCGATCCGATCCTCAACTACGGCAATGCGGCGGCGTTGGAGCTTTGGGAATTGACCCCGGAGGCTTTGCTTGTGACGCCCTCGCGCCTCACCGCCGAAGCCGAACTGCGCGAAGCCCGCGAGCATGTTTTGGCCGAAACGGCGCGCAAGGGTTTCGTGACCGGCTACACGGGCGTGCGCATCAGCTCCACCGGTCGACGCTTCCGCATCAAGGAGGTGACGGTCTGGAACGTGACCGACGCCGACGCGCGTTTTTTGGGACAAGGCGCCACCTTTGCGCATTGGACGCCGCTTTAGACCACTTTCTTCTCTACACCATCGAACAGCAGACGGAGATGCTCGACGCCATTGAAGCGGAGCGCCAGTATCAATGAAAGCCCTATAAGCCGCCGGCGCCAGAACCGTCGAGCCAAAAAACCGTCCCCACGCGCATTAAAGAAAATATCCGACCCCCATGGCTTAGCCCCTGGGCCGGGTCTGTGGTTCGCCATGGCCCGTTCGCAGCCGCTAAACCCACACCCGGTCCATGCAATCCCTTGCGCATCAGAGACACGACAGACCGTCAGTTCTGACCTGCGAGCCATGGCGCGGGCGCTAAACGGAGTGCATGCGGCCCTCGAAATGTTCGCCGGCCTCGACCTCAGGCGGCTACACGAACGCCGACAACAGGGGCCACTGATCTAAATGCCTCTGAACAATGGACCTTAGGCTGTCCATGGAAGCATCGAAATGGGCCGGCCTCAAATCGCCGCGCACCATCTCATAACGAAGAAACACGCTGTAAGTGGCGAGCACGTCGGTCAGGCAGTAATCCGTCACCTCGGCGAGCTGGCCAGCCTCGACGTAAGCCTCGACCTGGCTGCCGTCGATGCCGCCGATTTTCACCGGAATATTCGCCAACGCCGCCATCTCGGCCAAGCTGGGCTTGGTGGAGCCGCCATAGCCGGACAGCACGTCGCAGAGATCGATATGATCCGAGCCGAAGCGATGCCAGTAGTTGCGGTGACCACCGCCATGGAGTCCAGGCACCGGAACGCCGAGGGCGAAAGCGCGATAGCGCAGCAGCGGTAGGTCGAAGCCGTTGCCGCCGAAGGTCACCAGGATCGGGCCTGTGCCGCGGCTATCCACCGGAAGGCTTTTGACGAAGCCGAGCAGCAATTCCGCCTCGGTTTTTTTCGCCGACCGAACGGCTGCCGATCTGGGTCACTGTCCAAGGGCCGCCGCCATCGTCTCGCTTGGCATAGAGGGCGGCGATGGAGATGATCCGATAGATCGGCGCCTTCAGGAACGCCGTCGCGGGATCCTCGCCAGCACGGGAATAGCGCTCCCCCAACATCCGTCGAATCTCGCCGTCAGCCGTCCCGTCAGGTTGCGCGAGGAGGCGGCGCGCCATCTCGAAGTCGGGAACAGCCTCGATGTCGAAGACAACCGGCGCGGTCATGAATCAATCCGATCCGAAGGGGAGTCTTGCCGCGAATGCCGAGGTCAGCCGCGCGTCGCGAGGATCAACGGCGAAGGGCCTGGGCCGGGCAACTGACGCGGATTGGTGAAACCAGCCTCTGTCAACCAGCCGGCGATCTCGTCGAACGAATAAGTGTTTCCGTGCTCGGTGTTGACCAGCATGTTCACCGCGAAAATCAGCCCGTTCAGCGGCCCTCGGCGATCCGTGTCCACCAGGAATTCAGCGATCGCGATCGTCCCGCCCGGCGCCAGCGCGGCGTGGGTCCGTCGCAGGAGCGCGCGGGAGCGTTCGACTCCTTCGCTGTGAAGGATATGGCCCAGCGTCGCCACTTGATGCGGGCCGCCGAAATCCACTTGCAGCAGATCACCTCCCACCATGGTAAATCGCTCGCCGACCTCGAACCGCTCCGCAACTCGTCGCGTCGGGGCAGCACATCTGGCCAGTCGACCGCACGCACGGTAACGCCAGGCGACGCCTGAGCAAGGGCAATGCCCCAGACGCCGGAGCCCGAGGCGAGATCGAGCACGGAGATTGGTCCAGTCGCCTGGGCAAGGTTTAGCTCATTCGCCAGCATATGCGCTGACGGATAACTCAGGGGAAGTATGTCCTCGACAAATTGGGCAAAGAACGGCGAGCCCTCCGCTATCGAGTTGACCGCCGTCGCCGGCTTGCCGCTGCCGACAATGTCGGAGAGTTGTAACCAGTTCGGCAGCAACTGACTGCTCATATGACGGAATATCCCGCCCGTGAAGCTCGGCTTGTGGCTAACGAGAAAGGCGTCGCTTTCGGGAGTGAGAGCATAGCGCCCTTCGTCGTCGCGGGTCAGTAGGGCGAACCCGACCAAAAGATCAGCAATCGCCGACAAGCCGCGTGTGGAGGCGCCGATCGCCTGCGCCAACTCGGCGATAGACATGGGCTGCTTTGCAAGGACATCGAAAACTCGGTGGTGAATCGCCGCCTCGATCGCGAGCGGCGGCGCGAAGGCCCAGACGAACTGCAGAATGCGCTCGGGCGTCACGGATGGTCCGGTGTTGCTCATTGCTTTTCCTGCTCCTTCGGGCTCGTCGCGGCTCTTTTTGAGATCCATTGACGCTTCTTCGAGTTGCACGATGCTACTGGATCATGTGGCGAGGTCAATGATCGGCGTTGTCAGGCTTTTCGGTGAGGCCTTGCCAGTCACCGATCTCCACATGATGATCTGAACGGACGCCATCAGCGCCGGATCAATTTGGCCGCTGTTCCATCGCAGGGGACAGTCATCGAGACACAGGGAGCACGGCAATGCGCTCATTTGCACGTTGCGTCAGACCTATGGGGCCGGATTCGCTCCAGGGCGGTCCGGCGACGACAAATTGAGCGACGTGCTGCATGCTCTGGACGAGCCGTAGCTCACCTTTCCGAATCAAAGACCTGCAGAAAAGAGCCCACCTTGTCCTGATGCGCCTAACTCGCCTCAGGCCCTGTTAGCCCCGAAACCCCGGCAAATCTTGCGCCTCGCTAAGGCGAGCGAGTTTGGTGGCCAGATCAGCTGCGAGCTCGAATTGGAATTCTATCAGCCGCCGGCTCATGAAGGTGCGGAAATAGTCGCCCCAGATGAATTCCTGGAATGGCGTGTCGAGATTCTCGAACGCCTTGCCGCGCACTCTTCGGGCGAGCGAGCGCCAAACGTTGTCGGTGAGATCGCCGACGTGAAGGGGAATGGCGGCATATGGCCGACGATTGCCGTCGGCATCGATTGGCCAACAGTAGCCATTTGACTCCATCTTGCGCCAAAATGGCTTGGTCTCCAGATCAGACCAGTTGGCGAGTTGATCGCCAAGCACCGCCTCATGAATGTCGAGCGACCACAGGGCGCGCACCAGATGGTGGTGGTCGACCATGAAGATTTGTTTGCCGGGACCGATAACGTGGGGGAGTGCCTTGCGGTCGAGATACGCTTCGCGTTCATCGGGCGACAGCTTGACGATCTTCGCGGCCCGCATGCTCACTTCCGACATTCCGAGTGTGAGTTGGGTTGGCCTGAGATCGGCTATCGGAATCTTGATTCGCGCCATTTTTTTCTCCTCGTTGACACTGGACGGACCTTGCATTCGATCCGGATAACCAAGTCTTCAAGCCGGATCAGTCCACGAATTTCACGACGATCCACCGGAGCTTCGCGCTTGAGTTCAGCCCCCTTTGTCTCACCGACCGCTTTACAGGCGGCCCGCCGAAGGAAGAGTCGGTGCATCAGTTCGTTCCCCTCGCATGTTTGCCCGAGAGATTTTCCCGCTCAAGGCACAGGAAAGTGGTGCCGCTCTGTGGGCGGGGATAGGCTTGAATCCCGGAAGCCTCACTATCGCTTGGTCAGAGGCACCCGTTCAGCGGATTGCCGGAATGCTAGTGTTGTGGTGGTATTTCTATGCGCACTCGTTAAATTCTCCCCGCGCCTTCTTAAAAAAGGTTGTCGGCCCTCAAAGCAATAAGGAGTTTCCGCAGGCTAAAGAGTTCCACAAAAGCTTGGAATCGATGGCGCGGCTCTCCGATCCGGATATGCCCGAGAAACAGCAAGCCAAGTGGGCGGAGGATCGCCTGAAGGCTCTGTTGGCTCTTGCGCGTGCATCGGAATCTGCGTCAGCGGATGGCATGGAAGAAGAAGAATTGTATGGGGGGCGACACGGAGGATTCGGCAGTCGTTTCGCCTTCCCAAGAAAGGGAATCCGGGGAGGAGGACACGTCAGACGACATATCAATTATTTCTGAATAGACCGCAATGAGGGTCCGGACCGACGGAAGACGTTCAAGGTGCGGAGCACGGTCGATTGTTCTTGTCAAAAACAGGTCCACGGGCGCCGAACTCGGATGGGCAAAGTGGCTTGCGACAGAACCCGATCCGCCCCTCACCGGCAGATCGCGTTCGAGACCACACTATCCGCCACCGGCGCGTTGGCGACGCCAATCTGTCAACGCCGACGAATAGAGCCCCTCACGACGCACGCCTGCCGCACGGTCCGCTTCGCCAAGGATGCGCAATCTCTCCTTGGCCGTGAAGCTGCGGCNNATGGGATGTTTCGACCTCGGCCCTCAAGGGTAAACTCCCGGCAGGTCATTGTCTCAACATCATTGGCACGGAGGGCTTTGCACTTGATGCCGATGGCCTGCCGAGCAGCGCTAGTGGCGATCTTCTCGATGATGACGGAAACCTGACGGCATACTGGAAGGCGGAGCGGTTGCCGAAGGGCTTGGAATCACCGTTGAGCCTGAAGCGCACATGGTTGGCGATAGACGAGCAGATATTTCGGTGGCGATGCCAGGCCGGAAGATTCTTTGCGAATTAAAGCGCGACTATCACGCGGAAGTCTGGACCGCCATCGAACATCAACTGGAACGATTCTACGCCCATGACCCGGAGGCGAAGGGCTTCGGCATCTTTTGCGTGTTCTGGTTCGGAGACAAAAGGCCGCGTCCCATCGTGAACCCGCCGAACGGGTTAAGGCGTCCTCAGTCCGCTAGGGAAATGGAGCAAATGCTGAAGGATTTAGTTCCATTTGGTGCGATCAACCGCATCCCGGTCATCGTCATCGATGTATCGGGTTGCTTATGATCTGAAGCCTCAAGGTGAGACTTCGTCGTCCAATGCCCGCTCATGGTGGATGCCGTTGAAAAACTATTCGGCTCAGCGATGCTGATCCCATCAGTCGCGCTTTTGATGGACTGAATGGGAGGACTACCTGCCGGCGCGTTCGCCAACCGCCCGCAGGCCAGAAGCTGACGCTGGAGGCGTTGAACGGCTGGGGCCAAAAGGAGGATCGCCATCGAACGCGCGAAGCCGGATTCGATCGCCACCTCACCAAGCCCGCTCCGTTTGAGGAGTTGGAGGATTTATTGAGATCCTCAGATGCTCGTCAGGAAGCACGCGATCACCCAGGGCTGAAACAGGAAGAGCCATCTTAATGGTGAACTTGGAAGAGCACGCGTTCGTCGACGCGGTTCCAAGCGCGTTCTGCCAACTCCGCGAGACCGGGACCCGCCGAACTCAAATCGCCGCGTCGCCGAACCGGCGCGTCGCTTGCGTCTCTCTCCCGAGGCTCGGGGAGAACCAAGGAAACGTCGCCGCGACCATTCGAACCCATCTGGGATAGGGCGGCGAACTTGCGCGGGACTGGCCCGTGCCGGGTCACTGCGTCTTCATATATTCGATCAGGGCCATGGCGCCGTCCCGGTCTTTCGACCAGTCGAGCCGCCGCACGGCGCCATGGATCTCGACATCCGTATCGTGGCCCTTGTTGGACACGGCGGAGAAGGCGGAGGTGTCGAATCGATAGCCTTCCTTGCGCGCGGGATCCTCGCCGAAGGCGTAGCCGACAAGTTTGGCGTCGTAATCCAGCCGGCCCTTGACGAAGACGCTGGGGCGCTCGGCGGGCGCGAGCAGATGATAGAGCGTCGGCACGGAGCCATTGTGCAGATAGGGCGCCTGCGCCCAGACGCCGCCGAGCGGCAGCGCATTATAGCCGTCGTGCAGGGCGGGATCGGCCATGGCGACATCGGTGCGGCCGGCCAGCGAAACCCCGTCGAATTCAGCGCACGGCGTCACGCGCGTTCCCGCCGGCGGCAGGTCGACGGCCCGCTGCGGCGGACAGACGCCGGTGAAGCTGGTTCTGGCGCCTTCGGCGATGGACTGGCTGACGACGCGGGCGCGGCCCTTGTTCGAGCCCATGTCGTAGACCGCGCCATTGTGCGGCTTGTGGCAGACGGCGCAATTTTGCGCGAACAGCGCCTCGCCCTTTTTCGCCAGAGCGAGATCGACCTCGAACGGATAGGCCGGCGCCGGAAGATCGCGCAACAGACGCTCGGCGAAGGCGGCGATGCGAATGTCGGTGTCGGCGCCGAGGCCGAGCGTGAGTTCGGCGGCGAGATTGCGGAACATGGGAATGGGAATGTTGCCGTTCCACTGGCCGCCGCCGTCGATCAGGCTATTCTTGTCGGCGGACCAATGGGCGAGGCGCTTGCCCTGCTCCCACACCGCCATGAAATCGGTGAGACCCGCCGTCGGCGGCAAAGCCGTTTGCGGATCTGGCGCTTCGCCATCCGCCTTGGCGGCGGCGAAGGCCATGGAGACGCTGACGCCGGTGGCGTCGGCCATGCCGCCGAAGCCCGCCGTCATCGGCCCCTCGAATCCCTGGTAGTTTTTGGCGAGGAGATCGAGGAAGGACGAGAGTTCGAGGCCGGCGCGGATCAGAAATCCGCGCACCAGCGCCGGAGCGTCTTTCTGGAACAGCGCGATTTGCTCGGCTTCATATTGGGCGTCGAAACGCTTTCCGCCGAAACTGTAACTTTTGTAGAAGAAATTTTTGTCCTCGGCATGGACCTTGGCCAGCGCGTCGAGAATGGAAGCGGTCGCGCGCTCGATTCTTTCGTCGAGCGTTTTTGCGCCTTTCGTGATCTTGTCGATCGTAGCGGCGACGCGCACGCGATATTGAACGAGGTTGAACTGCGTATTCACGCCGCCGTCGAGATAGTGCAGCGCGCCGTCGGCGAGGCGCACGCGGCCGATATGGCAGGCGCCGCAGCTCAGCGCGGCGAAATCCGGCGCGCCCCCCGACTCTGCGCGCGAGAGGCCGGTGAAGCCGAACCCGCGCGCGATCGGATAGCCGGGCTCGCGCTCGTCGACGAACAGCCCGACGACATCAAGAAAATTCGCCTCGCTGCCCCATTGTTCCGGCGCGAGCCGCGGCAGCAGCTTCAGAACGAGATAGGGGACGCCGCTGGAGACGCCGAAGGGAAAATCGGCGAACCAGCGATAGGCGACCGGATCCTTGGCCAGATAGGCCTCGAGCATTTCGTCGCGCGCCTTGCGCCGCGCGCTCCAGTCCGCCGCGGGTGCGGCGGTGGGCGCGGGCGGCGGGGCGGACGCGCCGCCATAGCTCTGGGCGTCGGCGGCGACGGGAACGACGAGCGTCAGCAACAGGGCGAGACAGGCGGCGCGGCGCATGGCGGCTTCCCTCACTTCGGATAATCGACCGGGAATTTCGACGGTTCGCGCGGCTGGGCGCGATATTGCGACGAGGCGATATAGACGGCGCGGCGCAGCCGGTTGATGCCGCCGAGCGGCTGATGCTCGGTCAGCCCGTGCCAGGGCGTGAACACCAGATGCTCGCATTCGGTGATGCGCAGCGGATTGTCGAAATCCTGCGGCGAAATGGTGAGCGTCGCGACCTTGCGATAGGAGGCGGCCGCTGTCTCCTTCCACTCGAAGGCGGCGTCCTCGATCGGGAAAGCGGCGTCGCCGGGCGAAAGCCCGTCGGGCCGCAGCTGCACGGAAAAATCATATACGACCGGCTTGCCGTCGGTGATGGAAAGGCTGTGTTTCATCGCCTGACGCAAGGCGTTGTCGCTCGGGAACTCGTCGATCGGACGGTTTTCTGGATCGCGCCGCGTCACGCTGAATTTCGCCGCATGGCCTCTTCCATACAGAAAGGGCGAGGCCGAAAAATACGGGCCATCGAGTGGATTGCTCATTTTGTCGCCGCCGATGCGCGCGAGGATCGCCGCGGTCTTGGCGATGTCGGGCGGGCTCATCGGCGCGATGGTCGGATGCGGGATCTTGCCGAACAGGACGCCGAAGATCGCTGCATTGTTGTCCTTGAACTGCAGTTGTAGCTGCGTGACTTTCAGATAGGTGGCGACATCGCCGAAGCCGAACATGGGCTGGTTGATCAGCAGAAAATCTTGGGTCTTCGCGCGCGGCTCGTCGAACAAAGTCGCGCCCTCGACGCCCATCAGCTTGATCGCCATGCCCCGGCTCGTCGCAGTGTGCGTCGTCGCGCCAGTGTTCGTGTCGTGCGCCGTGTCGTAATCCGCCGTCACGACGCCGGTGGCGTTGGAGAAGCGCACCCAGGCGTCATAGCTCTTGCCGGGCGCGGCGAACACGCCGGCGCGCAGCGCCTCCGGAATATCGGCGTCGACGGCGAGCGTTCCCTTGACGCAACCGTGATCCTTGGCGTGGACGCCGCGGCGCGCGAGGCTGTCGCCATAGCGATATTGCAGCAGCTGCACGGTGAGATCGACAATCTGCCCGATCTGTTCCGTTTCCCCCGCCGGTGGGGCCTCCAATGGGGTGGGGGTGAAATCCGCCGCCTGCGCGCGCGCCATCAGCGCGCAAAAGAGCAGCGCCGTAATCGAGGCTCGTTTCATGGTCTTTCCTCCCCAAATGCCGCGCCAGCTGTCAAAGCGGCCGTTGGCCATCCGATCGGGGCGCGTGTTGTTTTGTTTTCCAAAACCTCTTCCAATCTGATTGCATCAGATCGGGCATGTGCATTTCTGTTTTATCGCGCCCTCTCCCGCGAACCGGCTTCCCCTCGAAGGAAGGCGCTCCGCTCCGGCTCGGGCACAAAGACTCCATGTCCTTGCGGCACCCGGACATGGCCGCGGTCTTCACAGCATCGCCTCGCGCGGCGCGCGCGTCACAAGGTCTTGAGATATTCGAGGAGAGCCTTTTTCTGTTCGTCGGTGAGCGTCACGCCGAAGTCGTGGCCGCAATGGCTGTCGCCCGAGACCGGATTTTCGCAACCGGTGGTGGCCAGCGTCGTGCTGGAATTCGGCTGCTCGACGGCGAGGCCGACGGTTTCGGGATCGTAGGCGGGTCCGACCTTGAACGACTCGACGCGCTTGTTCGAGGGCTTCAGCAGTTCGGCGAGCGTCGGCACCGAGCCATTGTGCAGATAAGGAGCGGCGGCCCAAATGCCCTGCATTACCCGCGCTTCGTAACCGGGCGGCGGAGGCGCGCCCAAACCGGGAATCGGATAAGCGCCCTTGATGGCGTCGATCTTTTTCATGACATCGGCTTTGAGCCGCGGATCGAGCGTCTCGATCACCACGTCGAGCGCCTTGTGCGATTTCAACAGCAACCGGCGCAAATTCGGGTCCATCCGCACATCGGGGAAGTAATGCTGTAGGACCGCGCCGCGCACCGAGAGGCCAAGCACGCTCACGGCGTTGTCGATTTTGTTCAAAGGCTCGCCGAGGAAGGGGATGAAGGCGCCGCTCAGCACGCCGGTGTCGACCTTGCGACCCATATTCTGCAATTCCTTGGCGTCGGTGCGGATCTGCGCGATCGGCGTCACCGGCGTCACCCAATTGCCGTCGGCCAGGGTTTTGATCCCGTGGCATTCGACGCAGCCGCCCAGCGCGGTTGTCCAGTTGAAAATCTTTTCGCCTACGGCCGCGAGTTTGGCGTCGACGGCCCAAGGCCATTTCGGCGGCTTTAGCGCGATGATATCGTTTTCCAGCGCGGCGAGCCCATCGAAATTGGCGGAATTGTCGCCAAGATAATCATAGCCGATGGGGTGCGAGTCGTCCTTTTTGGGATGGAACACGCCGAAGACGCCATAGACCTGGCCGAGGTTGCGCGACAGCGCCAATATTTCATTGCCGTTCTCGGCAAACCCCGGCCATTGCGTGCGGTTTTGGATCGGCGCGTTCCACAGAAATGGCGGGCGCACCGGCGCATTCGCCGGCGCGATGTTGTCCTTGATGATGTAATTGTCCTCGGGCGCGCCGATGTCGAGACCGGCGACGCGGTTGAGAATCATGCCGACGGCGTCGAGCCGGCCCTTGCCCCATGGCTGGTCCTTGCCGGGCTTGGGCAGGCCGCCGTCGGAAATGGCGTGGAAGGGCGCATACCACGCCTGGACTTTCAGCAGCAGCATCTCCTGCTTTTTGTCCGTCCACTCCGCGCCGAGCACGGCTTTGGTGAAACCGGTGAATTTGGCCGTGTCGTTCAGCGTGCGGCCCACCGCCGCATCGAGATCGGCCCAAAAGGCGCCGAGGTCGGCGAGCGAAGGGCCGCCGTCGATGCGATAGCTCTTGCCACCATGCTCGATCTGCCGCGTGTGGCAGGCGGCGCAATTGAGCCCGAGCGAAGGCTCGTCGACGCCCCCCCGGGCGACCATGAAGCCGACCGGCAAGCCGGCTGGCGCGCTGCCCGGATTGGGCAGATAGCCGTAGCGCGCGAGGCCATCGGCCATGAAGGGCGCGCCATTGGCCTGTTCCAGCGCCGAAATCCAGCTCCAGGGAATGAGCCGCGTGCCCTGATCCTGCGTGTAAAAATTGTTGCGCGTCGTGGCGTCCCAGCCCTGTCCCTCCATGGATTGCGCGGCGGCGAGAGCGGTGGAAGCTAATAGCGCAGTGGCGACGAGGCGTGCGAGAGGGAAAATATTCGGTCCGAACATTCGGATGCTCCACAATGCGAAACGATTAGCGCGGCCCGAGCCGAACCGCCAACGATTTGCCTACGCCGTTTGACAACGCCAACCAATGGCGAAGGTTCCGCAACGACGAAAATAATGCTTCAAATACGAGATCTTGCGTGATTCTGCGAGCTTGTCGGACGGGCACAGAGGGTTTCGGTTTGCAGATTTCAGGGAGCCGCGACGTTTGCAGCTTTCGCCGCCGGGCTTGCCGGATGGGGCCGGTCGGGAAACTCGGAGTTGTGCGCCTTGAAGGGGGGAGCTTGTCTGAAAGGTGCGCCCTAGCAGCCCGTCGGACTGACGTTACAGCTTGATCGCCAGGCCGGTTTTGGCAGCGCGAACGTTCATTTGACGTTTGATCGGGCCCAGAACGCGTCGCGACGGGCCCCTATCGACCTTGCGTCCGGGCGTCTTGAACCGCGCCAAGCTGCGCACGCCTCCGTCAGGCGGGGTTGAGGA
>PLAI01000037.1 GCA_003134075.1 Methylocystaceae bacterium | reverse complement strand
CAATCGGCATCGCGAACAAGCCCATCACATACAATATGTTGATCCCACCGGAAGTAGCGGGATAAGCGTTCCCGGGTAATTTATCCAGTGGCTGTCAGCCCGGGCGATTGGTGGCGCTTTCTCGTTCGACTTGGCGTCCGTGGCGGCCTGCGCCAGCCCCAGGCGGAGACCGTCTGGAGCGGCAACTTGCCGCTGGCCTTGTCGAAGGAGCGCCGCAGAACCTTGCCATCAATGCGACGACGCCTTGGCAGGCCGCCGAAAACTTGTCCATGAACTTTTGAAAGCAGTCGCCAAACGACTCCGGATCGAGCAAACGGAGCACGCGGGAAAAACTGTCGTGGCTCGGCAATCCATTCTCGAGTTTCAGGAATTGCCGAAGAAACTCTTCCTTCTCCCGAGCGAACAGCGCCATGTCCCATGCATTTTGCCCGCCGCGGTCAGTTTGCCCCGGGCCTTGAAGGCGACATCTTTCCCTGCGTTGGATGAATGCGCTATGAACCTGTTTCTTCATGGGACGCCCGGCCCGGAGCGGCGATTGCCTTTGGTCGTTGGAGCGATCCTATTAGGACGATTATGCCGCAGACTCGGCATAGCGTTGACGCGCATCGGCGGACGCAACTTTCTCGGCATGGCGCTGGTCAGCGTTGGTTTAGACTTCGCGGCTTTCGATTCGTTCACCGTGCCGACAGAGGACGAGGTCCACCAGGTATCTGCGGCCGTAGTTTTCACGGGCGCTTTCGAACGGGTTGACGCGGGCCTTCAACTCATGGCCGCTGGCGCGGTGCCCCGGCTTTACGTCTCTGGCGTGAACGCGGGCGCTGGCATTCTTCCCGCTCACTTTGTCGGCCAATTCTCCGCACGAAACCAAAATATCGCCGATTTACGACGGCTGGTCGAATGCTGCGTCGAATGGGGTGAACGCGCCGACAACACGTTTCAGAACGCTTGGGACACGAAATGCTGGGTTGATCGCCGGGGACTGACCGGAGCTTTGCTATTGATCACCTCCCAGCGGCATATGGCGCGCGCCCTGGCCGCGCTGTCGGGCGCGCTCCCGCATCTCAAGTTGATTCCATATCCTGTCGATGAGGCGTCCTCGCCGACCGATAGCTTACGGCAGCGAGCGCTCGAATATGTCAAATTTCTCGGCACGATTGTCGCCGTTCGCCTGCGCTGGGTGGACTACGCGAACCGGCTTGACGGGCCGTTCGCGAAAACGTGCCCCGGCACGCTCTGACGGTCAAAGTCTGGCGAACGGCGCCCGCTGGCGCCGGACAAACGCGCGCGAAACTCAGGAAGAACGCGGTCCCGTGTCGGGATGGTCCGAAACCTTCGTCGGAGCATAGAGAAAGAGCCATGCGGCCAAGATCGCCAGCACTCAGATCGACGCAATCTGATGAGCGACGACAACCGCCGCGTACGCAATCCTAATGGCTCTCCGCGCATGACGCCGATCATGGCGTTGACGCGCCTTTGATAGTTGATCCGGGTTCACGATCGCCGCCCTGAGTTCTGGCGTGAAGGCGCGATACGCCCTGCCGATTTGACACCGGCTCGGTTGATCAAAA
This sequence comes from Methylocystaceae bacterium, assembly GCA_003134075.1. Taxonomy (GTDB): domain Bacteria; phylum Pseudomonadota; class Alphaproteobacteria; order Rhizobiales; family Beijerinckiaceae; genus Methylocystis. Next base: position 1,787 of record PLAI01000037.1, on the reverse strand, counting down.
CGTTAGCGAATTTTGCCATGCCAGCCTATTCGCATCTGCTGGATCAGGAAAGAGAGCGGATCGGGGTCGTGAGGGCGGCCGGCCGTTTGATCGGCGCGATCGCCAAGGCGCGTTAGAGCGCTTTCCGTTCGAACGGAATCGTTCGAACGAAAAGAAATCGCCCAGAATCAAAATGTTGGAGCAAGCTCTTATCGAAAAAGGTGATAAACTTTTTCGATAAGAGCTTGCTCTAGCGCAGCCTCCCTTGGCGTTGGATGGGCAAAAGCTTACCTGATTACGCAGTTGCATCAGCCATGCTTTTGTCGTTAGAACAAATAACGAACATATTGTTTTCGGGGAGGTTCGGGCATGGCGCGCAATATGGTGTAATTCCAGAAAGGCCTCAGCGAGGTCGGTTTCGACAAATTGTTTGGCAGCGAGGAGCAATGCCATGTGGCGCTGGTCGGCTGGCGTTGGCCCGATGGTTTCGTCTGTCCAGACTGCGGCGCAGGCGGCCATTGCATCGTAAAGCGCGGCGCGCGGCGTTTGTTTCAGTGCAACGCCTGCCGCAAGCAGACGTCCATCAAGGCTGGAACTATTTTCGCCTCCGGCAAGCTGCCGCTGCGCCTCTGGTTCAAAGCAATCTATCTCGTCACCCAATCGAAGAAGGGGATTTCCAGCATCGAGCTTGCGCGCCGGCTTGGCGTCACACAGACGACTGTCTGGGTGATGAAGCACAAGCTGGCGTGGGTCATGTTGGAACGCAATGCCAGCAAGAAGCTGAAAGGCAAGGTGCAGATGGACGAAGCCTATATCGGTGGCCAGCGTCCAGGCCGGCCTGGACGCGGCGCGGCAGGTAAGACGCCGTTCGTCGCCGCGGTGGCCACGACGGACGATGGCAAGCCGGATCAGATCATTCTGCGGACACCCCCGATTCGCCGAACTCGCCCTATTCCGCATTGAAAGCCGGCTCGGACCATCTCGTGCGCGCATGGCAGCACACCTACGGCCTCCCGACCATCGTCACCAATTGCTNNAGAAGCTCATCCCGCTGATGATCTTCAACGCCATCGAAGGCAAACCGCTGCCGGTCTTTGGCCGCGGCGAGAATATTCGCGACTGGCTTTATGTCGAGGATCACGCCGCGGCGCTGATGCTGGTGGCGCGCCAGGGGTCGTGGGCGAATCCTATAATGTTGGCAGTCGCAATGAGTGGCGCAAGATCGATGTGGTTTACGCCATCTGCGAGTTGATGAACGNNATGAACGAATTTCGTCCGCGCGCGGGCGGGTATCGCGACCTCGTCACTTTCGTCGGCGATCGTCCCGGCCACGATACGCGCTACGCGATCGACAGCGCCAAGATCGAGCGCGAATTGGGCTGGCGTCCCGCCGAGCGTTTCGAGACCGGGCTGCGCAAGACCGTGCGCTGGTATCTTGACAATCCCGTCTGGTGGGGGGCGATCCGATCGGGCGGTTATCGCGGCGAGCGTTTGGGAGAATATGCGCGCGGCTGCGCTTCGGCGCCATGAGATCGCCGCCGTCCGGCGCCAAGAAGCGGTCATGAAGCGGTCACGGGATCGCCAAGGAAGAGCGGCCTTGTTCGAGGATCTTGAAATCGAAGGTTTGAAGCTCGTGACGCCGAAAAAGTTTGGCGACGAGCGCGGCTTTTTCTGCGAGACGCACAACGCCGCGACCTGGGAGAAGGCGGGGCTACACTACCAGTGCGCGCAGGACAATCACTCGCTGTCGCGCGATGTCGGCACGGTCCGCGGACTGCATTACCAGACCGCGCCTTTCGCCCAGGACT
>PLAI01000318.1 GCA_003134075.1 Methylocystaceae bacterium | reverse complement strand
AGCGTCGCCGCGTCGCTCGAGGCCGCACTGTTGCTGGCGCCGGCGCAACAGGCGCGAAGCCAGGAGCTTCCCCTCGCGCCGGCGATCGAGCCATCGCCCGGCGACGCGCGCGATGTCTCGCCGCTCGGAAACCGGAACATGACCGCCGACCCGATGCGCGGCGATTCGCTTCGCGGCTTCCGGCCCGAGGGCGACGCCTCCACGACCGGCGCGAACGCGGACGATGCGGCGCCAGGCGCGGCGAATTACGGCGCCCCGCGTCCGAGGACGAGGCTGCCGAAACCCTATCCTCCCCATCGCGTTCACGCCGGCGCGCCGCATCCGTCCAAAAATTCCCTGCCCCCGCTTGAACCCTATAAAACCTCGGCCGCGGCGCGCCGCGCCTTGCGCCTGCATCCGCGACCCGACGCGCCAGCGCCGGAGGCAGGCCCCACCGTCGCCGTGACGCCCACGATCAAGGCGAAGCCAAAGCCCGTCGTCGAACTCAATCCATACGATCCGGTCGGCATCGGCGTCGGCTCGCTTCGTTTGACGCCGTTCGTCGAAACTTCGACCGGCTACGACAGCAATCCGGATCGTCTTTCCTCGAGCAACGTCCCCGCTCCAACCGGTTCGAAGCTGCTTCGCGCCGACGGCGGATTCAAGCTTCGCTCCGACTGGGAGCGGGACAATCTCCAGGCCGATCTGCGCCTCGGCTATGTCGACTACCTCGACTACGAACAGGCCAGCCGCCCGGACGGCGCCGGAAGTTTCGTCGGCCGCTACGACGTGACGCGCGACACCGCCATCGACGTGCTCGGCCATTTCAGTCTCGATACGCAGCGCCCGGGCGCGCCGGCGATTTCGTCGGGATCGGCGGGCGTCACCGTGACCAACCGTCCCGTCATAGTCTCCTCCGGAACCGCCGCCGGCGTCACCGAGAAATTCAACCGGCTGGAAGTATCGCTGCGCGGCGCCTTCGACCGCACGATGTACCAGGACGCCTATTATTCCGACGGCTCGACGCTCAATCTCGCGAGCACGGATTTCAACGACTACGGAGTCATCGGCCGGGTCGCCTACGAGATCTCGCCAAGCCTAAAGCCCTTCGTCGAGGGAACTTACGACACGCGCGTGCACGACTCGCCAGTCGATCCCTATGGCTACTATCGAGACAGCGAGGGATTGGCGTTGCGCGGGGGCGCGGAGGTGAAGATCAGCGATCTCCTGCATGGCCAGGCCTCGGGCGGCTATGCCGAGCGCGACTACCAGGACGTTCGCCTGCCGCAATTGCGCGGGCCGACCGTCGACGCCGCGCTGATCTATACGCCCACGCCGCTGACGACGCTGACGCTGCGCGGCGCGACGACGCTCAACGAGACGACTCTGACCGGCGCTTCCGGCGCGATTTCGCGCACGATCGCCGCGGAGTTGGCGCACGATCTGCTCCGCAATCTGACGGTGACGGCGCTCGGAACCTATTTCAACAACCAGTATCAGGGCGTTTCACTGGTGGAAAACGGCTACACCGCCGGCGTGAGGCTCGATTACAAAATCACGCGTTCAATCGCGTTCCACGCCAGCTATTCCCATGAGCGGCTCGGCAGCAACGAAGCGGGAGACGATTACACCGCCAACGTCTTTCTCGTCGGCCTGAGGTTCCAGCAATAGCGTATTCGCGGGAGTCCTATTCGGCATGTGGATGATGCTTGTCTTTACAGTGAACAGCCTGCTGAATTTCGTGGTCAGCCTGCTGGTCGCGAAATTTCTGGGCCCCGCCGAATATGGCCGCTTTGTTTTGGCGTTGTCGGCCTCCGTGGTCATTCAACTGCTGTTGTTCGACTGGCTGCGATTCGCGGCGACGAGATTTTACTCCGAGCGCGACCGGCTCCAGCGCCCGAACGTGCGCGCGACGCTTGCCGCCGCCTTCGGTTGGATCGCCTTCGCGGCGAGTCTGGCGGCCTTTGGCGTCTACGCATCCGGCCTAGATCTGCCGCTGTCGCCTGATTTGGCCGGGCTCGCCATCGGCGTTTCCATCTCCAACGGACTGTTCGATTTCGCCTGCGCCTTGCTGCGCGCGCGCTTTCTCGACAAGTCCTACGGTTTGCTCGTCGTCGCCAAGAACGCGCTCGCCTTCACGCTCACGGTCGGCGGCGCTTTCTGGTTCGGCTCGGCGCGGGTCGCGATCGTCGGCATGATGGTCAGCGTCCTGGGCGCGCTGTTCGCCGGACGCGGCGGGCTCATCGACGACGCGGCGCGCGATGGGCGCGCCGAGCGTGCGTTGGGAATGCGATTTTTGGCTTACGGCATGCCGATCATTAGCGCCAACATTCTCTATCAGTCCGTTCCGCTGCTTAATCGTGTTCTGGTCTCGCAGTCGCTCGGCTTCGCCGAAGCCGGACAATATTCGCTCGCCTATGAGATCGGCGTCCGCATTGTCGGCGCGATTGGTTCGGCGCTAGACGTGATTCTGTTCCAGCTCGCCGTGCTTCACGAAAAGACGGCGGGCCCGGAGAGCGCGCGAGCCCAGGTTTCGACCAACATGGGCGTCGTTTTCGCCATCGTCGCGCCGGCGGTGCTCGGCTGCTGGCTTATCCTGCCGAGCTTCGAACATTTGTTCGTCCCAGAGAGCTTTCGCGGCCCCTACGCGCATTATTTCGCGCTGATGGCCCCTGCCCTAGCCGCCTTCGCGCTGATCAACTATGCGATCAACCCCGCCTTTCAGATCGCGCACCGGCTGGCGCCGCTGGTTATCGCCGCTCTGGTGGCGGTGATCGCCAATCTGCTCGCCATCGGGCTGTTGGCGACGACCAGGGACGCCTCGAATTACGCCCTGGCGCAATCGATTTCGAGCCTCGCGGGAATGGCGGCCGTCACGGCGATGCTGTCCTGGCTGGAGCCGATGTGGCCGAGACCACGCGATATTTTCGGCGCGCTGGCCGGCTGCGCGGCGATGCTCTGCGCCGTTCTGCCGCTGCGCGGCATGCCGCCGGGCGCGGCCGCGATGACCGCCCAAATTCTAGTGGGGGGAGCCGTCTACCTCGCGGCGGTGGCGGCCCTGGACATCGCGGGCCTGCGCACCCTCCTGCGGCCCAAGATCGCCGCGCGGCTCAACGGTTGAGACGGCGCGATCTCTCGTCGCGGGCCGCGAAAACCTTCGCGAACCCCGCCTGGCGCGCCGAGTAGCGGCCCTCTCCGATCTCAATTGGATTCAATCTTCGATGGGGGGTTGGCAAACGCCTCCGACCCTTGCTATATGCCCCCACCTTAGATTTTCCCCGATAGCTCAGCTGGTAGAGCACGCGACTGTTAATCGCTAGGT
>PLAI01000181.1 GCA_003134075.1 Methylocystaceae bacterium | reverse complement strand
CCTCCGAGGCCTCCAAATGGACGTTCAACAACGTCCGCAAATATTTGCAAATAACCTGAAAACAGTTGCTTAGACGCGATATAGCGTTCGGCGGCGTCCTTGGGCGTTCGTTTGTCTCCGCGAAAATTGTTGGCGTCTTTGTTGGCGGCTTCTCGATTTCAACATGGAATACCAACATGGCTTTGGCCGACGCAGGTATCCGCGCGGCGAAGCCCGCCGCGATAAGAAAATTTACCATGTGAGCGGTTAAGGCGAGCCGGATTCAACGACTACGTAATTATGCGAGCTTGATCGGATTGGACCCTGCGATGCTCAATCCCTGGTGCTCGCGACATTCCACCGACCATCCGGCGAATGTCGGTTCATGCCGAAACGGCATGCCCAAGGGGGAGGTCGCAATGCTGACGCCGGCCATGCTGCGCCGTTTATTGCTCGCGCTAATCGCCCTCTCTCTGGTTCGCGTTTTCGCCGTGGAAAGCCCCGCGATGACGAACACGCACGCCATCGCTCACTCAAAGGCGGCGTCTATCACGAATGGATGGATTTACGGCTGACGCCAAAGGGGTCGACAATGGACATCAGCACGTTTTTGGTATTCATCGTCGGGTTGGGCGCCATGCTCGCGGCTGGACTCGCGCCATAGAGCCCGTGATGCGTTTCCATGCATCCGCCTTCACCCAATCGCGAAAGCGCGCGCAAGCGGCGCTCCAATTCCCAAAGGCCGCCGGCAAATCGCACCAAGGGCTTCCCGCGCGCAGTCTTATAAATCAGGCGAACGGGCCGGAAGCGCCGTCCGGCGCGGAAATGGCGAAGCCCTGATTGATCGCCGAGAACATCTGGTAAAAGCCGGATAGGACGACCAGCTCGACGAGGCCTTGAACGCCGTATCGCTCAATGAGCTGACTTTGAAGCGCCCCCGGAACCTCCTTCCAGCACAAAGTCGAGCCCAGCGCTTCGGCGACGAGATCGAAGGGCGCGGGAAAGTCGCCGTGCGAGAGTCCGTCCCGCCGAAGGGCGTCGATGGCCGATAGTGGCACGCCCGCCGCCTTGGCGTGCTCGACGTGGTCGCTCCATTCGAACGCGGCCCCCGTGCTTCTTGCGACGCAAAGTACGATGAACTGGTACACCTCACGGGGAAGGCTGCCCTGGAATTTCAGAAAATAACCCAGGTCCTCGATCTTCTCGCAAAGCTGGGGATGATTCATCAATGCGCGATAGGGTCCCCCGAAGCCCGCGCCCTGGGCGTTCCGTCGCTCGACCATGCGGTTATATATGGCGAGGTCGGAGGGCGAGAGCGTCGCGGGGTCGAAGGGCAAGCGCGCCATAAACGCCTCTTTTTCACTCGTGAAAGGAATAGGCCGCGACGGCCGCCGCCCAATCCTCGACCGGGGTCGCAAACGCCTTGTCGGCCTTCACGTCGACGAGACATGGACCTTCGCCCTCGAGCGCGCGCTCGAAGGCGCCGGCGAGATCGGCCGGATCGCGGACTGTTTCGCCGCGACAGCCCAAAGACCTGGCGAACCCAGCCCAGTCATGGTCGGGCAGTCGCGTCAGTTCGTCGGGAACCGCGCCGAACTTATGCGCGCGCAGCCAGACATTGCCGAGCGCGGCGTTGTTGATCACGACGAAGACGATCGGCAAGCGATAGCGCGCCGCCGTGGAGACCTCTATTCCGTTCATGCGCATGCAGCCATCGCCGGTGATCACGGCGACCCTGCGCAGCGGGCGCGCGCATTGAACGCCGACGGCGGCGGGGATGGCCCAGCCCATCGGACCGAGATTTGTCGCCGAAATATAGGTTCGCGGTTCGTAGGCTTCCCAGTAGTGGCCCGCGAAGGCTCGGTGAGCGCCGGAGTCGACCACGAGCACGCCGTCACGCGGGAGCGCTTTCCTCAATTCGCGGATGACGCGCGCCGGATGAATGGGCGCGGCGTCGCTGGCGCAGTTCTCGATATCCTGCAATCGATCCTTCGAGCGAATCCCCGCGAGCCAGGCGGAGCGCGCCGCGCGCGTCGTTTCCAGCGAGGGTCTCAATTCGTCGGTGTGATCGAGCAAATACCTCAAATAGGCGCCGCAGTCTCCGACGACGCCGCCGTCTTGCGCATGCATGCCGATGTTCGCCGGCGCGAGATTGACGCTGATCGAGGCTTGGGGCGCGATTTGCAGCGCCCAATGCATGGTGTCGCGTTCGTTGAGGCCCGACCCCAGGACTATCAGTAAGTCGAGCGGCGCATCCAGCAGCGCCATGCGGGAATGATGCGTTCCGGCATAGCCAAAGACGCCGAGCGAAAGAGGGTGATCCTCGGGGAGCACGCCCTTGCTCCTCAAAGTCGTGGCGACCGGAATCCCCCACAGCTCCGCGAATTCTCTCAGCGCCCGCGCCGCATGGGCGTGCTCGACGCCCGCGCCGGCCAGGATTGCGATCTTCTCCGGCGCGGCGCCGCCCGCGCGATGAAAATGCCGCAGCGATGATTTTGCCGCCGTGAGAGAGAGAGGATCGCAATTGCTCAGAGCCGCCTCGACCTTTGCATATTTCGCCGAGACTTCGCTGGTCAGGCTGTCGCCGGGCAGAGACAGATGGACGGGCCCGCGGGGTTGGGTCCGAAGCAGCAGCATCCCGTGCTTGAGGAGATGCGGCAGGCTCCTCGGATTGTCGACGGAAGAGGAGTAGCGGACGATCGGCTTCAAAATCGTGACGTCATCGAGCGTCTGCGGACTGGCGTCTTGAAACATACCAAGTCCCTCGAGGACGCTGCTGACCTCGCCGCTCATGATGAACACAGGCGAGCCGTCGGTTTGCGCCGTGGCGATCGCCGTCACGGCGTTGGCGAGGCCCGGGCCGCCGATGCACAAGACGGCCCCGAAATTCCCGCTTCCCCGCGCATAACCGTCGGCCATATAGGCCGCCCCGCCCTCTTGCGCCGCGATGATCGGCGTCAGCGCCTTTTGTCTGCCGAGAGCGGGGAGAAACGGGTCAATGAGCCCGCCAGGAACCATGAACAGATGGTTCGCGCCTTCGCAAGCTAAGGCATCCAGGATAAAATCCGTTCCGAGCTGCATCGCAGGCTCCGCCACAGTTCATTCGGAAATGGGGTTCAGCTCCGAGGCGCGATCGCAACGCCCCTGAGGATCAGATCGAACCCGACAAAAAGCCCAGTCGCCCATAAGCCCGAGAGAGTATAGCCGCCGACGACGAGGCCCGCCGCGAGAACATCAGGCGCCTCGCCGACGAAATGTCAAATTGCCGTTGCGCTGCCTGTCCGGTTGGAAGCCCGCGCGCGACACTCTGTAACGGCCCGACGATTTGCATCTCAAAACCGGCTTCCTTTCGCCGAACCGCCAAACTGCGCCTAAGCCACGCAGTTCACAAACGTTGCGCCAGCCATTCCGTTCCAAACGCCGAAAGCCTCTCTCACGAGGGGCGTCTAATTCAGGCGTCCGTCGGCAAATCGTCGGAGCTTCGCCGGGTAGGCTCCCGGGCCGTCGCCTCGCTAGCCAAGCGCGCTCCTTACTCCATATGCATCGAGGATCACTCGATCCAACGAAGTGGGGGGACAAGATGATAAAACGCGCTCTGAATGCCGCCGCAATTTTTGTCGCCATGAGCGCGCCAGTCCTAGCGGCAGCCAAAATTTGGTATGTAACGGAGGTAGGCACGTCCGGTATTACGGGAAGCCAAGGCACGTGGACACTAACGATAGACAATAACAAAATATCCGGTACCGCGAGCATGCAGTTCGATAATGGGAATATGCTGTCGTATGATGTTGATGGCTCGTTGAATGAAGGCATATATACGATAACTATGTCAAAAAGAACCGATAACAAAAAAGATTGTGTTTGGACTGGTCATATCCCGACCGCCGGAGGGGCGATAACCCACGGGCTTGTCGGCAAAGTCACCTGCGACGGAGGCGAGGAGTTTTTTGTCAGGGCCTCATTCTAAGAGCGCCGATCGGCAATAACCGTGGATCCTTGTGCCGGGTTCGATTCCTCCTCCAAGGCTTTCATAATCCGCGAGCAATGGCGGCACGCGACGTATGCGCCGTCGTCGCGTCTCTTGATAAAGACGGCCGCCGCGACAAGTATTTATTCGGCGCCGCGTCTCGCGGGACGCGCCGAGATTGGCGGTGCCCCTCGTAGACCGGTCGGCGCCGACTTGGCGCATGATTTTCGATCAGCTAGGGGGGCGAGGCCGGCCAAAGGCGTCATTCATCGGATGTCGGCAGTCGCTCGCGGGGGGCTTTCGAGCAACCACTGAAGGAGCCGCCAAAATGAAAATGGGAAACGCTCTTCTGGTCCCGGGTCTATTGCTGGCGGCGACCGCCGCAGCGGCGCAACCCGGGCTCGGGGATAATCCGAGTCCCAGGCAAGTGGGCATTTCATGCCGCGATTTTCGACTGAATTCCGATGGATCATGGACGCCCGTCAGGAAAGTGACGCTTTTCGGTCCAAACGGTCCGTTTACAGTGGAGCCAGACGAGGTTTTCAGAATTCAACTTCAAGGGACTACAAATTATGGCGTTAAAATCGCTGAAATCCTGCGGGACAACTGCCTTTGAAAGAGACTCCCCTTAAGCGCGTCGAGCCCGCCCGTTCAGATGCGGACGGGCGCGTCGCAAGCGGGGGCGCGCCCTTGCACGTCACCTGGCGGCCATGGGACATTTTTGGGCAGCGCGCATCGATCATCTCGGACACTGCGTTTGCTCAAGAACAACCGCGGCGCTCAGCGATTCGCGGGCGCAAGAGCGGGCCGCGTCACATGCTAAAGACGTAGCCAGCGACCGCAGCGCCAAGAAACAGTCCGATCGAACCCATCAGCATTATTTTCAGAAGACCTTTTGGCATTTTTTGAGTCCTCCACGGCGATCGCCGGACGACTGCCGCTCCGCCGCGGGCGGAGCATTCACGCCCACCCATGCCGGCCCTGCGTGGACGCGCTTGTGACCGTGATATATGTCGCCTCGCGCTCACCGTCGAGTTGACAGCCGATCTTCGCCAGCGCGTCCGGTTCGACCCCTTGCCGCGCGACGGCCTTCCCGATCCTTGAAGCCACAAATTCGACTCGCTCGCCGCTTAACGCCTCGCTTCCGCCTCGCTCCGTTGCGAGAATCAACACTGGAGTAATTATGAAAAGCATTCCCCTCATCGTGGCCCTCGTCGCCATTGGAGCCGCCTTGACGGCTTGCACGCCGGAAAGAACTCTTGACGGCGCTCTCGGCGCCACATCTGGCCTGGTCGTCGCCGGTCCCGTGGGCCTCGTCGCGGGCGGCGTGGTCGGCGCGACGGCTGGACCGGCGATCGCTTCAAGCTGGGGCATTCGCGGAGGCCGCCACCACCGGCGCCACCGGCGCCATTATTGAGTTGGCGTCGAGCGATGGACCGGAGGGCTGGGGTGCGCTGGGGCGAGGAGCGATGTCCGCTCTCCGCGCACCCGCGGGGATCGGCGCAAGCCGCGCCGCCAAGGATGCAACCTTATCTTGGTTTACAAAGCCGCCCTCCCTCCCGTTTCTCGCGGGTTTGGTGTAATGCTCCTGTCGCTTGGCGCGGCGCCCCCGGCGGCCGCGCCGCGCGGGGGCGAAGCGCGAGGCCGCACGCCAAAAGGCGCCGGCGCTTAAAGTCGGCCCAAGGTCGTATTTGAAAAGGAGAGACCATGAGTCGGAACCCCATAGTCACTTTCGCGCAAGACAGGCTCGACGCCGCGCGCCGCGAGATCAAGGCCGCTGTCATCGATTTCGACGTGTCGGACGAAAAATTGCTGGAGCTGCGCGCCAACGCCCGCGCGGCCTATGAGGAACTGCGCGCGTTGGACGCCAAGCTGTTGAAAAAAGGCGTGCTGTCGCTGTTTAAATTCTGGTGACAGCGGGGTCCGGGGGCGCGGAGCGCCCCCTCGGCCCCTCTCAAGCCACCGTCTTGGCGAAGCCTTCGCGGATTTCGGCTTCCTTGAGCTTGCGGCCGATGAACACCAGCCTTGAACTGCGTTGTTCGTCCTCGCGCCAGTCGCGTTGCAGATCGCCGTCGAGAATCATGTGCACGCCCTGGAACACGAAGCGGCGCGGCTCGTCCTTGAATGCGATGATGCCCTTGCAGCGCAGAATGTCCGGTCCGTCGCGCTGGGTCAGCTCATTGAGCCAGGGCACGAAGCGCGCCGGATCGACCTCGCCCTCGTGCCGGATCGCCACCGACTGCATGTCTTCGTCGTGATAGGCCTTGAGCGGCGCGTGTTCCTCATGGCCGTGATGCTCATGATGCTCGTGGCCATGTCCGGGGGCGTGGTTGACGCCCTGATTGTGCTCATGGCCGTGATGATGGTCGTGATGGGTGTGATGGTGATCGTGGTCGTCGTGCGCGTGATCATGCTCTTCGGCGTGAAGGAAATTCGGCTCGATCTCCAAAATGCGTTCGAGATCGAAGGCATTCTGCTCCAGCACGGCCTTTAGCGGCACCTCCGCCTTTATCGCGCGATGCAGCTTCGCATAGGGGTTGATCCCCCTGATGCGCGCCTCGACCTCGGCGAGTTCGGCGGGCGACACGAGATCGGTCTTGTTGAGCACGATGACATCGGCGAAGGCGATCTGGTTCTTGGCCTCCGGCGCGTCCTTCAAGCGATTGACCAGCCATTTGGCGTCGGCCAGCGTCACCACCGCGTCGAGCCGCGCCGCGTCCTTCACGTCGGCGTCGACGAAAAAGGTTTGCGCGACGGGCGCGGGGTCAGCGAGGCCGGTGGTCTCGACGATGATCGCGTCGAATCTGCCGCGCCGGCGCATCAGCCCTTCGATGATGCGGATCAAATCGCCGCGCACGGTGCAGCAGATGCAGCCGTTGTTCATTTCGAAGATTTCCTCGTCGGCGCCGACGACGAGATCGTTGTCGATGCCGATCTCGCCGAACTCGTTGACGATGACCGCGTAGCGGCGGCCGTGCTGTTCGGTGAGGATGCGGTTCAGCAGCGTCGTCTTGCCGGCGCCGAGATAGCCGGTGATGACGGTGACGGGAATTTTGTCGGTCAACGATTCTCTCCCTGCGCGTTCCTGCCTTCTCCCACAAGTGGGAGAAGGCAGGCCACCGCGTTACTGTCTAACGCCCAACGCTTCTGTCAGCTCTTTTACATTATGCCGGACCATCTCGATATAGTTAGGCGCCGGCCCTTTCGCATCGGACAGCGCGTCGGAGTAGAGCGTGCCGCCGACCTTCGCGCCGGTTTGCGCGGCGATGCTTTGGGCGAGGCGCGGATCGGCGATGTTCTCCAAAAACACCGCCGCGACCTTTTCGCGCTTCACCGCGTCGATGATGCGGGCGATGTCGCGGGCGCTCGCCTCCGCCTCGGTGGAAACGCCCTGCGGCGCGATGAATTCCAACCCGTAGCGGGCGCTAAAATAGCCGAAGGCGTCGTGGGTCGAAATGATTCTTCGACGCGCGGGCGGGATGGTCTCAAGCGCCGTCGTGATTTCACGGTCGAGCGCGTCGAGCTTGGCGAGATAGGCGGTCGCATTGGCTTGGTATAGCGCGGCGCGCTCGGGGTCGGCGGCAGCAAGCGCGTCGCGGATATTCTCGACATAGCGGCGTGCGTTGGCGACATCCTGCCAGGCATGCGGGTCGAGCCCTTCTTCGCCCTGGCGCGTCGCGACGCCGGCGCTGACCGTGACGATTTTCGCTTTGGTTTTCGATGCCGCTATGAGCCGGTCGATCCAGCCCTCGAACCCGAGCCCGTTGACGAAAACCAGCCGCGCGCGCGCGAGCGCGCGCCCGTCGGCGGGCGTCGGCTCATAGACATGGGCGTCGCCATTGGGACCAACGATGGTGGAGACTTCGACGCCACTCCCGCCGACCTCGCGCACGAAATCGCCGAGAATTGAGAAACTCGCGACGACGGGCAGGGGAGGGGATTGGGCGAGGACGGGGGAGGCGAAGCAGAGGCCGAAAGCAAGCAGCGCGCGACGCGTCAGCATATCGTTACCCCTCGAAATGCCGGCGCGGGCGCAAATTGCGGATCAGCCCGCCGGCGCGGCCAAGGCACAACGACACGAAATACACGACGCCCGCGGCCAGAATGATCGCCGGACCCGCCGGTGCGCCGGAATAAAACGACAGCGCCAACCCGACATAGCTCGCCAGCGCGCCAAGGCAGCCGGCGAGCGGCAGCGCGGCGGAAAGATCGCGCGTCCAAAGCTTCGCGGCGGCGGCGGGCAGCATGATCAGCCCCACCGCCATCAGCGTCCCCAGCGCATGAAAACCGGCCACGAGATTGAGCACCACCAGCCCCAAAAACAAAAACGGGACGAACTCGCCGAACCGACTGGCGCGGCGCAGGAACACGGGGTCGAGCGTGTCGGCGACCAGCGCGCGATGGAAAATGGCGAGGCAAAACAGCGTCAGCGTCGAGACGCCGGCGAGCAGCAGCAGCGTCGCGTCGTCGAGCGCCAGGGCCGAGCCGAACAGTACATGCAGCAGATCGACATTCGAACCTTTGAGCGAGACGATGGTGACGCCAAGCGCCAGCGATACAAGGTAAAAGGCGGCAAGCGAAGCGTCCTCGCGCAGCGCCGAAAAGCGCGCCGCGGCGCCGGAGGCCAGTGCCACCACCAGCCCCGCCGCCAGCCCGCCGAGCGTCATCGCCGGCAGCGACAGGCCCGCGACGAGATAGCCCATCGCGGCGCCCGGCAGGATCGCGTGCGACAGCGCGTCGCCGGCCAGCGACATGCGTCGCAGCACCAGAAACACCCCGAGCGGACTGCCCGCCAGCGCCAGCGCCAAGGCGCCGACCAGCGCGCGGCGCATGAATTGATAATCGACGAAGGGCGCCGCCAGGAGATCATACAGCATCGGCGTGCTCCGCTTCGTCCCGCTCGCACAGCCGCGCCCTGGCGTCGTAAGCCGCCGCCATGTCCTTGGCTTTCTTCAGATTTTCGGGCGAGAGCGCTTGCGCCGTGTCGCCCCAGAATATGGCTTCGCGCGCCAGCAGCAGCGTTTTCGGAAAGGCCTGGCGCACGATGTCGAACTCGTGCAGCGCGGCGATCACCGTGCGCCCCTCGGCGCGCCACGCGGCGATTAAAGCCAATAAATCCAATGTCGTAGCGGCGTCGATGGCGCCGAAGGGCTCATCCAGCAGGATGACCGCGCAATCCTCGACGACGAGCCGCGCGAACAGCGCCCGCTGCATCTGGCCGCCGGAAAGCGTCTCCAAACCGCGCGCCTCCAAGCCGGAAAGCCCAATGGCGTCAATTGCTTGCCCCACGCGCGCGTCCTCGTCCCCGCTAAAGCCCGAAAAAAGCCCCTTGCGGCGCAGTCCGCCGAGCGCGATAAAGTCTTGAATGCAAATGGGAAATGTACGGTCGATCTCGGTGGCCTGCGGCAGATGGGCGAAGGCTCCGGCCTTCGCTCCGCCGCGTAGAATCCTGCCTCCCATCGGCGCGATGAGACCGGCCAAGCCCTTGAGAAAGGTGGATTTTCCGCCGCCATTGGGGCCGCAGACGGCGAGCAGGTCGCCGGGCGCGATCTCGCCGGAAACATGATGCACGGCGGGCCGCCGGTCATAGCCAAGCGTCACGTTTTCGAGTATGATTTTCGGTGCGTCGTGGAGGGTCAATTGAGCGCCCAGAACACGCCGATCCACAGCAGGATCGCGACCGGAGCGACGACAACCAGCCGGCCCCAGGCCGACATCCGCAGCGCCGGCGGCGAGCGAAAACGCGCATCGGCGACGCGCTCGCGCGCATTTTCGCGCATCGCGGCGCGTGGAGAAGCAGGGACGGGCGCGGCTTCGGACATGCTGATGTTATAGTATAACATTCGAGCCGGAAGCAAGGGGCGACGCGCTGGTTGGGCGCCTTGGCGCGCGCTAAATTTGACGGGGACCGAAGGTTTTTTCACCGGCGCGCCGCGAGCGGCGTTTCAAGTCGCCGTAAACAAGTTGATGGAGGCATTTATGGAAGCGACCATGGAGAATCTCGGCATGCTTTCGCTGGGTTACTTCGCGGGCGGCGTGCTTTGCGTGGGGCTTCCGCTGAAGCCGGAAGACTGCTTATTGGAATAGCCCGCCGTCTATGGGCTTAACGAGCCGCACTTTATGCTTTTTCTGTATCGGCGTTGCTAATGACGCCAAAGAGTGGACGAAGCGATTGCGATCATCCGCGCTTGCCCAGTTTATAAGCTCTGCGCCTTGATGCTCGGCAGCCTCAAGAGAAGGCTGAGCGATATGTTCCAACGCAGCAGAGGCCGTGTAGACGAGCCGGGCGCGTGTAGATTGCTCCCCAAACTTCATGCGCGCTCGTTCTAAGACTAGAGCAGAAAGCGCGACATCCACTACGGCTTTCCGACGAGAATGTTCGTCGCCAGAGGCGTCGACAGTTTCAATAATATGGTACGCGCCGTTACGCAGAACCAAGTCCGCAACCAAGCCNNTCATCTAATTCGTAATAAGGAACAATCCGATGGGACTCCAGACCTTCCGCAGGGCGCGCCAAAACGCGTTCGTTTTGGAACATCCGCTTGATTTGAGAAAAAAGTGGAGACTTCTTTTTTCTCAGTCGCTTGGGAGCTTGCTCAGGCTCTACTAGCATCTTGAGGATAGATGCGATCCTTGCCTCATAGGCGCTCTGGCTTTCGGCAACAAAAGTTCCAGCATGCGACACCGAGAGAGGACCAATTCTGGCCAGCTTACTCAGGCGCTCTTGATAATCAACAA
>PLAI01000225.1 GCA_003134075.1 Methylocystaceae bacterium | reverse complement strand
CCGCGCCGCGGCGGTCGCGCGATGAGCGTTGCAACGGCTCGCGCGCGATCGCCGGAAGCCGCTCACCTTTTCTTCGACAGACGACTCAAATTCTTGTGCACGCGTTTTTGGTAGATGCTCAGAGCGCGGGTGGGCGCGAGATGGGCGTGGCCAGTCATGATGCTGCGGGCGGCTTCCATATTAGCCTCCATGGCGGCCCTGACCTTCTCGTCGACCATTAATTTGCTCTCGGCGCGGGCGGCGGCGTCTCCGCGCGCGAGCTTCGCCATGCGCAGCGCGATCACGTGACTAGCGCTCACGCCAAGCTTGACCGAATCGGTCAACAACCTTGTCCAATTGGGCATTTTCCTGCGCATGGCGATTAACCCCCGCTCGGCCGCGGCTGGAGAGGCTCCAGACCACACGATCCCGCGCCTTTTTAGCACAATCGGCGCCGCGTCGCTCGCGCATCTCGCGGCGGGCGTCGCTTCCCGCTTCCATCCGCGCGCGGGCTGCTTATATTGCCGGCTGAGCCCGCTGCTCGCGGCGCGCGTCCCAAAGGGCGTCCATGACCTCATCCTCGAAGAAATCCCCCGTCCGCGCGACGCGGGCCAAGGCCTCGAAGCCGGAGCTTTCGCCGTTGGAGCCGCATCTGGCCGCGCTGCTCAACCCCGCTCTGGTCGAGCCCGGCGCCGGTTTCGGAGAGGCGGCGCAGGCGATTTACGACTCTAGCGCGATCGCGGGCCTCGACCCGGCGGATATCGAAACGTACGGGCTTAACGACGAAACCGGGGGAAAGGCCGCTCAAAACATCGGCGAAGGCGGCGGCGTGCAGGCCACGATCGACAGTCTCGATCAGCTTCTGCGGCTCGGAGACCCCAACATCCGGGACAAGAAGGCCTGGACCCCGCATCGTCCCGAGCGACCACAAAAATCCGAGGGCGGCGTCAAATTCGAGCTGGTGTCCGAATATCAGCCTTGCGGCGACCAGCCACACGCCATCGAGGAACTGGTGAAGGGGATCGAGGCGCGAGAGCGCGACCAGGTGCTGCTTGGCGTCACCGGCTCCGGCAAGANNACGACTATTACCAGCCCGAGGCCTATGTGCCGCGTTCGGACACCTATATCGAAAAAGAATCCTCGGTGAACGAGCAGATCGACCGGATGCGCCACGCCGCCACGCGCGCGCTGCTTGAGCGCGACGACGTCATCATCGTCGCCTCGGTGTCCTGCATCTATGGCATCGGCTCGGTCGAGACCTACACCGCTATGACCTTCGGCGTCACGCTGCGCGAAAAGCTCGAACAGCGGCAACTGATCGCCGATCTCGTCGCGCTGCAATACCGCCGCGTCCAGGCGGATTTCATTCGCGGCACGTTTCGCGTGCGCGGCGACACGGTCGACATATTTCCCGCGCATTACGAGGACCGCGCCTGGCGCGTCAGTTTCTTTGGCGACGAGGTCGAGGCGATTTACGAATTCGATCCGCTCACCGGCAAGAAGACGGTCGATCTCGAATTCGTGAAGGTCTACGCCAATTCGCATTATGTGACGCCGCGCCCGACCCTGCTGCAATCCGTCAAGGGCATCAAGGAGGAGTTGCGCGGGCGGCTGGCCGAATTGAACCGCGTCGGCCGCGTTGTCGAGGCGCAGCGCCTGGAGCAGCGCGCGCGTTTCGATCTCGAAATGATGGAAGCGACGGGCGCCTGCGCCGGCATCGAGAATTACTCGCGCTATCTCACGGGACGCAAGCCGGGCGAGCCGCCGCCGACGCTGTTCGAATATCTGCCCGACAACGCGCTGGTGTTCGCCGACGAGAGTCATGTAAGCGTCCCGCAGATCGGCGCGATGTACAAGGGCGACTTCCGTCGCAAGGCGACGCTGGCCGAATATGGCTTTCGGCTGCCCTCCTGTCTCGACAACCGCCCGCTGCGCTTCGAGGAATGGGACGCCATGCGGCCGCAGACCGTCAGCGTTTCGGCGACCCCCGGCAAATGGGAGCTGGAGCAGACTGGCGGCGTTTTCGTCGAGCAGGTCATTCGCCCGACCGGGCTGATCGACCCGCCCGTGGACATCCGCCCGGCGCGCGCGCAGGTCGACGATCTGCTGCACGAGGCGCGGGCGGTCGCGCAATTGGGCTATCGCGCGCTGGTCACCGTGCTGACCAAGCGCATGGCCGAGGATTTGACCGAATATCTGCACGAGAACGGCGTGCGCGTGCGCTACATGCACTCGGACATCGACACGATCGAGCGCATCGAAATCATCCGCGACCTGCGCCTCGGCGCGTTCGACGTGCTGGTCGGCATCAATCTTTTGCGCGAGGGGTTGGATATTCCGGAATGCGGCCTCGTCGCCATTCTAGACGCCGACAAGGAAGGCTTTTTGCGCTCGGAAACCTCGCTGATCCAGACGATCGGGCGCGCCGCGCGAAACGTCGACGGCAAGGTCATTCTCTACGCCGACAAAATCACGGGCTCGATGCAGCGCGCGATCGACGAAACCAACCGCCGCCGAACCAAGCAAGAGGCATACAACGCCGAGCATGGCATCACCCCCGCGTCGATCAAGCGCGGCATCGCCGATATTCTGGGCTCGGTCTACGAGCACGATCATCTCACCGTCGACACAGACAGCGAATTGGCGCCGGGGCATAATTTCCAGGCGGTGCTGGCCGATCTCGAAAAGCGGATGAAGGCCGCCGCCGCCGATCTCGCCTTCGAGGAGGCCGCGCGGCTGCGCGACGAAATCCAACGCCTGCAGCGCGCGGAGCTCCTGGCCGAGGCGGGGCCGCTAAAGCATCTCTCCGCCGCGCGCCGCGAGGGAGACGGGGGGATTCTCGGCAGCAGGGCGCGAAAACCCACTGACGCCGACATGGGCCCGCACAACTTCGGCGGCGGCGAGGCGAGGCCGCTGGGGCGGCCCCTGCCGAGGTCCACCATGGGCAAGCCGGGGACGCGGGCGGTGAAGGGGAAGTCGAAATGAGGCGCCACTGCGCCCGTCGATGCGAGTCACGGATCTTGACAAGCGCTTACGGCGCGGAGCCCGCCGCGAACATCGTGCCCAGCCCGAAAACGAAGAGCAGAAGACAGAACGTGGTCATTGGAACGCTCCTTGCGCGCATGCCGAGGCGGCATGGGGAGCATTAAAGCCGAAAGGCCGGCGTGACGCCGTGCGATGACGCACAAGGCCGCGCGAATTCGCGATAGTAAGCTGTTGTGGAGCCGCCGGGTCGGGCAAAATTTCCGCGCGACTAACTGGAAATCGCTTCTGGTCGCCGCGGCCGATCGGCGGAAGATCACGCCGGCGAACGCGCCGCCTTGGTCGGTCCAACGTCGACCTGAATCTCGTCACCCTCCACGCGCAGGGCGTACGGGTGGAGCGCGTTTCGGACGAGGTGCGTCACGCACTTGCCGCTGGCGCAGTCGAAACCCCACTGGTGGTGCAAGCAGGTGACGGTCTGCCCGTTGAAGGCGGCGTCGTTCAACGGCATATCCGCATGCGGACAACGCCCGCGATAGGCCTTGAGTTCGCCGCCCGTTGGCCAGACCAAGAGCACGCTCTTGCGACCGGCCTGAAAGAGCCCCATGCTCCCTTCACTCACGGCGCTGGTGTGACAGATAGAAGTGAACGCCATCGGGGTCGCCTTCTGAAAAGGAACGTCTGACCGGCGACACGCAAGTCGCGGACCAGCAAAAAAGACCCTCCGACAGGCGCCGCGCGGACGGCGTGGACGCGCTCGGCGCAAAGGTCCGCCGACGCGAAGCGGGGAGTTCGCTCCGGTGAATGTTTGTTAGATCAATAAGTTATAAGGGGGTCGCCGCGATGCTGGCGCGGACCGCTCCCGGTGCTTGATCCCGGAAGCTGACCTACCATCGACGCGAACGTGGAGTTTCGCATCATGGCCACCGACACATATACGACAACGTCGACACCGTCGCCTTGCTCTTCAAGCGTTTTCTTAAATCAGTCTGTTAAGTCCGATCGACCATGAGGGCCGGCTTGATGCGGGTTCACACACATGGGTGATGTCGGCGAAATGTGCTTGACCATCGCGAAATGGCCGAATGCTCCTCTATGTCTAGACAGGAAAGGAATGTTCAAAATGACGAAGGCTGTCCTCGCGCCATACGACGATCTCGTCGTCGGCTATCCCAGATCCAACGCGCGCGGCGCTTCGCCAAAAATCCTGAAGTATCCTGGTCAGACCGTGTCCAACCCGAAGGCGACGCCGAGCGCGCTGCTTGGCCGCCTTTCGGCCGAGCAATGACACGGGCAAGGCAATCGCGCGTAAAACAGCGCTCAACAGGAGGTTTCCATGTTCTCTTCCAACATCCCCATTAGTTCCGAAGGGGGCGACAATAGCTTTCAGAATAATGTTCCTGATCCCGTAACTTCGGAGAAGGAGCTGCCAACCTTCAAGTTCGAACTGGAAAAATCCGAAGGGCGGGTCATCGATGGCAGCTACGGCAAGGAGGCCACGGTGGTCCAGTTGCCGATCTCCAAGGCCCTCGCGGGTGTTTCGATGCGCATGCAGCCAGGCGTCATGCGAGAACTCCATTGGCACGCCACGGCGGCCGAGTGGGCTTTCGTCACCGAGGGGCGCGTGCGCACCACGGTCATCGACCCCCAGGGCTGTTCGGAGACCAACGACTTTGGGCCGGGCGACGTATGGTATTTTCCGCGCGGTCATGCTCATGTCTTGGAGACGCTTGGCGAAAGCCCCTGTCACTTCATTCTCGTCTTTGACAATGGTTACTTTTCCGAATTTGGCACCTTCAGCATCACCGACTGGCTCGGTCACGCCCCAAAGGAGTTGCTCGCCAAGAATTTCGGGCTTCCGGCGTCGACGTTCGAAAACTTCCCCAAGAGCGAGGTCTATTTCGCCAAGGGGACGATTCCGCCCGCGGTCCCCTCGGTTCCCTTGCAAGGTTGGAAGCCGCCGCCGCTGACGCACAAATACAGTCTACTTTCCCAGAAGCCTTACGAAACATTCAACGGCGGCCTCGAATGGCGTGTCGACGGCTCCCAGTTCCCCATCTCAACCACGATGACGGGCGTCGTCCTTGAGATGGAGCCGGGCGCTCTGCGGGAATTGCATTGGCATCCCAACGCGGCCGAGTGGCAGTATGTGCTGAGCGGCGACTTCCGCGTGTCGCTCTTTGGTTCGAATGGGCGCTGGCGCCAGGAGAATCTGAGCAAGGGCGATGTTGGTTATATTCCTCAGGGCTTCGGCCACTCGATAGAAAACATCGGGCGCGACAAAGCCCGCATCCTTATCGTCTTCAATAATGGGCATTATCAGACCATCAATCTGTCGCAATGGATCGCTGGCAATCCCGTCGACATCCTCGCCACGAATTTTTCGCAAGATCCCGCGGTCTTCGAAAAGTTTCCGCGCAAGGATGTGTTCATGACGAGGTAGGCGAAAAACTTGCATTGACAGGATCGTGCTTAATCGTCTTTTCACCGGCTTGGCGCCGACGGTTTCCCTCCTGTTCGGCGCGCCGCGGGCGCTCGCGGGCGATGACGCGCCAGCCGCGCTCATTGCGCGCAAAGACCTGTTCGGCAATCCTGTCAAGGCCGGCGCCGCCATCAGCCCGGACGGCAAATGGAACTCTTGGCTCGCGCCGCGCGTCCATATGCTGACCAGCCGCGAACGCGAGACCTCCGCGCTCTATCGCGTGAATGTCGCCAGTGGGGAGACGACAAACGCAACGCTGATGATCACGCCGCCAAACGTTCGTCCTTTTCCGTCCATCGTCCCTGCGCGGCAAGTGCGTTCATGTGAGCCCGGTGGCTGAAGGCCGCCTGCGCCGCGAGCGCGTTCTCGGGCTTCCCAGCCCAGACTCGCAGAGCCGCGGCCTGCAGCGCGCGACCGTAGCTAAAGGTTAGCGCCCATGGTCCGCCGAGATTCTTGATGGCGTCAAGATTAGCGGTGGCCTCGACATCCAATTGCCCGCCGGAGAGGAAGGCGACGCCGGGAACCGCGGCGGGTACGCAGTTTCTAAGCACTCGAATCGTGGCCCGCGCGACTGCTTCCGGAGAAGCCTGCTTGGGATTCTTCCGGCCAGGGACAACCATATTGGGCTTCAACACCGTCCCCTCGAGAAAGACGCGGGCCTCATAGAGGCGCATGAAAACGGTCTTCAGCACGAACTCGGTCACTTCGCCGCAACGATCGATATGATGGTCGCCGTCCATCAAAACCTCGGGTTCCACGATGGGCACGAGATCGGCGTTTTGGCAAACGGCCGCATATCGCGCGAGCATTTGCGCATTCGCCTCGACCGCGAAGGCCGAAGGGATTCCTTTGGAGGAGTCGATGTCAATGACGGCCCGCCATTTGGCGAAGCGCGCTCCCAGGCGTTGATAATCATTGAGCCGCTCCAGGAGGCCGTCGAGACCCTCGGTAATCGTCTCGCCGGAAAAATTGGCGAGCGGCTTGGCGCCCAAATCCACCTTGATCCCTGGCGCCGCGCCCGCGGCTTCAATCAATTTCACCAGTGGCGTTCCATCCTTCGCCGTCTGTCTGATCGTTTCATCATACAGGATGACCCCGGAAATATATTGATTTATCGCGCCCTCCGAGCTGAACAGCAACTCGCGGTAATCACGGCGCGTTTCTTCGGTCGACGCGACTCCCGTCGCGGCGAAGCGTTTGGCGATGGTTCCGCTGCTCTCGTCCGCGGCGAGAATCCCTTTCCCTGGGGCCACGATCGCCTCCGCGGTCCGAACAAGCTGGTCCTTGTTCATTGCCTTACTCCTCAAAAACCCCGCATCAGGACGGGGAACCCGGGCCACGCAAACTTGTCACTCCGCCTCCGCAAGCCGCACGTTTCCGGATCGTTGCTCGCATGGCTTCGTTACGTGGGCGATATTATGCGCCGTGTTCACGAGCGCAATATGGGAGAACGCCTGCGGGAAATTGCCAACCAAACGTTGAGCGCTCGGGTCATATTCCTCCGCGAGCAGCCCAACGTCGTTGCACAAGGCGGTCAGCCGCTCGAACAGCCGTCGCGCGTCCGCGAGACGCCCAGTCAGGACATAGGCGTCGGCAAGCCAGAAGCTGCAGGGAAGGAAGGCGCCTTCGCCGGGCGGCAGCCCGTCCTGGGTCTCGGCCGAGTCGTATCGGAGCACGAATCCACCGCGTAGGAGCTTGCGCTCGATGGCCTCGATAGTACCTCGGATACGCGGATCGTCGGGCGGCAAAAAGCCGACCTGCGGGATCAGCAGCGCGCTCGCATCCAACAGATCGCTGTCGTATACTTGGGCGAACGAGCCAAGATCCGTATTGAACGCCCGCCGGCAGACCTCTTCATGGATGTCCGCGCGAGTCCGCCGCCATCGGTCGACCGGGCCCACGAGCCCGAACGCCTCCACGGCCTTGATCCCGCGGTCGAACGCCACCCACGCCATCACCTTCGAATGGGTGAAATGCTGGCGTCCGCTCCGCACCTCCCAAATGCCTTCGTCGGGGGCGCGCCACTCCGCTTCCAGATGTTCGAGCAGCGCGACCTGAAACTCCCACGCGGCCGCGAGGTCCTGGAGTCCCCCCGCCCGCGCATGATGGAGCGCGTCCATCACCTCGCCGAATACGTCGAGCTGGAGCTGGTCGACGGCGGCGTTGCCGATGCGCACGGGTTTCGAGTTCTCATACCCGCCGAGCCAAGGCGCCTCGCGCTCGGGCAGCCATCGTTCGCCGGCGGTCCCGTACATGATTTGGATATCCCCCGGGCTACCGGCGGCGGCGCGGAGCAGCCAATCGCGCCATGCCTTCGCCTCGTCGTAATATCCCGTGTTCATCAGGGCGAGGAGCGTCAGCGTGGCGTCGCGCAGCCAACAGTACCGATAGTCCCAGTTTCGCGCGCCCCCTAGTCGCTCGGGCAGCGAGGTGGTTGGCGCGGCGACGATGCCCCCCGTCGGCGCATAGGTCAGAGCCTTTAGCGTGATCAGCGAGCGCGTGACAATCTCGATGTGCTGTTCGGGGCTACGGCAGGGGCTCGCCCACGACCGCCAGAATTCTTGCGTGGATCGCAGCGCATCCTCGGCGTCCACTGGATCGGGAGGAGGCAAGTGGGAGGGGACGTAGGTGAGAACGAATGGCGTCCGCTGACCGGCCGACACCGTGAAGTCGCCGACCGTCGTCAATTCCTCGCCGCGAAGCTCGATTGGAGTGCGCAGGAGCAGCATGTCTGGACCGGCGATCGCGAGGAGATCGCCGGTTTCGCCTCGCGTCACCCACGGCACAAAGGCGCCGTAACCAAACCGGACGATCAACTCCGAGCGCATCGGCACAACGCCGCGCTGACCGACGACGAGACGCACGAGTTGGGACCAGGACCGCTCTCCACGCAGGGGCATGAAGTCGATCACTACGACAGCGCCGCCATCGGCGGTGGTGAACTCGGTTTCGAGGATCAGCGTGCCGCGCTGGTAGCGGCGCCTCGATCGCATGCTCCCCTCCGCGCCCGCGACGGCTGGCGCGATCCGCCAACGGCCATTGCCCGCGTCACCCAACAGCGCGGCGAAGCACGCCCCCGAATCGAAGCGGGGCCAACAGAGCCAGTCGATTGAGCCGTCCTTGGAGACGAGCGCGGCGGTCTGGCAATCGCCAATGAGCGCGTAATCCTCGATGCGACTAGACATGAAACTTCAACCTTCGAAATTGGCGCCGCGCGTTCCGCGGGCGACCGCCTCCGCCTGCCATTCGAAACAAAATTTGTTTAGCCGCGGCGTCGAACGTCATCGGCGAGTTCATGAGCGGGGCGTCTCTTTCTTTCGCGCCACGGTCTCCCTCTCGGTGCGTCGGGAGCGCCGTTCCCTCGAGCCAGAGCGCGGCCGACGCTCTCGCCGAGAGAGGCGACTGGCGGCGTACAGAGCGCGAAACTGGCGTGAAACAAGCGCCGCCAGCCGCTTTATTTCCAAAAGCGACGGCGCGTTCACGCTCTCGGTTGACGGGAGGGGCCTTCGCAATATTTACGCTCGAAGTGTCAATTATTTCGATGTGACGCCATGAAAGCTACTCAGACTCTGAGCGACCTCGGCCAAAGCCTCTGGCTTGACAACCTCACACGCGGCATGTTGAGGACGGGCCTTCTCCAGCGCTACATTGACGAGCTGTCGGTCACCGGCCTGACCTCCAACCCGACGATCTTCGATCACGCGATCAGGAACGGCAATGATTTCGATGACGAGATCAAAACCAAGCTCGCGGAGGGCAAGTCCGGGGAGAAATTATTTTTTGAATTGGCGCTGGAGGATCTTAGGCAGGCGGCGGACCTGTTCCGGCCTGTCCATGACCGAACAAACGGCGTCGACGGCTGGGTTTCGCTGGAAGTCTCGCCTCTGCTCGCGCACGACTCGAAGGCGACGATCGCCCAAGCCAAGGAGCTGCACGCGTCGGCTGGGCGACCCAATCTCCTGATCAAGATTCCAGGCACCAGAGAGGGATTGCCGGCGATCGAAGATGCAATCTTCGCCGGCGTGCCGGTCAATGTCACTTTGTTGTTCTCCGACGATCAATATCTCGCCGCGGCCGATGCGTTCATGCGGGGCGTCGAACGCCGCATCGAAGCGGGATTGAACCCCGACATCGGCTCGGTGGCCTCGATCTTCATCAGCCGCTGGGACGTCGCGGTGGCCGGGAAGGTTCCAGAGGCGCTCAATAACCAGCTCGGCGTCGCCGTCGCCAAGCGGGCTTACAAGGCCTATCTACGTTTGCTGAGTTCGCCCAGATGGATGCGCGCCTACAACGCCGGCGCGCGTCCGCAACGCCTTTTGTGGGCCAGCACCGGAACCAAGGATCCAAAGGCTTCGGACGTCCTTTACGTCAAGGCGCTGGCCGCGCCATTCACCGTGAACACCATGCCGGAGGGCACGCTGAAAGCGCTCGCCGAACACGGCGCCATCGGCGCGACAATGCCTGCGGACGGTGGCGATTGCGAAGACGTCCTGGCGCGGTTCGCCGAGGCGGGGATCGATGTCCGTGCGCTGTCGACCCAGCTTCAGGAAGAGGGCGCGAAATCCTTCACCAATTCATGGAGCGACCTAATGAGCGTGGTTGGGTCCAAATGCGCGCTTCTCAAACGAGCTAGTTAGCCCGATGCGCGCGAAATCACTGCTCGCCGGCGAGGACCGAACGGCGCGGCGCGACGACGTTGCGAGCGCGCCCTCG
This sequence comes from Methylocystaceae bacterium, assembly GCA_003134075.1. Taxonomy (GTDB): domain Bacteria; phylum Pseudomonadota; class Alphaproteobacteria; order Rhizobiales; family Beijerinckiaceae; genus Methylocystis. The sequence continues at coordinate 20,318 of PLAI01000225.1, read as the reverse complement.
GTCAAAAGCGTGCTGGTAGTCGATGTGGGCGGAAACTCGGTCAAGATTCTCGCGACCGGCCAGAGCGAGCCGCGATCATTTCCATCCGGGCCGACTCTGACGCCCGGCCGGATGATTTCAGAGGTCAAGAAGCTCGCGCAAGATTGGAACTATGACGCCGTGTCGATCGGCTATCCCGGCGCCGTGATGGACGGCCGGCCAATCATGGAGCCCTACAACTTGGGGCGCGGGTGGGTGGGTTTCGATTTCGGAGGCGCATTTGGCCGCCCCGTGAAACTTGTCAACGACGCCGCCATGCAGGCGCTGGGAAGCTACCGTGGCGGCAAGATGCTCTTTCTGGGCCTTGGAACCGGGCTTGGATCGACCATCATCGTCGACGGCGTTATTGAGCCGATGGAGCTTGGCCATCTGCCTTACAAGAAGCGCACCTACGAGGATTATGTGGGCCGGGCGGGACTGATGCGCCACGGCAAGAAGCGGTGGCGGAGCGACGTCGCCGACGTCGTGGCGCGTCTCGTCGCGGCGTTGGAGCCCGACGAAACAGTGCTCGGCGGGGGCAATGCGAAGAAGCTCGACACTTTGCCGCCGCATTGTCGAGCGGGCGATAACGCCAACGCCTTTCGTGGCGGATTTAAGCTGTGGGAAGCGGCGTCGCTGTCCCGCGAACCGGGGGTCGTTCGAAACGAGGCGCGTGGAGGATCGGAAAGAACGCCGCGACCGACCGCGAAAGCAGAGACATTCTCCAGGTCCTTGACAAGCAAGGACGCGGCGTGGCGCGCTCTCGAAGCTCATCACGCGAGCATGAGCGGCCAACCCCTGCGAGACCTGTTCAACCACGATCCGACGCGCGGCGAGCGGATGACGGCGGAGGCCGCCGGCGTCTTTCTGGATTACTCAAAAAATCGCATTCGCGATGAGACGCTAAGGCTGCTCATCGAACTCGCCGAACGATCCGGATTGCGCGCCAAGATCGAGGCGATGTTTCGGGGCGAGAAAATCAACGCGACGGAAAATCGCGCCGTCCTGCATGTCGCCCTTCGCGCCCCAAAAGGCGCGATCACAATCGTCGATGGCGTGAACGTCGTGACGCAGGTCCACGCCGTGCTCGACAAAATGGCCGACTTCGCGCAACGCGTCCGCGGCGGTCAATGGAAAGGCCACGGCGGCGAACGCATCCGCAACGTCGTCAATATCGGCATCGGCGGCTCCGACCTCGGGCCGGTGATGGCGTATGAGGCGCTCAAATATTACAGCGACCGCGGCATGACGTTTCGATTCGTCTCGAACGTCGATGGCAACGACTTCGTGGAGGCGACTCGGGATCTCGATCCGGCGGAAACGCTGTTCATCATCTGCTCGAAGACCTTCACGACGCTGGAGACGATGACCAACGCCAAAAGCGCGCGCGATTGGTCGCTTCGGGGCCTTGGAGGCGACGCCAAGGCTGTCGCCAAACATTTCGTCGCTGTTTCGACGAACGCCGAAAAAGTCGCGGAATTCGGCATCGATCCCGCGAACATGTTCGAGTTCTGGGACTGGGTCGGCGGCCGCTATTCAATGGATTCCGCGATTGGGCTCTCAACCATGCTGGCCATCGGCCCGGATCATTTCCGCGCGATGTTGGAGGGCTTCCAGGCGATCGACGAGCACTTCCGCGCGGCGCCGTTCGAGCGCAACCTGCCGGCGCTGCTAGGTCTTCTCGGCGTCTGGAATAACGACTTTTGCGGCGCGCAAACCGTCGCGGTGCTGCCCTACGATCAGTACCTCAAACGCTTCCCCGCCTATCTCCAGCAGTTGACGATGGAGAGCAACGGAAAGCATGTGAGGCTCGATGGGACGCCGGTGAAATCTCCTACCGGCCCGATCTATTGGGGCGAGCCGGGAACCAACGGCCAGCACTCCTTCTATCAATTGATCCATCAGGGCACCCGGTTCATTCCTTGTGATTTCATAGCTTTCGAACAGGCGCTCAACCCGCTCGGCCGGCATCACGAAATGCTGCTCGCGAACGTCGTCGCCCAGGCCGAGGCGCTCGCCTTCGGAAAAACGCGCGAGCAAGTCGAGGCGGAAGGCACGCCTGAGTGGCTTGTTCCGCACCGGGTTTTCGAAGGCGATCGCCCGTCCAACACCATCCTGATGGAACGACTGACCCCGGCGGCGCTGGGGAAGTTGGTCGCGCTCTATGAACACAGCGTGTTCACCCAGGGCGTCATATGGGACATCGACTCCTTTGATCAGTGGGGCGTCGAACTCGGCAAGGCTTTGGCCCAGCGCATCATCCTCGAATTGGAGAGCAAGACGGAGCCAAGGCTCGGTCATGACAGCTCGACCAACAACCTGATCCGCCGTTTCCGTCAGCCCGAGGGCGCAACGTGACGACCGATCCAGTGAAACTCGCTCCGTCGATCCTAGCGGCCGATTTCGCACATCTCGGCGATCAGGTCCTGGAGGCTGAGCGCGCCGGCGCGGACCGTATCCATGCGGACGTCATGGACGGGCATTTCGTGCCCAATCTTTCGATGGGGCCGATGATCATCCGTTCGCTGCGAACAGTGACCCGCCTGCCGCTTGAAGCGCATCTGATGATTTCGAATCCAGACGCCTTTGTCGACGAATTCGCGCGGGCTGGCGTCGATTCGTTTCTGGTCCATTGGGAGGGCAACAACAACCTGTCGCGCACCGTTCGAAGCATCAAAGCTTTGGGAAAGCGGGTCGGCGTCGCCATTAACCCGGCGACTTCCGCAGCCGTGCTGGAAGAGATCCTGCAAGACCTCGACCAGGTGCTGGTCATGACGGTGAACCCAGGATTCGGACATCAGAGCTTCCTTCACGGGACGCTTCCGAAGATCACGCGCGCGCGGCGGATGATCGACCGAATCAAGCCGGGGTGCGGCCTCGTGGTCGACGGAGGGATCGACGCGGAAACCGCCCCGCTGGCCGTCGCAGCGGGAGCCGACGTGCTCGTGGCCGGATCCGCGATTTTCAATGACGGCGAAAGCGTCATCGCCGCCATGGAGCGGCTGCGGTCCGCGATACGGCTCTGACGCGGGCGGTTATCGCGCGGCTCGCGACAAGCTGGTTGAAAAAAAGGACGCGGGTGCGCCGCCAATCCTCTCGACCGCGCTCTAAGTAACTCTTCGCCGCCGCGGCGCGCGAGCGGGGTGCATGTGGAAGCCCAACCAATATCTTCCAACGGCGACTCATATGCGCGTGTCTTCATTATGAGGTTCCGCGTGAAGATCGAAGTTCATCCCGACGCGGCCGCGGTCGCGCGCAAGGCGGCGGAGATCATCGCCGCCGACGCTCGCGAGGCCGTTGTTTCGCGAGGGCGCTACGTCATGGCGGTAAGCGGCGGCAGCACGCCGTGGCTTATGCTGCGCGCATTGGCCGACGAGCAAATTCCCTGGGAGAATTTGCACGTCGTTCAAGTGGACGAGCGGGTGGCGCCCGCGGGCGGTCCGGAGCGAAACCTCACACATCTCCGCGAAAGCCTGCTTGAGCATGCGCCGCTGCCGCTTCGCCACGTCCACGCAATGCCTGTCGAAGCGCCCGATCTCGATCCCGCGGCTTTGCAATATGCGGCGATATTGAGGGATTTGGCGGGATCGCCGCCGGTAATTGATCTGGTTCATCTCGGCCTTGGCGTCGACGGTCACACCGCCTCGCTGGTTCCCGGCGATCCGGTCCTCGAGGTCACCGACGTGGACGTCGCGGTGACCCGCCCGTACCAGGGCAGACGCCGAATGACGTTGACCTTTCCAAGCATCAACCGATCCCGGCGCGTCTTATGGCTGGTGACGGGCCGCGAGAAAGCTGGAGCGCTGGCGCGACTATGCGACAGCGACCCATCGATTCCGGCGTCAGGCGTGCGTCAGGACGTGGCGCTGATACTTGCCGAGCGCGCGGCGGCGGAGCAACTCGGCGCGAGCGAGAATTTGGAGATGCGAAAATGAGCACCGCAACCGTCGCCGCGACCGACTCGTCCCGACCGATGCTCGGCGCGCAACTCGACCAATTATCGATCAACTGTATTCGCACGTTGTCGATAGATGCGGTCCAACAGGCGAAGTCGGGGCATCCCGGTACGCCGATGGCGCTAGCGCCGCTCGTTTACACGCTCTGGAATCGAGTCATGCGCTTCGATCCGCAAGACCCGATTTGGCCGAATCGCGACCGGTTCGTGCTCTCCAACGGTCATGCTTCGATGCTTTTGTGGTCGGTGCTTCATCTCGCGGGCGTCCGGGCGGTGAATGCTGACTATGAGCACCTCGGGCAACTCGCCGTGTCGCTCGACGATATCAGACACTTCCGCCAGCTCGGCAGCAAGGCTCCCGGTCACCCCGAATATCACTTGGTTTCCGGCGTCGAGGCCACGACCGGCCCACTCGGACAGGGTGTTGCGATGAGCGTCGGCATGGCCATGGCCGAAAAATGGCTCGCCAACCGCTACAATCGGCCGAACCACGAGATCTTTGACTACAATATTTATGCGGTCTGCGGCGATGGCTGCATGATGGAAGGGGTTGGATCGGAAGCCGCGTCACTCGCAGGTCATCTCGCCTTGGACAACCTCTGCTGGATTTACGACACCAACCACATCACCATCGACGGCAACACGCGCATCACCTTTACGGAGGACATCGCCGCCAGGTTCCTGGGTTACGGCTGGAACGTCCTGCGCGTCGGCGACGCCAATGACATTGACCGGATCCAGCAGGCGCTGGACATTTTCCACAAGACCAGGGAACGTCCGACCTTCATCATTCTCGACAGTCATATCGGTTACGGCTCGCCGCATAAGCAGGATACCGCCGCGGCTCATGGCGAACCGCTAGGCGAAGAGGAAGTTCGCCTCACCAAACGTGACTACGGGTGGCCCGAGGACGCCACCTTTCTGGTTCCCGACGCGGTCCGCGATCACTTCGCGGCCGGGATCGGGACCACGGGTCCAGCGGCTCACGCGCGGTGGACGGAACTCTTCGCCGCATACCGGTCAGCATATCCAGAGCTCGCGCTCGAGATAGATTTGATGCAACGCCGTGAGCTGCCGCGCGGATGGGATGCGGGGCTGCCCACATTTCCCGCCGATCCGAAGGGCGTCGCGGGACGCGAGGCTTCGGGCAAGGTGCTCAACGTGCTCGCGCAAAACGTGCCGTGGCTGCTGGGCGGATCGGCGGATCTCGCCTCGTCCACCAAAACCGCGCTGAAGTTCGAAGGAGCCGGGGACTTCGAACCCGGCGCCTTTGGCGGCAGAAATCTGCACTTCGGCCTTCGCGAACATGCGATGGTGGCCATCGTCAACGGACTCTCCCTGTCGAAACTGCGGGCTTTCGGCTCCACCTTCCTTATCTTCAGCGATTACGCGCGGCCGGCCATTCGACTTTCCGCCCTGATGGAGCTGCCTGTGATCTTCGTCTTCACCCACGACGCCATGGGGGACGGCGAGGACGGTCCGACCCACCAGCCGGTCGAACAACTTGCTTCCTTCCGGGCCATTCCGGGCCTCGTCTTGTTGCGACCGGCTGACGCCAACGAAGTTGTCGAGGCCTACCGCTACATCATGAAGTTGCGACATGAGCCGGCCGCGCTGGCGTTGTCGCGCCAACCGCTGCCGACTCTGGACCGCGGCAAATACGCGGCCGCCTCGGGGGTCGCGCGCGGCGCCTATGTGCTCGCCGACGCTCCGGACGGCAACCCCGAATTGATCCTGATCGGATCCGGCAGCGAGGTAATTCTGTGCGTTCAAGCGCACGAGGAACTGCTCGCCGAGGGCATTCGCTCGCGCGTGGTCTCGATGCCGTCCTGGGACATTTTCGAACACCAGACGCGGGAGTACCGGGACAGCGTGCTTCCGCCCGCCGTGACAGCTCGCGTCGCGGTGGAGCAGGCGTCGACTCTAGGCTGGGAGCGTTACGTGGGTGGGTTCGGCCGCATCATCGGCATGAATACATTCGGCGCCTCGGCCCCGCTTAAAGAACTCCAACGAAAATTCCACTTCGAGCCGGAGCGTGTGACGGAAATCGCGAAAGAAACGCTTGGCGAGGCGCGGCTCAGATCGCGTTAGCGCGGCCTCTCGGCCTCCAGGCTGGATGGTTTGTTAGCCGACCCTATATGATCAGCGCGACGGATAAAGGGACGCCAATCCTGTGCTTTGGCGTATTGCGATTAACCCAAAAAGACTGCCTTCGAAGGACGAATAAAATGCAGCTCGGCATGATCGGTCTTGGTCGCATGGGCGCCAATATGGCGATACGGCTCATGAGGGCTGGCCATGAATGCATCGCTTACGATAGTCATCCGGAAACGGTGCGCGCGTTGGTCGAGAAGGGCGCGAAGGGGTCGACGACTCTCGCCGATTTTGTGAGCGCGCTGACGAAACCGCGGGCTGTCTGGCTGATGGTGCCCGCCGCCGCTGTTGACGCCGTGCTTGATACGCTCACGCCGCTGTTCGATCCAGGCGACATAGTGATCGACGGGGGCAATTCCTACTACCACGATGACATTCGCCGCGCGGCGCGACTTAAGGAAGCTGGAATCCATTATGTCGATGTCGGCGTAAGCGGCGGAGTCTGGGGCGTGGAGCGGGGCTATTGTCAAATGATTGGCGGCGAGCCGCCAACTGTCCAACATCTCGATACGATTTTCCGAAGCCTTGCTCCCGGAACAGCCGCCGCGCCGCGCACTGTTGACGCGACGGGCGAGCCGAGCAAAGCCGAATATGGCTATCTGCATTGCGGCCCGAACGGCGCCGGGCATTTTGTCAAAATGGTTCACAATGGGATTGAGTATGGCCTCATGGCCGCCTATTCGGAAGGTCTGAACATTCTCAAGAACGCCAATGCAGGTCGTGTGGCCAGCAGGGTCGATGCGGAAACGACGCCGTTGCGAAATCCCGAACTTTACCGATTTGAGTTTGACATCGCCGAGATCGCCGAGGTCTGGCGGCGTGGCAGCGTCATCGGCTCATGGCTGCTCGATCTTACCGCCTCGGCGCTGCGCAAGGATGCTGAGTTGGCTGCTTTCGAGGGGCATGTCGCGGACTCCGGCGAAGGGCGTTGGACATTGCAGGCGGCGATCGATGAAGGAGTTCCCGTCCCGGTTCTCAGCGCGGCGTTGTTTGAGCGGTTCGAGTCGCGGGGGCTGGCGGATTACGCCAACAGGCTGCTGTCGGCGATGCGATTCGAATTCGGCGGCCACGTCGAGACGACTGCAACAAAAAGGTCATCTGAATGAGCCGTCCGGTTTCAGATGCGATCGTCTTCTTTGGCGCCACGGGGGATCTCGCCAAGAAGCAAATTTTCCCCGCGCTGGAGGGCCTTGTTCGCGACGAAGGCGTTGACGCGCCCATCATCGGGGTGGCCAGAGAGGGCTGGTCGCTCGATCAGTTGAAGGCCCGCGCAAGGGAGAGCCTCTCGAGCCACGGCGGCTTCGACGACAAAGCCTTCGCCAAGCTGACCAGCCTCCTGCGCTTCGTCGCCGGCGACTACACGGATCCCTCCACCTATGCGCGGCTACGCCAAGCACTGGGCGAAGCGAAGCGGCCACTCCATTATCTTGCCATTCCGCCCAGCCTGTTTGCGACGGTGGCCGAGGGGCTCGCGAAGCAGAGCGCCGGAACGGAGCCGCGCCTCGTCATCGAGAAACCGTTCGGTCACAGCAGAGAGTCCGCGCGCCAACTCGACCGTATTCTCAACCGCTTTTTCCCCGAAGAGTGCATCTTCCGGATTGATCACTACCTAGGCAAGGAACCGGTGCAGAACATACTTTATACGCGGTTCGCGAATTCGATGTTCGAACCGATCTGGAACCGCACGCATATCGACAGCATTCAGATCACGATGGCTGAAAATTTCGGGGTGCGGGATCGCGGCAAATTCTATGATGAGACGGGCGCCATTCGCGACGTTCTCCAAAACCACATGCTGCAGGTGCTGGCCAATTTGACAATGGATCCTCCGACGGGCGAGGAGTGCGACGCGGTGCGCGAACAGAAGGCGGCGTTGCTGAAGTCGGTGCGGCCGCTCGATCCGGCGCAAGTTGTTCGTGGTCAATACGCGGACTATCAGTCCGTCCCTGGCGTCAAGCCTAATTCGACTGTCGAGACATTCGTCGCCGCCAGGCTTTTCATCGACTCATGGCGGTGGGCCGACGTTCCGATTTATGTTCGCGCTGGCAAGGCGCTTTCAGCGACGGCCGCCGAGGTGATGGTGTATTTCAAAAGACCTCCGCGAGAAACCTTCGCGGAGATCGCTCCGCCGAAATCCGGCCATATGCGCATTAGAATTAGCCCTGATGTCTGCATCGCGGAGGGTCTACGGCTCAAGCTTCCGGGAAACGCGCTAAAGGGCGAAAATGTCGAGCTGGTCCTGACCGAGCAGGAGTCCGCTTTCAAGCCGCCCTATCAGCGTCTTCTTCACGACGCCATGCTTGGCGTCGGGGACCTATTCGGTCGACAGGATATTGTCGACGCCCAATGGCGTATCGTGGAGCCGGTATTGGACGAAAACTCCGCGCCGATTCCCTATGCACGGGGGAGCTGGGGGCCAGACGAGGCAAACCAGTTGATTGGTCCGGACGGACCATGGCACAACCCGCTGCCTCCGACGCCGCGCCCGTGATCACAATGCACAGCCTCGTTTTTCTTTTTGATGTCGATAATACTCTGCTTGATAATGATCGTGTCCAAGCCGATTTAGCTGTATATTTATCAAGAACCTTCGGAGTCAGGGACTGCAACCGTTACTGGGAAATTTTTGAGCAAGTACGACGCGAACTCGGCTACGCTGACTATCTCGGCGCGTTGGAACGATTCCGGCTTGAGAAGATGCACGATCCGAGGGTTCTGCTGATGTCGAGCTGGCTCGTGGACTATCCGTTCGGCGATCGGATCTATAAAGGCGCCCTTGGCGCGGTCCAATATGTCCAGCAATGGGGTCCCGCGGTCATTCTGTCCGATGGCGATGCGGTATTCCAGCCTCGAAAAATCGATCGCTCCGGTCTTTGGGAGGCGTTCAACGGGCGCGTGCTCATTTATGTTCACAAGGAACAAGAGCTTGCTGATGTGGAGCGCTTTTATCCAGCAAAGCGTTACGTGATGATTGATGACAAGCTGCACATCCTCAATACGATTAAGAACATTTGGGGCGAGCGCGTCAGGACCGTGTTTCCGAAGCAAGGTCACTACGCGCGAGACCCGCATATCCTCGCGACCTCTCAGCCCGCGGATATTCAATTGGGCCGAATCGACGAATTGAACAAGTGCCCCTTGGCCGCATTCGCGTCGAACGGCGGTGGCGCGAACTTTCCGTGAGAGCACAATGAAATGGCCGAGATGCGAGTCTCCGCGCTAATATGAAGGCGCGTCCGGCGGAGCCATTGGTCCACCGACGCCCGTGGCGTCTTTCCTCCCGGCCATGTCGGAATGAACCGGTCTCAGTCGAACCGGTCTCTCATCGCGGATGCATCGACTGGGACCGCAAAGGAAATTTCTCGCGCGGAGACACGGTCGCGAATGGCGCGTGGCTAAATGAGGCGAGGAAGCCGCCAACCCGTATGCCGACCCACGGAAGCGACCTGCCCAGCGCAGCGGCGGATTTACTCCGCGGGAGGCGCCTCGTCCGAGGCTGTCTGGATCTCGTTTGAATGGTTGGCTGCGCGCATTTCGCCGAGCAGGCCTTGCCGCTTGGCTTCGTAATAATAGCCATTGGCATAGAGCCTTATCGCGCGTTGCGCGTCGCCGCCGGCTACCCGGAAGGCATTGGCGAGATAAGCCACCGCATAGGTCAGATTCGTTTCGGGATCGAGCAACCCGTTGGCCGCGCCCGTGTAGCCCATGCTCCGCGCGGTGTCGTGGCGAATCTGCATCAATCCCCAGAAGGGGCCATGCTTAAGCGATGGGTTATACTTGCTCTCGCGCTGCACGACGGCGTGAACCAATGATTCCGGTATTTTATAAGCCCGGGCGTGATAGGCGATGCGCGCGTCCAGCGCCTCGTGCGATGAAGTCTTCGACGCTTGCGGCGGCTCGGTGGACGTCCGCGCGACATAGTCCGGCGCGCCTGTGCTGGCGCAACCCGCCAGTGCAAGCGTCGACGCCGTGACCGCGTAAATAGCCCGTTTCATTCCGCCTCCTACGAAGGGAGCATAACCCAAACCGCGGTCCTAGCAAAGTTCAGGTGCGCAAGCGCCGAATTCCGACGCCCGGCGCTCCGTGGCGCATTGTTCGAAAATGCGTCGAAAGCCGCTGGCTTCATCCTCGACGAGGACCGCGGTTTGAAAAATTGTCTCGGGAGGATGGATTTTGACAAAACTCGATTAAATGAGCCGTGGGGGCGATCGCGTGGACCGGGGCGACGTCGGCATGATCGGTTATGGGCTGTTGATTGGCGCTCACAGGAATGCGGCACGGAGGATTGGGAGCGTGTGCCATGACCGAAGTCGAAAATCCAGGCTCGGGGCGCGACGCGGAAAAATTGCCTCGCGCCGTCCAAACAACTGTTCGTGAACGCGTCGGAGCTCAGTCGCCTATGACGACGCCGGAGGCGGTTTCGGTGCGCCTGACCGTCAACGGGACGCGTCATTCGCTCCTGCTCGATCCCCGCACGACACTCCTTGATCTGTTGCGCGAGCATCTGGACCTGACCGGGACGAAAAAAGGTTGCGATCAAGGCCAGTGTGGCGCCTGCACCATGCTCATTGACGGGCGGCGCGTCAACTCGTGCCTGACATTCGCCGTCATGTACGACGGCGCGCGGATCACCACGATCGAGGGTCTCGCGGCTGACGGCGCGCTGCATCCGCTCCAGCAGGCGTTCATCGACCACGACGCGTTTCAGTGCGGCTACTGCACGCCGGGACAAATCTGCTCGGCGGTCGGGTTGATCGCGGAGCGCAGGGCGACATCCGCGGACGACATTCGCGAACTCATGAGCGGCAACATCTGCCGCTGCGGCGCCTACACCAACATTGTCGCGGCGATTCAGCAAGTGATGGGGCGATCATGATTAGCTTCCGTTATGCGCGCGCCAACGATGTCGCGGACGCGGTGCGCCAGATCGCTGGCGACCCGGACGCGAAATTCGTCGCTGGAGGCACCAATCTGATCGACTTGATGAAGATGGATGTCGAACGGCCGACAAAAGTGATCGACATCACGCGGCTGCCACTGAAGCAGGTCGAAAACACGCCGGGCGGCGGCCTGCGTATCGGAGCGCTCGTACGCAACTCCGATCTCGCCTATCACCCCCAAGTAGAGGCGCGCTATCCGGTTCTCGCCAGCGCGATCATGGCCGGAGCTTCGCAGCAACTGCGCAATATGGCGTCGACGGGCGGCGACCTCTTGCAGCGCACGCGCTGCTGCTACTTCTACGACACAGCGACGCCCTGCAACAAGCGCGAGCGGGGCAGCGGCTGCTCCGCCATCGCCGGCCAGAATCGCATGCACGCCATCCTCGGCGCCAGCGACGCCTGCATCGCGACGCACCCGTCCGACATGTGCGTGGCGCTGGCGCTGTTGGAAGCGAAGGTTCATGTCAGCAGCGCGTCTGGCGACCGCGTGATCGCGTTCGCGGAGTTTCACCGGTTGCCCGGCGAAACACCGGAGCGCGATACGAACCTCGACGCTGGCGAGATCATCACCGCGGTCGAACTGCCGCCAAAAGGCTTCGCCACGAACTATACGTATCTGAAGATTCGCGACCGGCTGTCCTATGCATTCGCCCTGGTTTCCGTCGCGGTCGGGCTCGAGCTCGATGGCGACACCATCAACGACTGCCGCTTCGCGCTCGGGGGCGTCGCGCACAAGCCCTGGCGCGATCCACGGGCCGAAGCCGCGTTGCGCGGGCGACGCGCCAATGCGGCGACATTCGCTGACGCGGCCGACGTCCTGCTGCGCGACGCCAAAGGTTATGCGCACAACACCTTCAAGATCGATCTCGCGCGCCGCTGCATTTCGCGCGCGCTCATGCAAGCCGCGCGCGGCACGCCGCAGTCGCAGTCGTCCAAGAAGATCGCCTGAGCACGACCATGGCGCATTACATCGGCACACCCACATCCCGCGTCGACGGCTTCGCGAAGGTCACCGGCGCGGCGAAATATGCCGCCGAGTTCAACGTGCCGGGCCTTGTTTACGGCAGCGTTGTAACCTCGACAATCGCGAAGGGCCGCATCGCGCGCATCGATCTTAGCGCGGCCCTGCGCGTCGAGGGCGTGCTCGACGTGCTCACGCACGAGAACCGTCCGACCATGGCGGACAACGATCAGGCTTATAAAGATGACGTAGCGCCTGCGGGATCGCCGTTCCGGCCGCTCTACGACGGCAGGATCATGTTCAGCGGCCAGCCGATCGCGCTCGTCGTCGCGCAAACGTCGGAGATCGCGCGTTTTGCGGCATCGCTGGTGCGGGTCGATTACGAGACGGATACCCACATTACGGATGTGCATTGTCAGCGCGAGGCCGCCATTCCGTTGAAACCTCCAGGCGATCCGATCGAGGCGATGTTCACGCCGCCGAAGACGCGCGGTAGGCCCGAGCAGGCGCTCGCCGCCGCGGCGGTGCGCCACGCCGGCGAATATTACGTTCCGATCGAGCATCACAACCCGATGGAGCTCTTTGCCTCGACGGTGATCTACGATGGCGACGGCAAGCTGACGGTCTATGACAAGACGCAAGGCGTGCAGAACGTCCAGCACTATCTGTGTCGCGTATTCGGCATGAAGCCCGAGGATGTGCGTGTCATGTCGCCGTTCGTGGGCGGCGCGTTCGGCTCGGGCCTGCGCCCGCAGTTTCAGGTGGTGCTGGCGGTGTTGGCGGCGCGCGCGCTGCGGCGCTCGGTCCGAGTCGTGTTGACGCGACCGCAAATGTATGTGCTGGGCTACCGACCCGCGATGATTCAGCTGATTGAGCTCGGCGCCAACGCCGACGGAACTCTTGACGCGATCATGCATGACGCGATCACCGTGACCTCGCGATACGAGGATTTCTTTCGGCAAGAGACCGGCTGGTCGGGCCTGCTCTACAAATGCGCCAATGCGGGATACAAGCACAAGCTCGCGCGGCTCGATCTTGCGACCCCATGCGACATGCGCGCGCCAAGCGCCACAACCGCTCTCTTCGCGCTTGAATCCGCGATGGACGAGCTAGCGGTCGCGCTTAATCTCGATCCGCTCGAACTCCGTCTGCGCTGTTATTCCGAGCGCGATCAGCACAACGATCTGCCGTTCAGCAGCAAGGCGCTGCGTGAATGCTACCGCCAGGGCGCCACGGCGTTCGGCTGGGACAAACGCAATCCCGAGGCGCGCTCGATGCGTGACGCCGGCGACCTGGTTGGCTGGGGCATGGCGACCGGCGTGTGGGAGGCGTTGCAAATGCCGATCACCGTGCGCATCGCGCTAAGCGCCAACGGCCACGCGGAGGTCGCGTGCGCCACCTCCGATATTGGCACGGGTAGCTACACCATCATGGCGCAGGTCGCGGCGGACATGCTTGGGCTGCCGCTCGAGAACATCAGCATCAACCTCGGCGACTCGAGTCTCCCGCAATCGCCGGTCGAAGGCGGATCATGGATCGCGGCCTCGGTGTCCAATGGGATCGCGACGACAGCCGACGCAATCCGCGACGAGCTGTTGCGTCTGGCCAAACAGATGCCGGGCTCGCCACTCGCGAACATAGCGTCCGGCGAAGTCACGCTCGCGGACGGCAAGCTGATAAGCAAGGGCGACGCGTCGCGGTCGGTGTCGATCACGGACGCCATGCGGCACGCCGCCGTGGACCGGATCGAACAGGAGAAAACCTACAACCCCAGCAATGATGTCACGCGCGCGCACAACACGCACTCGGCGATCTTCGCCGAAGTGAAAGTCGACGAGCAGATCGGGGTGATCCGCGTCACGCGCGTCGTCAGCGCGATTGCCGCGGGGCGTATACTGAACACCAAGACCGCGAGCAGCCAGATCCTGGGCGGCGTGGTCTGGGGCATCGGCATGGCGCTGCACGAGGAGACGTTGATCGATCACAAGGTTGGGCGCATCATGAACGCCAACATCGCCGAATATCATGTGCCGGTGAACGCGGACATCCACGACATCAAGGTCATCTTCGTCGACGAGCCCGACGATAGCAATCCACTGGGCATCAAGGGACTTGGCGAGATCGGCATTGTTGGCGTCGCGGCGGCGATCGCGAACGCGGTCTACCACGCGACCGGAAAGCGTGTCCGCGACCTACCGATTACGCTCGATAAGTTACGGCTGTAGCGGTTGTCGCCACTCCGATACGCGCGCTCGGCTTTGCCCGCGCCTAGCCTTGCCGCTCGCGAACCCCTATGGGCGTTGCGCCGTGGGGCTTTTATTGCGCGGACTCGTCGCCCAAAAGCTGAGTTCAGGATGAGAAGTGTGTTTTCGTCGCTTGTGCAATTTGGCCGTTCACCCCGGTCGGTGCTTGCGCCTTCGGCGCACTAGCCAAAGCAAGCCCGGCGCCGTGCCCGCCATGATCCAATTCACGGCCCTTGACCCGACGAGAAAGGTCTCCCGCGGGCGAGAACGCGATGCCCGGGGAATCGATCCCGCGTGGCTGAAAATTCAGTATCGCGCCGTCTTGGCGCGGGCCCGGCCTGCTGGGGCCGGAGTAGTGCCCAACAAACTTAAAATCAGAACGTCGCGGGCTCTCTGGCTTTTAGCCGCGCATTCACCTGTTCGTCGCTGAGACGCGCATCGTAAATGGATCGCGGTTCGATGCCGCGCGAAACCAACGTGGCGCCGACAACCGCGAGCAGCAACGGAGCGATAAACGATCGGTCATGACCGGTCAGCTCCATCATCAGCACCACGGCCGAGATTGGTCCTTGCGTTGTCGCCGCCAGCGTGCTCGCCGCCTCAATCACCGCGAACAAGCCCATTTGCGGCCCCGGCCACAGCAAGGACCAAGCATAGCCCAGCGCGGCTCCCAAAAGCGCTCCAATTGTCAGCGACGGCGTAAACAATCCTCCCGGCGCGCCGCTGCCGAGGCAAAGGGCGGTCGCGATCGGCTTTAGCGCCAGCAGCATTAGCAACGGCGCCGTCGCGACTTCGCCGGCGAAAGTCAGCTGCGCCAGGTCTTTGCCATTGCCGAGCAATTGCGGAAATGAAATCGAGACAAGCCCGAGCAGGCCGAGCGCCGCGCCGGGAGCGTAAAATCGCATCCAGCCGCCGGGCTTGTGGTGATCCGCGAAAGCGATCAATCGCACAAAGCCGACATGACGGGTCCGGCCAGCATCGCCCAGCAAATGACCGACGCCGAGCTTTGAAAGCTCGGTATGAAATAGGTCGGCGCATCTGGAAGAACCGTCCAGGAAACGAGCGTCGCGATCAACGATGTGAGCAGCGCGGGCAACACCAACCGCAACGCCAGGATTCCGCGCAGCACTTCAATCGCGAACAACGCGCCGCCAAGCGGCACTCCATAGGCCGCGGCCAGCCCCGCTCCGGCGCCGCACGCCACCAGCAGACGGCGTTGTTCGTTGGACAGCTTGGCTGTATCGGAAAGCGCATTGGCGATAACGGCTCCAACTTGCTTTGGCGCGCCTTCGCGGCCCAGGGAAGCCCCCATGCCGACGATAACGATCGACAATAAAGCGCTGCCAACCGTGCGCAACGCCGGCAATCGCCCGGCGGAAAACCAGATGGCTTCCGTGATGTCGATGCCGTTGCCGCTTGCGAGCCGAACCAAAATCATCTGCCCCGCGCCCGTCAGCAGTCCCGCGGCCAAGAGAACGGCGAAATGCCGTCCTGGACTGGCCGCCGAAGCGGATTCAAGCAATGTGCCCGGCCCAGGCCACGCCCAGTGTTGCACCACCCGCAATAGCAGCATCAGCGCGGCCGCGCTGGCGCCGGCTCCAAATCCGGTGACCATCACCGCCGCCCAGAATTTCAACGCCCCAGGTTGCGTCAGGGTCGCCGGAATTCCCGCCGACTCGGATGCGCTCGAATGCAGCATGTTGGCGCCTCAGCGCAGTTGCATTGCCTGAACACCAATCTAGCCGCCGTTCCGCCTCCGTCGACCCGTGGGGAACGATTTGTTGGCTGCATTGTCGATACGAAAGCCGCCGTGGAATAGCGCCGCCCGGGTGAGTCTCGAAGCGCGGATCCTGGACTCGGAGACCGAGGAGATTGCGGTAGCTGATAAGAACTAGGTTTGCCCCCGAGGTCTCCACTCGACTGTTCGAACCCTTCATCCCCGGCCTGAGCGACGGCGTGGCGATCCACCAAAAATCCCCGCGAGACGCAGATGTTCGCAACGCCTGACCAGCAGATTTTGTTGACGCGCTCGTGCGCCGATTCGAATGAAGGCAACCCTCCGCTCACATCGGTGCAAGATCGATTATCTTGCAATCGGTGCGATGGCATGCTCGCTTACTCGGATGCGACCTGAGCGGTCGTAATCGCGCGTGCAAAGGTTCTGTCGGGAAGATAGCAAAGTAAGTTGGTCGAGACCGGCGCATCCTGGCAGCGCTTGTGTTGGTTGGTCCACATATAGCCGGCTGTCTTCATGCGGCGGACGACGTGCTTGAAGATGACCTGCCCGGAATCATCGCGACGATCGGTGGGATGCGCGGTTTCGCCTTCTAACCCGCATGCGGAAGTCTGAATCTGCTGAGCCTTGAAGAACGAAGTGCACGAGCCGGCAATCCTTCGTGCGTTACAATTTTCCTCATTGACGCGCTTTGCCAGGGGAGAATGACAATTGAAGCGCGATCGACCCATCCGTGATGCCTCTTTATCAAGAGCTCGTCCGCGACTTAGTCCCGTTTGCCGTCAATAAGCATGGAGAGCGCGCTTGCATCGCGGATCTCGATAGCGCCGCGCGACAGCTTCACCCAGCCGGAACGTTCAAAACTGTTGAGCATGCGGCCAATGACCTCGCGCGCCGTGCCGAGATCCGCGGCGAGCGCTTGTTGAGTCGTTCCGATGCAATGATTCGCGCCCATTAACTCGAGAAGCCGCTCTGCGAGACGCACGTCGATTCTCGTGCAAATAAGCTCTTCGATTTTCGACATGAGCGTCGTAATGCGGCGACTATATCCCTCGAAGACAAGACTTCGAAAACCCGAAGATTGATTCATCAGCCCTTTAAACGGAGCCGCCTTTAAAACATAGGCGACTACCTCCGTCTCCGTAATCGCCTCCGCGGAATAGCATTCCGTGGCGAGCAATGCGGCGATTGTCAGAATGCAGGTTTCATTCGCCGTTACGCGATACAGAACAATTTCCCGGCCGCTCTCGGTGACACGCTGAACTCTTATGGAGCCCGAAACAATGAGAGGAAATTGCACGCAAGCGTCGCCGGGTCGAAAGACAATTTTTCCTTGTGGTAGGTTCACACGGACGGCCGCGCGTCGCAGCGCCGATTTGGTCTCTTCATCGAGATCTCTCAATGACGGAAGCTCGTCAATCCAATTCGAGATCATGGGTCTACCCGAAACTTCCGAGGGCGATCACGGTCACTGCTTTGAGATCTCACGACGCTGCTCCGAATTATCTTCCGTCTGGCGTGTCGAGACCGAACCATTTGTCTTTGACTTGCTCGTAGTGGATCGTTGGATCGTATTCCGCGACATTGAGGTTCAGATCGCGCACCGACAAGCGGCCGACCGCCGCGAGCGCGGCGAAGGATGCGACCACGCGATCATGCTGCGCGATGACGAGATTGACCCGCGCGCTCAACAGCGCCTGTTGCGCGTTGAGGATGTCCAGCGTTGTTCGCTGTCCGACTTTCGCCTCTTCACGCACATCCGCGAGCGATTTTTCCGAAGCTGCCACCTCCGCCTGGCTCGAGACAATCGACGCCTTGGCCGCTTGCAACTGCGCGTAAGCAAAGACGACGCTCCTGCGCACGTAGTCACGCTGCACGTCGGCGCGCAGTCGCGCCTGGCCCAATTGTTCCTTCGCTTTGCGGATCGAGGCATATTCCGAGCCGCCCTGATACAGGGGGACATTCAGCGTCGCCGCCGCCAGAGCATAGAACTGCCGGGTGCCCGTCCAGCCCATAAAAGAATCCCCCTGCGGCGAGACTTGCGCGCCTACCGCCAACGTCGGCGCCAAAGCGCTTTCCGCCAGTTTCACCGCCTCGTCCGCCGCATCGACCTGATGCAGCGCCGCAACCACGGCCGGATGCTCCACGAGTGCGAGGGAAACCGCGTTTTCCATCGATCTGGGCAACAGCTTCTCGATGGTCACCGCGGGCTCCAACCGCTTAGGTTCGACACCCACGACCTGACGGTATGTGGCCCCGCTCATTTGGAGAACCGCCTGAGCGTTATAGAAATCTGAACGCCCGTGCGCCAAGGCGGCCTCCGCCTGCGCGACGTCCGCGGCGGTCACCTCACCGAACTGGTAACGTACGCGCGTATGCCTGAGTTGCTCCTCTAACACAGCGTTGTTGTTCTTGCGCAGAGCGAGGATCGCCGTATCGCGTAACACGTCCATATAGGCGATGACGCCGTTCTGGAGGATGGTCTGCTCGCTGACGCCAAGGTTCGCCCGCGCCGCGAACACGCCAGACTCGGCTTGCCGGACGGCGCTCTGCGTGCGGCCGCCATCGAAAATGGTCTGGGATACGGAAAGCGTCGCGCTACGCGGTTTGCCCAGATATTCGTCGGCGAAATAGGCGCGTTGGCCGGTCACGGTGCGGCCGGACGGAATTTCGATGGTGGAAAATTCCGGTCCGATGGAAGCGGCGAGGCCTGCCTTCGGCCGCATTCCCGCAAGCGCGTTCGTCGTGTCCTCGTCCTGCGCCCGGACGCCGGACCGTTGTTGATTGATCTCGGGATTGCCGGAATAGGCTCTTGCCAGCGCGGAATTCAAGGTTTCGGCGAATGCGCCTTGGCCGGGGAGTCCGATGAACGACATAACTAATGCGGTAGCGCCCAGCCCGGTCGGAAAGATGCGCGCGCGCCCACCGGCCCGACGCATGAGACAGCGAGACGGCGCAAACCAATATGTCGTCGAAGGCCAGCGTCTCAATGGATCATGCCCCGCTTATATCGCGTTGGCGCCTTCAAATTGCGCTGACAACCCGCGAAAGCCGCTCCGCGACTTCCGCGGCTATTTCGGCGAGCGCGGGATTTCCGACTCCACGCATCGCCACGCGGGGATCGATGGCCGCTATGTCCACCTCGCCGCCGTCCTTCTCCTGAACGACGACGTTGCAAGGCAGCATCACGCCGATTTTGTCTTCAACGCTCAGCGCCTTGTGCGCGAAGCCCGGATTGCAGGCGCCGAGAATGCGATAACGTTTCATTTCGACGCCGAGCTTTTGTTTCAGCGTGTTCGCAACGTCGATTTCGGTGAGGACGCCAAAGCCTTCATCCTTCAACTTCTCTATCACTTTCGATACAACGGCGTCGAAATCGCCCTTCGTCGACTTTGTGATGTAGTAGCTCATGGCTGGCGTTCTCCAAAATTTGCGTTACGCGTTTGTCCCCGAACGCAAACGAACGATTCCAAGCGCCTTCATTATGACGCGCTCATAGACAGGCTCGCAATGCCCACCGCGAACCTTGCGCATAAAATACTTCTCATAGGCCACTTTAGCCAGATGCACCCAATAACCTTGGGCCGACCAGTTGATATTGCGCGGCGGGATTTGCGGCTGGGCGATAAAGATGATGCCGTTATCGCCAAAATCCGCGAGACAGACCGCGTTCCAAGTTCCCTCGTGCGTCGCTTCCTTGCCCGCGATCAAATCGCGGATGTTATGCGCGGCCGCCGAGCACATGGACTCGATCATGTAACCGGTCTTGGGCATGCCCACCGGCACCGGCGTCGGCTCGAATGGCGGAAGGGCGACGCAGACGCCGACTGAAAAGATGTTGGGGTATTTGGCGTTCCTCTGCTTTCTATCGACGGTCACGAAGCCCCGCGGATTGGTCAAACCCTCGATCCATTTGCCGTCCTCGCCCTTAAGGCAGTCGACGCCGCGGAAAGCGGGGAGGAACATTGTGAACTTCGACGCAATCTTATGCGTCTTCTTTGGCGATCCGTCCTCATTGACTTCCGTCGCCTCGACCGAATCGGCGTTGATGCGGTCGATTTTCGCGTTTGTCACCCACTTGATGTCGCGATCGCGCATCACGGATTCCAGCATGCCCTTGGTGTCGCCCACGCCGCCGAGGCCAAGATGGCCGATGTAGGGTTCGGAAGTCACGAAAGTAATCGGGACGCGGTCGCGAATCTTGCGGTTGCGCAGATCGGAAACCGCCGTCAGCGCATATTCATAGGCAGGGCCAAAGCAGGACGCGCCCTGCACCGCGCCAATGACCATCGGGCCGGGGTTCTTGCAGAAT
>PLAI01000230.1 GCA_003134075.1 Methylocystaceae bacterium | reverse complement strand
TCGCCGTTAGCAAGCGCACCTGGTCGGCCGGAGCGAGGGACGTTGAGAAGCTGGTTCGCTTGATGGACCAGGATAAGAACGGAGTCGTGTCGAAAGAAGAATTCATGCAATTCATGGGGGCTGAGTTCGACCGCCTCGACGTGGATAGGAGCGGCGGCCTATCGGCCGAGGAACTCTCGCATTCCCGAATCTACGAGGGTACGCACACAAATCCACATCGTTGAGGATTCGGCTTCTTCGCGCCGCGCGATCGTTATGAATGTCGCGCGGCGTGGAATGGGCGCGAAGCGGCGGCCGACGCGAAGTCCTCGCGCGGTCCGGCCTCTCACGTGTCGCTCGTGCATTTCGCGGCGCCGGTGTATGAAGGACCATGCGCCCACACCAGCCGGTTGAACCCGCCCCCGCCAACCCAGGCGAGCCCGACGCCACGCCCCTTCTCGCGGAGGCGGCGGATTGCGCCGTTTGCATGAAGGCCGCCGCGCTCTGCGTCTGCGATGGCGTCGCTCCGATAGACAATAAGGTCGGCCTGCTCATATTGCAGCATCCGCAGGAACAGGACAGGCTGCTCGGGACAGCCCGGCTCGCGACACTGCATCTGGCCAATTCGGTGTTCAAGATCGGGCTGTCATGGCCAAGTCTCGCCAAGGCGCTTGGTCGGCCAGCCGATCCTTCCCAATGGGCGATACTGCATCTCGGTTCGAGGAAAAGCAGCGAATTGCCGAAAGACCGAGAGCTCGTGGTCCTTGATAAGAAAGGCGTCGCGCTTCCCGATCAGGATCGCGCGTTGGCCGGGATCAAAGGCGTCGTGATTTTCGACGGCACTTGGGCGCAGGCGAAAACACTCTGGTGGCGAAACGCCTGGGTGCTGAAGGCCAAACGCCTGGTGTTGAACCCGAAGCGCTCCTCGCTATACGGGCAACTGCGTCGCGAGCCGCGCCGCGAAGGGCTCTCGACCATCGAAGCCGCCGCCTTGACGCTTGGACAGATGGAGCAGCGTCCGGAAATCGAAACATCTCTACGAGCGAGTTTCGCGCGAATGCTGGAGCGCTACCGGCTGGCCCTCTCGCGTGGCGAGTTGAACGATCAAGGCGCCGCCTCGACCTCGAAAAGGGTCGGCGGACGCCCAAGGAAGCGACCAAAAGCGGTCTAACCTCGCTTCAAACGCAAAAAAGCGCCTTCATGTTCGACTTCAGCGAACATGAAGGCGCTCTTTGACTCCGCCGGAACCGACTTCAGGCGGTGATGCGTTCGTCAGCCTCGCTTGGTTCGCGCAGCACATAGCCGCGCCCCCAGACGGTTTCGATATAGTTGCGGCCATCGCTGGCGTTGGCGAGCTTTTTCCGCAACTTACAGATAAATACGTCGATAATCTTGAGCTCGGGCTCGTCCATGCCGCCATAGAGATGATTGAGGAACATTTCCTTGGTCAGCGTCGTGCCCTTGCGCAGCGAGAGCAGTTCAAGCATCTGATATTCCTTGCCCGTCAGATGCACGCGCGCGCCGCTCACCTCTACAGTCTTCTGGTCGAGATTGACGATGAGATCTCCGGTCGTGATGACTGATTGCGCGTGGCCCTTCGAACGGCGCACGATCGCGTGGATGCGGGCGACGAGTTCGTCCTTGTGGAAGGGTTTGGTGAGATAGTCGTCCGCTCCGAAGCCCAGGCCCTTGACCTTGTCCTCGATCCCCGCAAGTCCCGAGAGAATGAGAATCGGCGTCTTGACCTTGGCGATGCGAAGCGTCCGCAGCACCTCATAGCCCGACATGTCCGGGAGATTCAGATCGAGCAGGATAATGTCGTAGTCGTAGAGTTTGCCGAGATCTATGCCTTCCTCGCCGAGATCGGTCGTATAGACATTGAAGTTCTCGGACTTAAGCATGAGCTCAATGCTCTGAGCCGTCGCGCTGTCATCTTCGATTAATAGAACGCGCATGTTGGTTCCCCACCCAGCCCCGTCGGAGTCTCTATAAAACCAGCCTGTCGTCGCATTACGACGGCGCTTCGCCGAAATATCGGGTCAGGCGCCTCACCTCAGCTATTCACTTAACGTTAATCGGCAATGGTTAAGAAACCCTCACCATCTCACGCCCGCGCTCGGAACTCTTAAGAAGAAGATACGCCGGCCCTTCCACGGATGGAACCCTTCCGGCGACGAGATTTATATGGTGGAATCGCCGACGCGCCGCACCCTACTCGGACCGTTAACAGTCTCGCTCGGAGCGTTCCGGCGTCGCATCGATCCGTCCCGCAGCCGAATCACCACCCTTTGTATGTATAACGCGAGACGCCCACCGCGTGAATCCCGTCCGTCGCGGCGCGAAAGCGCGCAAGCCCTCCGCGCGACTGACTTGGCGCGATTGACTTGGCGTAACCATTTCCCCTATATGCCCGCTGCGGCGTCGCCTCGCGAGGGGCGGCGTTCGTGTCTTTGAGCGCGGGCGCCCAGCTTGTGATTCGCCGCGCTCGAAGCCTCCAGCCAAAGTTCCAGGGTGTTCCGGCAAAGAGTTTTGTCGCGCGAACCGGACATGAGGCGCAGGATTTGGTTTGGCGCGGGCGCGCCGATGAGGGCGAGCCGAAACGGGGGCCTTGCGTTCCCTTAAACTTGAGAAAACAGGAACGAAAACAAATATTTCGTTCTGGTTGCGAGTGGAGAGCAGTGGTGAAGAGAACATATCAACCCAGCAAGATCGTGCGCAAGCGTCGCCACGGGTTTCGCGCCCGGATCGCGACGGTCGGCGGGCGCAAGGTCATCGCGGCGCGGCGCGCCCGCGGCCGTAAGCGCCTTTCCGCCTAAGCTTGGACCGCAAGCCTTTTCCACACCGGGCGGACGGACCAGATGATGACGGACGTCCCCAGCGCGCCGCCGCCAAAAGCCGCCGCGCCGCGAAGATTGCGGCGGCGGAGCGAGTTTTTGCGCGCCGCGGCGAGCGGTCTGTCGCGCCAGGCTGGCTCGTTCAAACTTCAGATGGCCATTCGCGAGGATGATCCGGCCGGCGCGCCGCGATTCGGCGTCACGGTCACCAAGAAGGTCGCGGGCGCGGTCGGCCGCAACAGAATCCGGCGCAGGCTGAAGGAGGCGCTGCGCGCAAGCGGCGCCCTTGCCGCCTGTCCCGGACGAGACTACGTGATTGTCGCCCGAAAGCCGGCGCTAACCGCGCCGTTCGCCGAACTGACGACTCAATTGGCCGAAGGGCTCGCGCGGCTAAGCCGCGTCTCCGTCGCCTCTCGCCCGAAGAACCCAAGGAACAGGCCCCTCGCGCCATGACCCAACACACCAAGAACCTGCTCCTCGCCGCCGCGCTGTCCTTGGCGTTCATTGGTATTTGGGATCATTTCTATGCTTTCCCGCAGATGGACAAGCAGCGCGCGCAGGTGATCGAACAGCAGCGCGAGAGCAAGATTCCCAAACTCGGCGCGCCGGAAAGAACGGTCGAAGCGGCGAAGCCGGCCCTCGTTCGCACCCGCGCGGCGGCGTTGGCCGAAAGCCCTCGCATCTCCATCGACACCCACTCGGTCACGGGGTCCATCTCGCTGAAAGGCGGGCGCATCGACGATATTTCGCTGAAAAACTACCGTGAGACGGTGGATAAAAGCAGCCCGATCATCGTCCTGATGTCGCCCGAGGACGGGCCGGACCCCTATTTCGCGGACCTCGGCTATTTGACCGCCGCGATCGAACAGCCGCCGCTGCTGCCGACCACCGAAACCTTATGGACGTCCGACAGCGACAGCCTGACCGCGATGCATCCGGTCACATTGTCGTGGGACTTCGGCCAGGGCCTGCGCTTCAAGCGCCGAATTTCCGTGGACGACGACTACCTCTTCACCGTCGAAGAGAGCGTGGAGAACACCGGCGAAAAGCCGGTTTCGATCTTCACTTACGCGCGGGTGACGCGCGTCGGCCACCCCAAGGGTTCGGGCTATGCCGCGCTGCACGAGGGCTTCATCGGCGTTATCGGCGAAGATGGGGCTCAGGAAGTCAATTACGACAAGATCGAAAAGGAGCCGCACGGAGTCAAGACCTTCAAAGGCCTCGGCGGCTGGGTTGGCTTCACCGACAAATATTGGGGCGCCGTCGTGGCACCCGATCAGACGGCGCCGCTGGAAGCGCGCTATTCGTCGGTAGGCGGCGCGGTGAAGCCCTATGAAGCCGAAACGGTCAGCGAACCGAAGACGATCGAGCCCGGCAAATCCGCCGCCACCCTCGTCCATGTCTTCACCGGCGCCAAGAAGGTCGACATCCTCGACCACTATAAGGTCGATCCCGGCCTGAAGCGCTTTGATCTGCTGATCGATTGGGGCTGGTTCTATTTCATCACGCGGCCGATGTTCCGGGCCATCGAATTCCTGTCCAGAATATTGGGCAACTTCGGTCTCGGCGTGTTGGCGGTGACCGTGTTGGTGAAGCTCGCCTTCCTCCCGATCGCCAACCGCAGCTACCAGTCAATCGCCAAGATGCGCTCGATCCAGCCCAAGATCAAAGCGCTCAAGGAACAATACGCGGACGACAAGCACAAGTTCAACATGGAGCAAATGGAGCTCTACAAGCGCGAGAAGATCAGCCCGCTCGGCGGCTGCATTCCGATGCTGCTTCAAATCCCCGTGTTCTTCTCGCTCTACAAGGTTTTGGTCGTCACCATCGAAATGCGGCAGGCGCCGTTCTTCGGCTGGATCAAGGACCTTTCGGCGCCTGATCCGACCAATGTCTTCAACCTCTTCGGCTTGCTTCCCTACGATCCCACCCATGTGGCGTTCTTTGGCCCTTACCTCGCGCTCGGGGTTTGGCCGCTGCTGATGGGCGTGACGATGTGGCTTCAGATGAAGATGAACCCGGAGCCGACCGACGAAATTCAGAAGACTATGTTCAGTTGGATGCCGGTGATGTTCACCTTCACCATGGGCGGCTTCGCCTCGGGATTGGTCATCTACTGGACCTGGAACAATTCGCTGTCGATACTCCAGCAATGGATCATCATGAAGCGCGCCGGCATAAAGTTCGAATTGTGGGACAATCTGCGCAAGACGTTCGGCTTGNNCGCGCGCCGCTTCTCTTTTGCCGCCCGCTTTAGGCGGCGTTGGATTTCCCGTGACCAATCCCGCTGAACGCGATTTCACCGAAGACGGGCGCCTGCTGTTCGCGGGTCCCTGTGAATTTATATTCGCGAACGCCAAGCCGGACGATCTGCCGCAGCTCGGGCCACCGGAGATCGCCTTCGCCGGCCGCTCCAACGTCGGGAAGTCCTCTCTTCTCAACGCCCTCACCAATCGCAAGACGCTGGCCCGAGTCTCGAACACGCCGGGGCGAACGCAGCAGCTCAATTTCTTCGCGCTCGGTGGAGCTTCTCCCGATCTGGCTCGCCTGCGTCTCATCGACATGCCGGGCTATGGCTACGCGGCGGTCGGGAAGGCGAAAGTCTCCGCCTGGTCGTCATTGA
>PLAI01000232.1 GCA_003134075.1 Methylocystaceae bacterium | reverse complement strand
CATGCCGCCCCTGTCAACACGGCTTCGTCACAAATTTTCTAAATTCGTCGCAGCGCCATTGAAACTCATGGGAAGTCAGCGTCTTATAAGATTCATAAAATGTCCCGCGCGGCTCCGCCTTGGTAAAATTCGCCCGATCTGGGATAAGCGGTCCAGAGTTCGCGCGGCCCGCTAAATAGAGGCAGATATGGCGACGGTTCAAGACGAAAACCCGTTCACCGGACCGATCGGGCGGGAATATGAGATGCTGCGGCTGATCTGCCCCAACGCCGCGCCGCTGGCCGGCAAATTGGCGGACCATCTCGCGACGGCCCAGCCCGGCGCATTGCTTATGGGCTTCGAAATCGGCTGCGGCACCGGCGTCAGCACGCTGCCCCTGCTCGCCAAGAACGCCGGTCTCCATCTCCTCGCGATCGATTCCTCGGCCAAAATGCTGGCGCAGGCGCGCGAAAACCTTGGGGAATGGATTGACGCGGGGCGCGTCGAATTCGTCGAGGCCGACGCGCTCGAAGCGCTGCGCGCCCAAGGCGACGCCAGCTTCGATGTCGTCGCCTCCAATTACGCGACGCATAATTTTCGCGACGACTACCGAAGCGGCGTCATCGCCGAAACCTACCGCGTCCTGAAGCCGGGCGGATTGTTTTTGAACGGCGATCGTTTTGCGCTCGACGACCGCGCGGCGCATCTCGCCCTCACGCAATCGATGCTGCGCCACTGGTTCAAGACTTTCGCGTCGATCAGTCGCCACGATCTCCTCGAGGACTGGGTGGTGCATCTCTACAGCGACGAGTCGCCCGAACACATCATGTATTTCTCGCCCGCGCTGACGCTGCTGCGCGAGGCTGGTTTCGCGCCCGAAGTCATCTACCGAGAGGGCGTCGACACGCTGGTCGCCGCGACAAAGCCCGCGCCGCGCTGACCACGAAAGCGATGACAAGATGCGCCATCCATTTTTCAATCTGACGCATCTCGTTCTGCGCGAGGGCGAAAGCGACTTTCACGCGCAGCATCAGGCGCGGGGGCTGGTCGCGACCTTGGGGCCGAACGCCGCCATTTTCGCGCGGCCGGGAACGACCGTCAGCCGCGGGCCCGGCGCCAAGACGCTGGCGCGGCAGACGCCCCACCGGATCCCGAAGCGCGGCTGGTTCGGCGACGAGCTCAGCACCTTCATGCGCGTGATGTTTGGCGGCGGCGACGTCAAGCTCAGCATGATCAAGACGCTCGATAAGCAGCGCGAAATCCTGCTCACGGCGGGCGACGGCGCCGTGGTGGAAAAGCTTGATCTCGCCGAGATGACGCGCGAAGGCGCGCCGCCGCTGCAATTTTTGCAGCCGGCCTTTCTGTGCTCGGGATCGAAGGTGGCGTTCAAGTCGGCGGCGTGCGACGCCTCGACGATGAGCTGGGCGCGCGCGCCCTTCGTGTTTCGCGCCGAGCCTGTCGAGGATGTGTCACGCCCGGCGATTCTGTGTCTCTCCGGCCGCACGCTGGTGTGGAGCGAGCGGCTGGAGCCCGGCGAAAGCCGCGATTTCGCGCTGGGCAATGTGATCGCCGCGACGTTGAACCTCACCTCGCGCCTGCGCCCGACCAGCCAGTGCCATCCCGACGATTACAAGGCCATCGTCTATAAGGGCGAGGGCGCGAATGACGGCGAGCGGGCGGCGATGGCCAGAGAGGCGCGCGAGCGCGGCGTCATCGCGCCGCGGCTGCGCGGGGTGGGCGCCGCCACCAAAACCTTGCTCGACTCGATGCGCGCGCGCGAAGGCTTTTTGGTCTGCGAGATGACCAATCACTCCAATCGCCCCGTCTTCGTCTATTTGCAGCTCAACCGCGGTTGATTTTACGGCGGCACGGGACTGATAGGCCTGATGATCCGGCTGTTTTCGGCGTTTTTCCGGGTGTCGCATTTGACGATGGGGCATTGAGGTCTCAAGGCGAAGGCCGGCTCACGTCGCGCTCCGCGCCAAAAGCCTGTCGATCCTGCGGAGGTCCGCGTGGTGAAGGAGCAACACCTGGTTCGAGGCCGCCAGCTTCACCGCCGCTGGCGTGTAATCGGCGGTGGCGACGACCACGCCTCGCCGCGCTCCCTCATGGGCTATGGCCGCGACGATCTCTTGAACCGCGCGGTTGCCGACCGGCTTTGAATATTTCTTGCACTGGATCACGATCCGCATACCGCGCTTTTCGGCCACGATATCGACGCCTTGATCGCCGCTGGCCTGCGTGACCCGGGCTTTCCATTTCATCTCGCGCAAGACAGCGGCGCAATAGTGCTCGAACTCTCGCGGACTCATGTCCTCGCGAAACTTGGCCCCCGCGATCTCTTCATAAACGAGCACCGCCATATGGAGCAGGCCAATGAAGGCGAAGCTCATGAAGACCATCCCCGGCGCGCGCGGCCAGAAAAATCCCGCGAGGACGGTGAACGCGATGATCCAGATCACGCAAATCGCCACGCCGCTGCTTTTCTCCTGGCGCCGCGCCATCGCTCTCCTTCATGGTCACGCGTTCAGAGGCGCTAAATCGCATCTTCCGCCGCGACGGGAATCGCATGCGCGTGCACATCGCGTCCGGAATGCCGTGAAAGAATTTGTTTGGCCGTGTTTTCCTCGGGGCCATCGACGGTTCGCACCCAGAGCAGCAGACCGCCGTGGTCGAGCTGCTCCTGAAGATATTTCGCATGATGTTCCTCGACAAAGTCATTGAGAACCCCGCCGAGGAACCCGCCGACTTCGGCCCCGATCAAGCCACTCCCGAGCGTCACCGCCAGGGCTCCGCCCGAGGCGAAGATCGCCCCGGCCGCGGCGACGGCGCCGATCGACGCCAAGCTCCCCAGGAGAACGCTCTTGCCCGCGTCGAACGATTCTTTCGAGCGATAGACCGCTCTCGGAATCTCCAGATTATCCTCGAGTTCCTGGACCTTCTCATATCTGTGGCCGAGCTTCTCGACGATCGCGCTTTCGCCCGCGAGCAGACTGATCCGCGCACGCTCGAATCCGGACGCGAGCAATTCGTTCGCCGCGGTCTCAAGCGCGTTGGCGTCGCTGAAGACGCCGACCACTTCCCGCGCCGGCCGAACTTCTTCGATTTCCCTCGTCATGCGTCCCTTCCTTTCGCGCCAACCTCGCCCCGATTTCATCGGGGCCAAGATTAGTAGAATAATTCGCTGCCGTGGGGAAACGGACAGGCTATTGTCATCCTCGAGGATCGCGACAGGTTCCTTTAAGAAAGCAGGAGCCGCCGCTGGGAGGTTGCACGGAGCGTGGCGGATCGCGAAGGCGGAAACGGAACGATTCGCCTTTGGCGAAAGCCCCGCGGCTTTTACGCTAAGCCCCCGTCGACCAGGGAACGCGGATGACCGAAAAAATAATTCACCGCGAAGACTATCGCCTCGTTCCCGGCTCGCGCGGGCCGCGGCGCGATTTCCGGATCACCGTCGGGCTGCGCGAGGGCTGGGACGACGAGGGGCGCGTGTTCGACGTTTCCGAAGCCGTGCGCACCGCGCGGCGTTGGATGAAGCGGCGCGTCGAGGCGGGGCTCCCTGCCCTCTCCGGCATGTTTTCGCGCGGCGAGGTGACTTACGCCTGGCCGCGGTCGGACGGCGCGGTGGGCTCCGATCAGGAGCCGGTGGCGATTTTTATCGGCGAAGCCGTGCACGCCTATCTCGGCCATCTCCCCGACGCCGAAATCGAGGCGATGCTGAACGAATTGGCGATGGAGCTTGGCGCGGCGCTGGGGCAGGAGCGGCTTTACATCGCCTTTTGCGACCGCACCTGGATTTTATCGGCGATCCAGGACGAGGATTGATCGCGCCGACCGGAGCCAGCGCGGTCTTCATCGTTTACTTCGCCGCCGGCGCGTCCGGGAACGGCGTCAGCGGAAGGTAGTTCGCCGGCACGGGCCCGGTCAGACTGCCCAGAAAGGCGACGATCTCGGAGACATCCTTATCGCTGAGATCCTTGCCCAATTGGACCTTGCCCATGATGCGCACCGCGCGCGGCAACTCGGCGACCGAACCGTCGTGGAAATAGGGCGCGGTCTTCGCGACATTGCGCAGCTGCGCGACCTTGAACACATAGAGATCGGCGTCATTCTTGGTCACGTCGGCGCGACCCTTGTCGGGCGCGACGGCGCCGGTTTCCTTCCAGTAATCCTCGACGACGCCGAACTTCTGGAACGAGCCGCCGCCGAGTCCCGGACCATCGTGGCAGGAGGCGCAGCCGACCTCGATGAATTTGTGCAGACCCGCCTGCTCCGCCGGCGACAACGCCTTGGCGTCGCCGGCGAGGAAGGCGTCGTAGCGGCTCGGGGTCAACAGCGTGCGCTCGAAGGCGGCGACCGCGAGGCCCCAGTTCTTCGAGCTTATGGGATCGGGATCGCCGGGGAAGCCCTTGGCGAAGGCCTCCTTATATCCCGGAATTTCAACGAGTTTCGCCTTAACCGCGGCGAAATCCGGATTGCCGAAGCTCGCCGCGCCGGTCAGCGATTTTTCGGCCTGATCCTCCAGGGATTCGCGGTCGCCGCGCCAATGCTGCTTGAATTGCAGGCCGGCGTTGAAAATCGACGGGGCGTTGCGCGGATTGACCTTGCCGAACACGCCGATCGCCTTGGGCAGGCCGTCGCTGGCGGCGAGATCGGCCTGGTGACAATGGCCACAGCTCACATTGCCGTCCTGCGACACGCGGTTCTCGTAAAACAAGCGCCGTCCGAGGGTTATGCGCGCCTCGGCGGTTGCGTCGGCGGGCGCCTGAACCGCCGGCAAGGGCGCCAGACCCGCCGTCTTGGCCTCCTCGATCAGCTTTTTCGCATCGACGGCGGGATGAGCCGACTCCGCCAGAACCGGGCCGCGGATAGAGCTGGCGAGCAACAGGCCCGCGACGGTCATGGTCGATACAACCAGCTGTAAAATAAGCCGCTTATGCATTCTCGCTCCCATCAGCCATGGCCATAGAACCCCGCCGCGCGGCTCGCTTCGCCAATATTTGGGAATCTCAAGTTTTATGGCAGAAACAAAGAAAAAGCCGGCAACCGAAACCAGAACAACCCAAGTAAAGGCTATTCGGCTCCGCGCCGGCTTGCATTGCTGTCGGAGGCCTGGTCTTTAAAGACCAGGCGTGCTGATCCGCGAAAGCTTTAGAATTCAGCGGATTCGTAGGAAGTGATTTCCATGCCGACGCAGACTTCGACGATCACAGGGGTGGTCCAGGCCATTGTGTTTCCTCCGGTTGGAACTCTAAAACGAGCGCCTCGCCCTGCTTTGTTTCGCGATTGAAAGCTTTACGCTTTCGCCGCGTCCGCAGATTCGAGCTCGCCGGTTGTCTATCATAGCCATGCGCCCGGCGCAATTCGGCGCCGCGCGCATTTTCGCGCATTCGCGCGCGTATTTCTCGGGTCAAAACGCATCGGCGCGCATCGCTCGCCCCTCGCCTCGGCGGTTCCAAAATCGAGGGACGGATCGCCTCGTCTCCCGCTCCAGCGAATCCGAAACAATGCGCAAATGTCGCGTGGCGAAGTCTCGACAGCGGTCGCCGCGGCTGCTAGGCATGATCGCGACGCGACGAAGCCACTCTGACAGGCGACGCGGTTGTTTTCAAGCGCGTTGCCGCGCCGCGAAGACAGCCGACCGCGGCGCGCGAGGGACGGGAACACCGGCAGGATTACGAATGAGCAAAGCAACGCTCGACGGGGCGCCTATCGCTATAGAGGACGCCTATCAACACGCCGCGAAAATCTTGGGCGGCGCGAAATTTCCAGTGGTCGCGGGGCTCGCGACCGACGCGGCCGGCGCGCGCGCCGCGATTCTGCTCGCCGAGCGGCTGCGCGGCGCATACGACCATCTCGCGTCGGACCAGATTTTCAACGATCTCGACGTGACGCGCTCCTTCGGCATGTTCATCACCACTCCGGCCGAGGCTAGAGCGCGCGCCGATGTCGTGCTGCTGGTCGGCCCCGGCCTCACCGAACATTGGCCGGCGCTGTTCGAGCGTCTGGCGCTGGGCGAACCGGCGCGCTTCAACGACGCGGCGCCGCGCAAGATCTTATGGCTTGGCCCCAAGCGCAACGAGGCCAAGGTCGAAGGCGTGGAGATCGAGACCATCGCCGCGACGCCGCAGGCCTTGCCGGGCCTGCTTTTGGCGATTCGCGCCCGCGTCGGCGGCCGGCCGATCACGCTCAACGGCGCCGCCGCCAAGAAAATCGACGCCTACGCCGCGACGCTGAAGGCCGCGCGCTTCGGCGCCGTCGTCTGGAGCGCCTCGGCGATCGACGGCCTCACGGTCGAGGCGCTGCAAGGCCTTGTCACCGACCTCAACGCGAACACCCGCTTCACGGGGGTGCCGATCGGCGCGCGCGGCGGCGCCTCGGGCGTCGTGCAGGTGGGCGGCTGGATGACCGGCTTTCCGCCGCGCACCGGCTTTGGCCGCGGCTATCCCGAGCACGACCCCTGGCGTTTCGACGCGCGCCGGCTGGTCGACAGCGGCGAGGCCGACGCCGCGCTGTGGATTTCCGCTCATGGCGGCGAAGCGCCGGCTTGGACGCGGGACGACGTGCCGCTGATCACGCTCGCGCCCGCGGGCGCCGGCGCCGCGCGCGGGCTTTACATCGAGGTCGGGCGCCCCGGCGAGACGCATGACGCCGTGGAGCTCGCGCAAGAAACCAGTTCATTCGTGCTGCGCCGGGCCACGGCGCCGAGCGAGGCGCCAAGCGTCGCCGAAGTCATCCACGCCATCAGCGCAAGATTTTCGGAGGATGTGCCGTGCTGACCTGCCTTTCTGGCGGCCATGTGGTCGATCCCGTCAACGGGACTGACGGAGTTGGCGACGTTTATTTCGAGGACGGCCGCGTCGTCGCGCGCCCGGACGGGCGCAAGCCCGACGTGACGCATGACGTTTCGGGCCATGTCGTCATGGCCGGCGCCATCGACATCCATTCCCATATCGCCGGCGGCAGCGTGAACACCGCGCGGCTGCTGCTGCCCGAGGCGCATCGCGCCCATAAGGCGCGCCCCGCCGCGACGCCTTTGTCGACGGCGGGCTGGTCGACCTTCCAGACCGGCCGCCTCTATGCGCAAATGGGCTATACGACGGTGATCGAGCCGGCCGTGTCGCCGCAACACGCGCTGCACGCCCATCTCGAATTGTCGGACATTCCGATCATCGACAAGGCTTTCCTGACCGTGCTCGGAAACGAGCCTTTCGTGCTGGGGTCTTTCCGCGACAATGAGAGCCCGAATGTCGTGCAGGATTATATCGGCGCGACGCTGGAAGCGACGCGGGCCATCGGCATCAAATGCGTGAACGCCGGCGGCGTCGACGCGTTCAAGAAGAACGTGCGGGCCTTCTCGCTCGACGACGTGGTGCCGGAATACGGCCTCACCTCGCGCGAGATTTTCCAGCGCATGCAGCGCGCCGTGCACGCGACCGGCATAAGCCATCCGCTGCATCTGCACATGAACAATCTCGGCCTTCCCGGCAATGTCGAGACGGCGCTCGCCACCATCGACGCGTCGCAGGGTCTGCGGCTTCATCTCGCTCATGTGCAATTCTATGCCTACGGCAAGGAAGGCAAGAACGGCTTTTCCTCGGCGGCGGCGCAATTCGCCGAGAAGATCAACTCCAGCCCGAATGTCACCGTCGACGTGGGACAAGTGATGTTCGCCGACATCGTGACGATTTCGTCCGACGTAATGAAACAGTTCAACAGCCTGCCCGGCGGGCGCCCGAAGAAGGGCGTGATTCTCGACGCCGAGGGCAATGGCGCCGGCGTGGTGCCCTATTCCTATCGCATCTCGGACTTCTTCAACGCGGTGCAATGGGCGGCGGGGCTGGAGCTGTTCCTGCTCACCAACGATCCGATGCGGGTGTTCTTCACGACGGACCATCCCAATGGCGCGCCCTTCACCACTTACCCGGAAGTGTTCGCGCTGCTGATGAGCGCCGACAAGCGCGCGCAATGGCTTTCGCGCCTGCCGGCGGATGTCGTGGCGCTGACCAACCTGCCCGCGATCAAGCGCGAATATACGATCTACGAGATCGCCACGAT
Organism: Methylocystaceae bacterium; assembly: GCA_003134075.1. Classification (GTDB taxonomy): domain Bacteria; phylum Pseudomonadota; class Alphaproteobacteria; order Rhizobiales; family Beijerinckiaceae; genus Methylocystis. Next base: position 46,283 of record PLAI01000232.1, on the reverse strand, counting down.
GACCCGCGCCGCGCCGCGCAAGCTTTACGGCTTCGAGGATCGCGGCTCGCTCGGGGCGGGCTCGGTCGCCGACGTCGCGGTCTATAAGACGAACGAGAAGGACCGCGCCGAAATGTTCCGCCACGCGGCTTACGTGTTCAAGGACGGCGAGTTGGTGGTGCGGAACGGCGACGTCGCCCGCTATACGCGCGGCAAGACGCTGCATGTGAAGCCGGAATATAATAAGACCATCAACAAGCGTCTCGACAGCTATTACGAGGATCTCTACGGTCTGCGGCGCGGCATGTTCAGGGTCGAGGATGAGGCGCTGCCGGCGTCGCAGGTTTTCGCGGAGGTTCCATGCCGCAGCTAGTTCGCAAGGGCGTCCGCATCGACGACAGTTTCGCGGAAGCCTTCCCGATGAGCGGGACGGGTTTGATCATCACCGCGCCCAACCGCAAATGGGCGATGATCGCCGCGCACACCATGACCGGCTTCGCCACCTCGGTGATCGGCTGCGGCTGCGAGGCCGGCGTCGACGCCGAGCTTTCGGTCAAGGAGACGCCGGACGGGCGTCCCGGCGTGCGCGTGCTGCTGTTCGCCATGTCGTCGAAGGACGCGGAGAAGCAGCTCGTCAACCGGCTCGGCCAATGCGTCTTGACCTGCCCCGGCACGGCGGTGTTCCGCGCGCTCGACGGCGAATTCGAGATCAAGGTCGGCGACGCCGTACGGCAGTTCGGCGACAAATGGCAGATATCCAAGTCGCTCGACGGCCGCCGCTACTGGCGCGTGCCGGTGATGGACGGGGAATTCCTGGTCGAGAGCAAGGTCGGCCTCACCAAGAAATGCGTCGGCGGCGGAAATCTTCTCGTCATGGGCGAGGATTGGGACACGACGATGCGGGCGACCGAGGCGGGCGTCGAGGCGATTCGCGGCGTCGAGGGGGCGATCACCCCCTTCCCCGGCGGCATTGTCCGCTCCGGCTCGAAGGTCGGCTCGCAATATAAGGGCATGGGCGCCTCCACCAACGACGCCTATTGTCCGACGCTGAGCGGCCTCGGGACGAGCGTGCTCGACCCCGACATCGGCTGCGTGCTGGAGATCGTCATCGACGGCCTGACCGACGCCGCCGTCGCCGACGCCATGCGCGCCGGCCTCAAGGCGATCATCGCGCTCGGCCCCAAACATGGCGCCAAGCGCATCGGCGCCGGCAATTACGGCGGCAAGCTTGGCCCGTTCCACTATCATCTGAAGGATCTCCTGCCGTGAAGCCGTTTCTTTTCGCGCTCCGTCAGGAGCCCTCGCAAAGACACGACCTCTCCAGGCTGACGCCGGACCGGTTGGTCGGCCGCACGCAAAAGGAAATCGAGGCGATCGACATCGGCACGACCAAGGTCGACGCCAAGGTCGGCGATCTGTTCAAGGTCCGCGTCGGCGATCCGCAAGTGGTGCATTTCGAGGGCGGCTCGGAGCGCTTCGACCTGCTCGGCGCCAAGCTGCTGCCGGGCTTTGCGATCCATGTCGAGGGCGACGTGGGCGCGCGGCTCGGACGCGGCGCGCAAGGCGGGACGATCACCATAGCGGGCGACGCGGGCGCCTTCGCGGCGAGCGGCATGACCGGCGGCCAAATCGACATCGGCGGCGATTGCGGCGACTTTCTCGGCGCGCCGATGGCCGGCGAGATCTTCGGCATGGCCGGGGGGCGCGTCGTCGTGGGCGGCAATGTGGGCCAAAGAGCGGGCGATCGTCTGCGGCGCGGCCTCATCATCATCGAGGGCGACGCCGGCGCGGACCTCGGCGCGCGCGCCATCGCCGGCACGATCATAGCGCTGGGCGCGACGACGGGGCGAATCGGCTATCTCAACAAGCGGGCGTCGCTGGTGCTGGCGCAGGGGGGCGACTTCGGTCCGACCTATGTCGACTGCGGCGCGCATCACTTTACTTTCGCCAGACTGTTCTCGCGCGCCCTGGCCGAGGACAGCCGGCGCGCCTCGCGGCTGCTGTCGCAAAAGCTGCGGCGCTTCGCCGGCGACACGGGAGTGTTGGGCAAGGGCGAGATATTGACCCCAGTCTGACCCGCGCTAATCTCGTGGTTTAATGCGCCGGTTTCCGGCGGATTTTATCGCGGGAGGCGGAAATGAACTTCGTCGAACTCGTGCTGACCGTTTGTACTTTGGCCCAACCTGTCGCCTGCGACGAGCAGAAACTTGTGTTTTCTTCCGAGAGCGGTTCGCTGCACGGCTGCATGATGCAGGCGCAACCTCTTATCGCGCAATGGTCAGGCGATCATCCGGCGTTGCGCGTGGTGCGCTGGCGGTGCGTTCCTCCGGGCTCGGAAGGCGATAAGATCTGAACGACTTGCAAACCTGAACAACTCGGGGCGCGGCGCTCCCGAAAGAAAGCGAGAAAGCGATGACCATCAAGGCCGGCGACAAGCTTCCCGATGCGACTTTCACGATCATGGGCGCGAACGGCCCCGAGCCGATTAACTCCGGCGATTACTTTAAGGGCCGCAAGGTGCTGCTATTCTCGGTGCCGGGCGCCTTCACGCCGACCTGTCACAACACGCATCTGCCGGGCTTCGTCGCCAAGGCCGAGGCGATCAAGGCGCGCGGCGTCGACGCGGTGGCCGTCGTGGCCGTCAACGATATTTTCGCGCTCGACGCCTGGCTCGCCGCCAGCGGAGCCAAGGGCAAGGTCGACGGGCTCGCCGACGGCTCCGCCGCCTTCGCCAAGGCGACCGGCACGGAGCTGGACCTGGTGGCGGCGGGGCTCGGAGTGCGCTCAAAGCGCTACGCCGCGCTGATCGACGACGGCGTCGTGCGCTGGATCGACATCGAGGACAATTCCAGCGCCGCCACCGTTTCGAGCGCCGAAGCGGCGCTGGAAAAGCTTTAAGAAAGGAGCCGCGCGCCAGGGAGAGCCTCGCGCGCGTCATCTTTCGAGAGCGTCGACAAATTGTTTAAACCGGCGCGGTGATTGTACTTTTTTCCAATACGCCTCAATTACTAATTAACAAATCGCGCGCAAAGTTCGGGTCGCTCCACGACAATTTCGTTTGTCAGTGAAGCACTTGGAGCGACCACGAACCCTTGGAGCAGTTAATGACAAGCCTTTTTGCATGTTTTGTGAAGGACGAATCGGGCGCCACGGCGATCGAATATGGTCTCATCGCGGCCTTGATCTCGGTCGCCGCGATCGTCGCCTTCACGACCGTCGGCGACAATCTCAGCGCGGTCTTCGGCTACGTCGCCGGCCAGCTCAACACGTAAATTCCGGTAACGAACGCGGCCCGCGGCCCCAAGCCGCTCGGACAAATAATGTCCTCGCCCCCAAGGGCGACGGTCGGGGAAAAGGCCTCCGCGATGGCTTTTGGTTTCGGGTCCGTGAAACCCGCCCGCCCCAGCGTCACATGCGGAAATCCTCTCCGAGATAAATCCGCCGGACATCCGGATTGGCGACAATCTCCTCCGGCGGGCCTTCGGTCAGCACATGACCGTTGTAAATGATATAGGCGCGGTCGGTTAGGCCGAGCGTCTCGCGGACGCTGTGGTCCGTTATCAGCACGCCGATGCCGCGCGCCTTCAGCTGGCGCACCAGATCCTGAATACCGCCGACCGCGATCGGGTCGATGCCGGCGAAGGGTTCGTCGAGCAGCATGAATGACGGATGACCGGCGAGCGCGCGCGCGATTTCGCAGCGCCGGCGCTCGCCGCCCGAGAGCGCGACGGCCGGCGTCTTGCGATGGCGCGTCAGCTTGAATTCCTCGAGCAGGCCCTCGAGCTCCTCCGCGCGCTTGCGCTTGTCGGGCTGGGTGATTTCAAGCACCGCGCGAATATTGTCCTCGACCGACAGTCCCCTGAACACCGAGGCTTCCTGCGGCAGATAACCGACGCCAAGCCGCGCCCGCCGATACATCGGCAGCGGCGTCACGTCGTAGCCGTCGAGCGAGATAATGCCGCTGTCGGGCTTCACGAGCCCGGTGATCATATAGAACACCGTGGTCTTGCCGGCGCCGTTGGGTCCGAGCAGACCCACCGCCTCGCCCCGGCGCACATGGAGGCTCACATCCTCCACCACCTTGCGCGTCTTATAGGACTTGGCGAGATTATGGATCGCCAGCACGCCCAGGGAATCATTGCTCCAATCCTCCGCCGCCGCCATGGCCGCTCGTTGATACTCCTCGGCGGTCAAGGCTGCTGGCGGCTCGTCCGACTCGCCGAACAGCAGGGCGTCGCCGGAGTTCTCTTGGAGCCAATCTTGCTCGGCGATTTCGTCCGCCTTGAGATTTCCGGGCCGCCGGCTCCAAACCGCGCCGACGCCGCGCGACAGGATCGCGCGCGCGTCGGTTAGACCGGCCGAGAGAGAATCGAAAAGGCGCACGAAGGGGCGGTTCCAACGAATAAGCGGTGAGAAGGGCGAGTCGGTGGGCGTCACGGCCTAGCCGCCCCGCTCGCGCGAAAAGCGGCGGCGAAGGGCCTTACCATAGGCCCAAGCCTAGCCCGCGACTGTTTCCGGCTTATGTCCAAGGACGCTCGGCCTGTGTTCGCGCCTCGAACGCCGCGATGCCGTCGGCTTTCTGCAAGGTGAGGCCGATGTCGTCGAGGCCGTTTAGCAGGCAATGCTTTCTGAAAGGATCGATCTCGAAGCGGACGACGCCGCCATCGGGTCCGCGGATCTCCTGGGACTCGAGATCGACGGTCATGGTGGCGTTGGCGCCGCGCTTGGCGTCGTCCATCAGCTTGTCGAGATCGGCTTGCGGCACGGTGATCGGCAGGATGCCGTTCTTGAAGCAGTTGTTGTAGAAAATATCGGCGAAGCTGGTCGCGATCACGCAGAGAATTCCGTAATCCAGCAGGGCCCAGGGCGCGTGCTCGCGCGACGAGCCGCAGCCGAAGTTATCACCGGCGACGAGGATTTTCGCGCCGCGATAGGCGGGCTTGTTGAGAACGAAATCGGGGTTTTCCGAGCCGTCGTCCTTGTAGCGCATCTCCGAGAACAAGCCCTTGCCGAGGCCGGTGCGCGCGATGGTCTTCAGATATTGCTTGGGGATGATCATGTCGGTGTCGATGTTCATGATCTCCAGCGGCGCGGCGACGCCGGTCAGCGTGGTGAATTTCTGCATTTCTTGTCGCTCTCGCTTAGCTTGGCGCCCTCGCGCTGCTCTCGCCCGAAGGGTCGCGCGCTCATCCGCCCTGTAGCAAATCCTTGGTCTTCGCGCAAAACTACCCGTCGGCGCGATCCAGCCGTCTGGCGGCTTGCGTCACCAGCCTTTCGCGCTCGTCTCGCGATTCGCGGCTTTGCTCGCGAAACGCCTCGACCACGACGGGTGGCGCGCTTGACGGGTCGCCGGCGTCGAAAGGCGGTTTTGGCGCATATTCGAACTGGAGTTGAATCGCCATCGCGGCTTCGGCCCCAGCCAATTCGCCGACGAGAGCAAGCGCGAAGTCGATCCCCGCCGTCACGCCGCCGCCAGTGGCCAGGCCGCCGTCGAAAACTACGCGTTCGCGTATGGGGATAGCGCCAAAAACAGGCAAAAGATCGACGCAGGTCCAATGCGTCGTCGCCCGTTTGCCCACCAACAGGCCCGCCGCGCCCAGGAGCAGGGCTCCGGTGCAGACCGAGGTCACGAATTTCGCCGCGAGCGCCTGGGCGCGCAAAAAATCGAGGACTTCGTCGTCGAGCAGCAACGGGTCGATGCCGCGCCCGCCGGGAACGCAGATGATGTCGAATCGCGGCGCGTCTTCGAAGGCGATGGTCGGCCGCAACCACAGGCCGGTCGAGGAAACGAGCGGCTCGGTCGTCTTCCAAACGAGATCGACGCGCGCTTCCGGCCAGGTCGAAAAGACCTCGAAAGGTCCGGTGAGATCGAGTTGCTGAACCATCGGAAACACCAAAATGCCGATGTGAAACATCGCGCCGCTCCCCTATCCCTCGTCCTCGCTTGGCTCTTTTCTTTCCCCCGCCGCTGGTCTAAGCCTGCGCGAGGGCCGAACAATGGCTCGAATTTCCCATTTTAACGAGCCTCGCCCCCGCAAGCGACACATATCCAATGACCGGCGACAACGCCCGGACAAACGCCGAGAGCCAAGCCTTGGACACGCTCGACCTTCGAAGACGCCGCATTCGAGTCCGCGCCTGGCGGCGCGGAATGCGCGAGATGGACCTTATTCTCGGCGGCTTCGTCGATGCGCGCGTGGAGACGCTGGACGGCGAGGAGTTGACGCAATTCGAGGCGCTGCTCGACGCCGACGACGACGCGGCCTTTCGCTGGTTTTGCGGCGCCGAGGCGCCTCCTCCGGCGCACGACACGCCGCTGTTTAAAAAAATCGCGGCCTTCCACGCCCATCAGGGGCCGTTTCATTGAAGGCTCGTGTTGACGCCCGCGTGGCGACCGCGACAAGCGCGTTAAAAACCGCCCTCGCGCGACTGGAGGCCGGCGACAAGCTGCTTCTCGCCAACGCGCCCGAGGGGTTCGACGCCTTCGTCGCCGGCGATCTCGCGCGCGCGCTGGCGGAACGAGCCGAGAACGAGGCGGCCGTCTTCGTGCATGTCGCGCGGGACGTCACGCGCTCGGCGCAATTTCGCGAGGCGCTGCGCTTCGCCGCGCCCTTCGTCGAAATTCTCGACCTGCCCGGCTGGGACTGCCAGCCCTATGACCGCGTCTCGCCGAGCGCTGCGATCGCCTCGCGCCGCATGACCGCGCTGGCGCGGCTGGCGCGCTCGAAATCCTCCGCCCAGCAGCCGCGCGTGATCGCCACGACGGTGGACTGTCTGCTCCAGCGCGTTCCGCCGCGCGCCAGAATCGCCGCCGACACTTTTTCCGCCGCGCCGGGAAACGTCGTCGAGATGGACTTGCTGACGCAATGGCTGGCGACCAACGGTTTTCTGCGCTCCAGCACGGTGCGCGAGCCCGGCGAATATGCGCAGCGCGGCGGCATTGTCGATCTTTTCGCGCCGAGCATGCCGGCGCCGATCCGGCTCGATTTCTTCGGCAACACGCTCGAATCGATCCGCGCCTTCGATCCGGAAACGCAGCGCACCACCGGGCAATTGCGCGCGCTCGACCTCGTGCCGATGAGCGAGTTGCAACTCGTCAGCGAGACGATGCGCCGCTTCCGCCAGGCCTATACGACGCGCTTTGGCGGCGAGACGCGCGGCGACGCGCTTTACGAAACGATCAGCGAGGGCCGCCGCCATCCCGGCGCCGAACATTGGCTGCCGCTGTTCTACGACAAACTCGACACGTTGTTCGATTATTTCGGCGACGCGCCGCTGCTGCTCGACCCGCAAGTCGAGGACGCCGCGGGCGAGCGGCTGGCGCAGATCGCGGATTATTACGAGGCGCGCAAGAGCGCCTATGATGTCGATCTCGCTCGCTCGAATTACAAGCCGCTGGAGCCGCGCGAACTTTATCTGACGGCGGAGGAATGGCGGACGCGGCTGGGCGCGCGAGCGCAGGCGCGCTTCTCGCCCTTCGCGCCGGCGGAAGGTGAAACGGCCGGCCTCGATTTTTCCGCGCGGCCCGGACGCGACTTCGCGCCCGAGCGCAATCAGCCCGAGATCAACGTGTTTCAGGCCGCCGCCGACCACATCAAGGCGCTGGCGGCGCAAGGCAAGAGCGTCGTCGTCGCGGCGTGGTCGGAGGGCTCGCGCGAGCGGCTTGGCCATGTGCTCGCCGAGCACGGGCTGCCCCTGCCGCCGCTCGTCACCGGCCTGCCCGGCGCGCTGGCGCTTGGCAAAAGCGCCATCTCGCTGGCCGTGCTCGGCATAGAGCATGGCTTCGAGACGGAAAGCCTCGCTGTTATCGGCGAGCAGGATATTCTGGGCGACCGGCTGGTGCGCCGGCGCAAGAAGCACAAGCGCACAGAGAATCTGCTGGGCGAGATCGCCGCGCTGTCGGCGGGCGATCTCGTCGTGCATGTCGATCACGGCATCGGGCGCTTCGTCGGCCTCGAATCGATCACCGCCGCCGGCGCGCCGCACGACTGTCTGGAGATTCATTACGCCGGCGGGGACAAGCTCTATCTTCCCGTCGAAAACATCGAGCTTTTGACGCGCTACGGCTCCGAGGACACGGAGGTAGCGCTCGATCGTTTGGGCGGCGCCGGCTGGCAGGGCCGCAAGGCCCGCATGAAGAACCGCATTCGCGAAATGGCCAAGGGCCTGATCGCGATCGCGGCGCAACGCATGTTGAAGCAGGCGCCCAAGCTTGTCGCGCCCGAAGGTCTCTACGACGAATTTTGCGCGCGCTTTCCCTATGACGAGACCGAGGATCAGGCGGGCGCGATCGACGCCGTGCTCGACGATCTCGGATCCGGGCGCCCGATGGATCGTCTGGTGTGCGGCGATGTCGGCTTTGGCAAAACCGAGGTCGCGCTGCGCGCCGCCTTTTGCGCGGCCATCAACGGCAGGCAGGTGGCCGTCGTCGCGCCGACGACGCTGCTGGCGCGCCAGCACTACAAGAATTTCACGCAGCGCTTCGAGGGCCTGCCCATCCGAATCGGGCGGCTGTCGCGCATGGTCGGCGCCGCCGAGGCGCGCGACACCAAGAAAGAACTTGGCGAGGGCAGCGTCGATATTCTGATCGGGACGCACGCTATTCTCGGCAAGGGCGTGAATTTTAAGGATCTCGGTCTCGTCGTCATCGACGAGGAGCAGCATTTCGGCGTCGGCCATAAGGAGCGCTTGAAGGAGCTGCGCGCCGAGGTGCATGTGCTGACGCTGTCGGCGACGCCGATTCCGCGCACGCTGCAACTCGCGATGACCGGCGTGCGCGAACTCTCGCTGATCGCCACGCCGCCGGTCGACCGGCTCGCCGTGCGCAGCTTCGTCTCGCCCTTCGACCCGCTGATCGTGCGCGAAGCGCTGCTGCGCGAGCGTTATCGCGGCGGCCAGGCGTTCTTCGTCTGCCCGCGCATCGACGATCTCGAGGAAGCTTCGGCCTTCCTGCGCGAAAACGTCCCCGAGGCGAAGTTCGTCGTCGCGCATGGGCAGATGGCGCCGACCGAACTCGAAGAGAAAATGTCGGCCTTTTACGACGGCGGCTACGACATTCTGCTGTCGACGACCATTGTCGAATCCGGCCTCGACATTCCCAACGCCAATACGCTGATCGTCTGGCGCGCGGATATGTTTGGATTGGCGCAGCTCTATCAGCTGCGCGGGCGCGTCGGGCGCGGCAAGACGCGCGCCTATGCCCTGTTCACGACGCCCGCCAACCGCTCGATCACGCCGCAGGCGCAAAAGCGGCTGGAGGTGCTGCAGTCGCTCGATACGCTCGGCGCCGGCTTCCAACTCGCGACGCATGATCTCGACATCCGCGGCGCCGGCAATCTGCTCGGCGACGAACAGTCCGGCCATATCAAGGAAGTCGGCTACGAACTTTATCAGCAGATGCTCACCGACGCGATCGAACTCTTAAAGGCCGGCGTCGACGAGCCGCAGGAGGAGGTCTGGTCGCCGAACATCGCGCTCGGCGCGCCGGTGACCATCCCCGAGGATTACGTCGCCGATCTNNAATCAGGACATCGAGAGTTTCGCCGCCGAAATGGTCGACCGTTTCGGCCCGACGCCTCCCGAGGTCGAGCAATTGCTCAAGATCGTCGCGATCAAGGCCCTGTGTCGACGCGCCCATATCGAGAAGGTGGACGCCGGGCCGAAGGGCGTCATCATCGCCTTCCGCGACAATCTGTTCGCCGATCCCGCCGGCCTCGTGCGCTATGTTTCGGAGCAGCGTTCGTTCGCGAAGGTGCGGCCGGACATGAAAATCGTGTTCGTCCGCGAGTTCGACACGCTGCAAGAGCGCCTCGAAGGCACGCGCGAAATTTTGCGGGCGCTGGCGGCGATCGCGGAAAAAAAGAAGCGCTGAATCCGCCTGGGTTGCGCGAAACAATGAGCCTGCGACACCAAGACAGGCGCGCAAAGCAACAAAATCTCCCTCAAAGGCGCCTTTCTCTAGTAGTTTATTCTCGCTCGGCGGAGGAGCGGGCTTGCCGCATATCGGCGTGGCGCCCGGCGCGTCGCCTTTGGTTTAGTAGGGATTTCGCGTTTTTTTCAGCTTCTCGCCAGCAACTTAATCTGAACGCGCGGCCAAACGCGCCAAGGGGGAGATCGCCATGAACTCGCATAAACAGCTCACTCGTAAAATATTGTCTCGCGGCAGCGCTGCGGGGGTGGCGGCGTTTTTCCTGATGGCCGGGGTCGCCCTGGCCCAGGCCCCGCAAAGCCCGCCGGCGCCCGCCGGGGGCATGGACCATGGCGCGATGGGCCATGACATGAAGGGCATGGACATGAAGGGCATGGGCGGAATGGAGCATGGCGGCATGGGCGGCATGATGGGCGGCATGGAGCACGGCGGCGGCATGGCCGGCATGATGCGGCACATGCTTTGCGGCGTGACCGAGCATGTCGAGGGGCGCCTCGCCTACCTCAAGGCGGAACTGAAACTCACGGACGCGCAGCAGGCGGCGTGGAACACATTCGCTGACGCCTATCGCGCGACGACGCAAAAGACCGCCAAGGTCTGCACGGAGATGGACGCGGCCGGCCCGGATCACTCCATGCATAAGGGCGTGCTCGGACATCTAACGATGATGGAGCATCATATGAGCGCCCATCTCGATTCCGTGCGCGGGCTGAAGGCCGCGATCGAGCCGCTGTTCGCCGTGTTGACCGAGGACCAGAAAAAAACCGCCGATCACGTCATGGCGCACATCATGGATGTTGGCATGAGCATGGGCATGGGCATGGGCGGAATGGACCATGGCGGCGGCATGGGAGGCATGGATAAGCCGATGGGGCATTGAGCACATCCCCCTTCAAGCCGCGCCTTATCGCGCGGCTTACATCACTTCCCGCCGCCAAAGAAACCTCTGACCGCCGCAAGCAGGCCCTTTGGCGGGGGCGGCGGAGGCGGCGCTTCTTCTGGCGGGCCTCTTTCGGCCCGCTCGCGGGCTTCCTTGGCGGTGGTCAAGAGCCTTGCGAGCGGCGCGGCTCGCGCCAGCGGCGTCCAGACGCCCGCGGCGCGATCGTCGAGATATTGACGCAGCAAGGCGGCCGACGGGGCGTCGCCCTCGCTCTCGAAAAACACGGCGGCGTCTTCGACAGCGGACGCGTCGTTCAACGCTCGCGCGAGCGCGGTGGGTTCGGGGCCGTCGCCGCCGCCCAGTTGGAGACGCGCGCCGCGGAAAATTTTCGGCTGTGGCGTCTCCATCAGAAAATCGAAGACGCGCGCCTGTTCCGCGACCGAAAGTTCCGGCGCGATCAAGCCCTCCACGCCGCAGGCCCGCGCGAAGCGATAGATCAGCGGCGCGTCGATGGCGGCGTTTGATGGCCCGGCCGCGCTCTCCGCCCATTCCGGCCGCCGCGCGAGAGCCGCGAAAAGCGAAGGATCGAAGCGAAAGGCCCGATAGCCGCCAAGTCGCGCCGCGAAGTTCCGCCCCGCGGCGCTCGCTTCGCGAATCAAAGCCGTAAAGCCCGCGAGCAACGCGGGGTCCAGCGCATCCCAGGCGCCGGCGCCGTCGAGACGACCCGGATAATCCGCGCGGGCCAAGGCGGTGTTGAGCGACTGCGCGAGTCTTTCGCGCCGCGCTTGCAGACCGGCGGCGCGCTCGGCGACGGCGCGCACCATCTGGCCGGTCGGCGCGGCGTCCTGATCGGCGGCCCGGCGCAGAATCTCCTCGAGCAACGGATCTTCCTCGCCGAGCTTGCGCGGGGCGAGGCCGTCGCCCTCGACGCGAAACAGCCTGATCGTCGCCGCCCCGCCCGGATCCCTGGGCGCGGCGGACAGATCGCCCGGCTCGGCGACGCCGCTGACGAGGCCGATGTCGTCGCCCAGCGCCGCGCCGAAAAAGTCGAGATCGAGCACGGCGCCCGCGCCCGGCGCGCTTGGCGCGCTCGCGGGCGCCTGCCGCCTGAGCGCGAAGCCGTCGAACGGCGTCTCGTCCGGCGCGGTGAGCAGTCGCAACAGATTGGCGACGACAATCGAATCGTTCGCCCATACCGCGTCCGGTTGTTCATGCGGCTCGCCGACCGCTTGCCTGATGTCCTCGACGCCAAGCGGATCGACGACGGGCTCGCCCGCGTCCTTCTGCTCGCGCGCCCAATCGCGCAGCCGCCGCCGTTGCTGCATCACCAGCACGACGCACACGCGGCTCAGGAGATGAGCGCTCTCGTCAAGGGAATCGGGGAGACGCAGGCGCAGGATCGGCCGCGGCGCGCCGCTTTCGCGCAGCCATTGATCCATGATCGCGAAAGGAGCCTCGCGACGATCCTCATATTCCTCGAAGGACAGCGGCAAGGGCTCGATCGAAAGGCGCGCCCTCGCGAGCGGGAACACTTGCCGCGCCGGCCACAGATTGAGAGTCCACGCCTCGCCGTCCGCCTTTGTCAGCGCGCGCTTCTGGGCGCAGGCCCAGGCGAGCCTGCTACCGGCTAGCGCGATCTGCTCGCGGGCGAAGCGTTCGAAGTCTCCGCGCTGGGAAAAGCTGAGGACGCGCAGGACGGCGGACTGGCCGGCGCCGGCGCTCTCCAGCAGCAGCGTCAACGCGAGGCGCCAATCGCCGGCGCCGTTCCTGCCTTTTTCGAGCGCCAGCCGAAGCTCGGCGCCGTCGGCGGCCAGCAGCGCGAGATGAAGGTGACCCGGCGGCGCGTCGACAACGCAGGGGCCGGCGCGCCAGCGCGCGGCGTCCAAATGGTCGACGAAAGCCGTCCGCCCGGAAAAAGTCGCGTCCGGCGCGGAAACGATCGTTAGATCCGGACGCGGCCTTTTGGGCGCTCCCGCCTCGTCGACGTCTTGAAAACCGAGCAGCAGCCGGCGCTCGCCGTCCCAGAAAACGTCCAGTTGCTCTCGCCACATCGATCGCGCGCGCCCCTTCGATTCCCGCGAAACGAAACTACCCGTTTCCTCCGCGCCGCGCCAATCGGGCGCCCGAAACAAAAAAACCCGTCCGGACGAACCGGACGGGCAAGTTTCACACCAACACGCGGAGAAGAAAGAGAGAACCGCGTGAAGCCTTTAATTTAGAGGCTCGCGCCAGCCTGGAAGCGCGGGATCACCGGGCCGCCGATTTCCAGCTTCACGCGCTTGCCAGTCGGAGAGAACAGGAACAACAGGCCGCCGAACTGGCTGTCCGTGTCATAGGCCAGATCCGACAGACGCTCGATATCGAAGCGCGCGTCCTGCACCGTCACGACGACATCCTTGGTTTCGCCCGGCGCGATCGGCGTCGGATCGTTCACCGACAGACCGCGGTCGGCGAGCAGATATTCGGGGAAGTCCGGACGGGTGGTGAACACGTCGGGATTAAGGAAGCGCAGGCCCGCCGTGGTGAACTCGCCGATCTTCAACGGCTCGGTCCCATTGTTGGTGATCTTCAGCTTGATCGTCAGCTCGCGCCCCCGAACCTTGTAGCTGCCGCCGCCGTAATTGGAAATCACGGTCACGGGTCCCTCATGCATCGGATCGATGCCCGTCAGAAGACCGGCCTGCATCGGCAGAGTGCGGGGGAACTCGTTGTTCGCATGGGCGTAGAAGATCAGCAGCGCCAACATCGAGCCCGCCAGCCACAGGCCGCCGAAACGCTTGTCGGCGGGGGTGATGATGTCGTTGGCCTTGCCGGCCGCGACCTGCCAGCCGCGCGCGATAATGCCCTTCTGCATGAACCAGTAGATCACCCAAAAGGCCGCCGCCGCCATCCACAGGAAGTGGTAGGTCATCGTCCACTTGATGCCGAGCGTCTCCAGATCGACCGTCGAGCCATCGAGCAACGTCACCGGATTGGTGAAGTTGGCCATGTCGCCCTTGATGCTGATCCACTGGCCGGGACCGACGATCGGGCCGCCGTCCTTGACGTTGATCTGCACATGGACGTGATAGCGGCCCTGACGACGCGCTCTCAGGACGATTTTGTACTCGTAGTCCTGGCCGATCTCCAAGCTGAAGGTGCGCGGCGTCGGAATGCCGCTGACGAAAGACGCCTTGCGGACGAACACCGGACCGGGCTCGCCCACGTTGAGGAAGGCTTGCTCGGGCTTGGCGACGGCCTGGGGCCAACCGGAGAACACATGCACCTTGCCGGTGAGCTCCATGTCCTCGTTAACATTGACCTCGGTCTTGGACCATTTCACGTCGTACCAGTTCAGCGTGCGCATGCGCAGAAAGGCCTGCTGCGAACGTTCGCCGTGAGCGCTGGCGGGCGTCGCCGCCGGCAGCGTGGTCGCCGCGACGGCAGCCGCCAATCCCAGGGCCAGCGCGCGAACGGAGCGCGCCCCCAGGAACTTGGCAAGAGTTTCGCCGATGGACAGTTTCATTTCTTTTGTCTCCCTATAGCTCTGTAGCTCTTTTCTGTCTTTCCTCGCCGGAGCCGCGAAACGGCTCCGGTCTGTCGCTTGTTTCGCTTGAACCACGGCGTCCTAGATTTCGTCATTGGCCAGATAGTCCGTGCGGGCGAACCACTTGCCGAACTGCCACCACAGGAAGTAGACGAGCATCGACACGAAGCCGGAGAAGAAGGCCGCGACCGGCACGACGTCCTTGCCGAAGGTGCGCAGCGTGCCGCGTTCGATCATGCGGATATATTCCGGAGTGCCCGTGCGGACGTAGTTGAAGCCAATGAGATCGGCGAGGGTCAGCAGCACGCCGTCGACCTCGGCGGCCTGGTGATACTGAGCCAGAACCGGCCAGTTGCTGGGATAGAACAGCAGGCCCCAGCCCATCGAGCCGAGCAGCGCGGTGACCAGCCAGCTGCCCGAAAGCAGCAGCACCACGTCGAGCCAGAAGGCCATCGGGATCAGCGCGGACGGGAACACGAGGCTGATCGGGAAGAAGGTCCAGCCCCAGAAGTTGTCGTAGCGGTTGATCCACTCGCCCACCAGCAGCGCCAGCGTGACGACGGTGGCGCCGAACGGCAGACGGAACTTCGTCCAGAAGAACGACTGCGCGGCCGCGGCGAAACACATGGCGACGATCGGCGCCACCGTCGGCCACATGCGGCGATCCTTGAAGTCGATCCAGAAGTCCCAGTCGCCGGCCAGCAGCATGTAGTGGATGTGATAGGAACCAAGCAGGACGAGGAACAGGACGAAGAGGAGAATCCAGTCGGTCAGGATGACGCAGCCGAGGAATTCCTCTTTTGATTTCCAGGCCTTGCCTGCCGGCGCGCCTGCCTCAGTGGTTATGGACATTTTTTGCTCTCCTTGAATTACCCCCGGCGCCTTCGAGCCGGATTTTCGATTTTTTTAAGACGCGCCTCCCCTGTCCTCTCGCGATGAGGCGAGGGCTTGCGATAGGGCGAACGATCTTGGTTAGAGCGGGGAAGCGGCCGCCTGTTCGAAGCTTAGGGCGTTTGTTCGAACCGCGACCGCTTCCAGGATCGGCTCCAGGGGACGCCCTGGGAGAAGCGCGCCTGGAAACCGATGTCTCGGATTGGCCGAAGGCCAGAATTAGAGCGCGAGAACGTCGCTCTCGAACTCCTTGCTGAGCTCGATCACGCGGCCGAGCACCTGCAAAACGACACCGAACACCGCGAGCGCGAACCATCCGAAGAACACGAAGCCCCAGTGCAGCGGCGCCGTGAACAGTTCTTCCATGAACCAGAAGGTGTGGCCCCACTCGTTCAGGCCGACGTTCGGGAAGATCATGAACGGACCGGCGAAGAACAGCAGGAAGGCGACCGAGATCCTGTTGGCGAACATCGGAATGCGCGTGCGCGCATACATGAAGGCGCCCCAGCCGGCGATGATATAGATCGGATAGCTGAGGTAGAACTCCAGAATATGGCTCGGCGTGAAGTCGGTGTCGCGAATAACGGTCTGATGCCAGGTGCCGTCCTGCTCGGTGAAGTAGCTCGCGCCCCAATACACCGTGAAGGCATAGACGAGCAGCCAGCCCACGAGAGTCAGCAAACGGCGCATCTCCTCGCGCGGCGCGACCGCGTTGATGTCGCGGTCGCGGGTCTTCCAAAGATAGCCGCCGATGCCGCAGAAGGCGATGAACTCGAGCGGAAGCTCGGTCCACATGATGTTCAGCCAGTAAGTCTGAAATTCCGGCGCGAAGGAGTCGAGACCAGCCTTCCAGCCGAAATACTGCTCGTAGATTCGAATGCCGACGTAGAAAACGCCAAGGCAAAACATGGCGATATAAGCCGGCCTGTAATTGACGATGACATCGGCCTGCTCCGCGCTCGCGGCGGCCGCTTTTCCTGTCGCCAAACTCATTTGCGTCCCTCCTTTAGTGTTGCTCCCCGGCGCGCGTCGCGCGCCAATCGAAATTTCGTCACCGGCGCGAGGCGCGGATGGAGCCCTTTTGGCTCTGCCGGAACTTTGATCCCGACAACGACGCGTAAACCGCGAACCAGGACGCGAATCCCAACGGGATGAAAGCTGTCGCGCCCCAACCGCGGTAAAGCCGTTTCGGCCTACGCAGCGCGGCGACGCTAGCACAGCGATTATTCGATGCGTCAAGAATATAGACGTATTCTGGTGCGACAATGTGTAGCTATAACTGTATTTATAATTCTCATATGTAGTTTAAAATGACACGTCGCGCGGTGCATAAAGCGATATCGGCGGAAGAATCTGATGACTACGGCTGATATAGTATCGTGTATAATAATGATATAGTGCATCTTATTATAAGATACACTATTTTATTGGACATGGCGACATTCTGTCGCGGCCAAACAACATTGTCCGCGAGGCGAAAGTTAGAAATTATCGCCTACCGCTGCGCGCCGCGTCGCGAAGCCCATCGCGATGGAGTCGCGAGAAAAAAGGGAGGAGACAATATGGCCTTGCATCAGGTGAAAGAACTCGGATGGGTGTCCTTTTGGGTCGCTTTTATCATCTTTCTTTTCGCGTTCTTCATCCCGACCGTGAACCGGTCGTTGAACCTCTGATCGATCGCGCTCAACAGCGCGCCACATAAGGTTTCGCACGAGACGCCCTGGAGCTAGATTTGGCTCCGGGGCGTTTTGCGCTGCGACATAGCCGCCTTCCAAGAGGCCGCGGCGTCGACGCGAAGCGAACCAATGCGGCGGCGCGACAAAATGTAGCAGCCAAGGTAATGGACGCCTCCATTGCAGGAAAATCTCTACTTTGAACTATTCCAACTAGCCCAACTGGGCGGGATGCATTTGAAATACAACGGATTCCAATAGGACATCGGGCGAGCGCGCGCGCCCCTCATGAGACGCGGCCTAAATTTTCCACAATGGGCGGCGCTCGGCGCCGAAAATTGGCCATTGAATTGCTCATTGAAATAATGAGAAAAACGGACGCCGGGCGAGCGACCTTTGAATAACTCAACGACAGCGGCGCTTTTAATGAGAAGCGCGGGACGGGCGAAGACGCAAAGCTTAGCCACGCCAAATGAAGCACAAAGCCATGTATTCGATAAAGATGCGCGAAAAAGACCCAAACAATCCTCGCACGCAAATCCAGTTGCGACGGGAGGCCGCCGTTCGCGCTCTTCTAGGACGCACCGACGGAAAGCTGTCGCAGGAAATCATCGAGGATCTCAAAAAAGACCTGGGCGTTAGCCGCGCCACGGCCTATCGCATGATCAAGACCTTTCGCAGTTGCGGGATGGTCGTCGCTCCCACGACGCGCCCTGTCGGGCGCCCCAAGGGAGCGCGCGTGCTCGACCCGAAACGCGAATTCCTGATTCACGACGCGATTCGCAACTTCTATTTGCGGCCGTTGCGGCCGAAATTTAGCGAATTGGTCCAGGAAATAGGGCGGCGATGCCGCGCGGAACGCTTGCCGCCGCCAAACTGGCGCACGATCAAGTCCCGCGTGCAGGATATTCTGGCGCAGAACAGTCGTCGCTAGCCAATATATAGCGGTCCCGGGGCGTTGCTCGCGCGGCGAATCCCATTCGCCGCGCCGCCGATGATGCGCGCTTTTGAACTTGCGGCGCGGGCCGGGTCGCTTTACTCACGGATAGCGATCTCCCGCCTCGAAAAGACGCCCGGGCTCATGGTTCAATTTTCCAACATCGCGCTGATCGGCGCTCTCGCGCTTGTCACTCTCGTGCTGCTCGCCGGCTTCGCGAACATGTTCCGCGGCGGCGATCCGAAATTGTCGCAAAAGCTCATGCGCTGGCGCGTGGGACTGCAACTCGTGGCTATCGCGATCATCGCGGCGATCCTCTTTTTCCGCCACTGACGGACCCCGCGGTTTTTGTTTTGTCGCCCGTTCCGTGGCAAAATCGGCGTCCACTTTCGCGAAAAAACGCTCAACCCCCAGGATCAGGCGTCATGGTGCGGCTCGACAAAATCTACACGCGCGGCGGGGACGCCGGCGCTACATCGCTCGCCGATGGCGCGCGCCGCCGCAAGGACGACATTCGCGTCGAAGCCTATGGCGCCATAGACGAGACCAATGCGGCGATCGGCGTCGCGCGCCTCGCCGTCGAAGCGGAGGATCAGCCGCTCGACGCCATGCTGGAGCGCATCCAGAACGATCTGTTCGATCTCGGCGCCGAATTGGCGACGCCGCTCGACCCGGCCAAGCCGGAACCCGATTCCGCCACGCGGCTCGCCATCGTTCAGCCGCAGGTCGATCGGCTGGAGCGGGAGATCGATCAACTCAACGGCGAACTCGCGCCGCTCAAATCCTTCGTGCTGCCGGGCGGAACGGCCGCCGCGGCGCATTTGCATTTGGCGCGCACGATCAGCCGCCGCGCCGAGCGCGTCATGGTCGCATTGGCCAACACGCCGGGCGAACAGGCGGCGCCAACGGCGCTGCGCTACGTCAACCGCCTCTCGGACTTCCTGTTCGTCGCCTCGCGTTATGTGAACCGGCGCAAGGGCGATGTTCTCTGGAAGCCCGGCGCGACGCGGTGAGGCGGAATCCTCGGCGCTGCGGCGCCGAAGGCGTGTTGTGCGCCGCTTCGCGTGAATGCTTCGGGCGTTGACGGAATCGACGTGTCGCGCTACCAATTTATTGATGCGGGTGTCGCATGGATGGCGTCGACGGCAATGCCTAGAGAGAGTTCAGCAAAGTTCGCGATCGGTCAGGTCGTCCGGCACCGCCGCTATCCATTTCGCGGCGTGATCTATGACGTCGACCCGGTGTTTTCCAACACGGAGGAATGGTGGCTGTCGATCCCGGAAGAGGTTCGGCCGCGCAAGGATCAGCCGTTCTACCATCTCTTCGCCGAAAACGCCGAAACCGAATATGTCGCCTATGTCTCGGAACAGAACCTCGTCGCCGACACTTCCGGCGACCCAGTGCGTCATCCTCAGGTCGACGAGACTTTCATTCGGGCGAACGACGGCGTTTATCGCGTGAAGGCGGACAACCGCCATTAAGTTCCCGCCGCCACGACGTTCCGCCATAAAGAAACGCCCGCGAATCACGCGGGCGTTTTCGTTGGCGGCGGCGTCCACGCGCCGATGGATTACTTGCCGGCGGGAGCCTTGCCGGCCGGAGCGGGCGCCGGAGCCGCGGCGCCGCCCTTGCTGGCGTCCAGCTTGCCGCGCTCTTCGGCGGCCTTCTTCTCCATGTCTTCCTGGAGCTTCTTCTGCCGCTCCTCCAGAACCTTCGGATCGATCGCCGGACCGTCGAAGGCCTTGCCGAAGTTGGCCAGCGGCAAAACGAAGGTCACTTCGTTATTGACCTGATTCTTCACGACGACCGCCATCTTCTCGGCCTTCTTCATGCTGTCGACCGTGGCCGGCTTGACCTTGGCCTCGGCGAAACAGCCGTTGGGAAAGCAGATTTCGAAAGCGCCCGTTTCCTGCGGGCCCTTGTCGATCGAGAAGCGGAAGCCCGGCTTCAACAGCAGTCCCGGCGGCAGCAGCAGGCGGATGACCTTTTCCGGCGCGCCCTTGGGATCGTAAACCGCGAGCGCCAGAATCGGCTGGTCGGCCTGCAGGCCGAAGTCGCGCGTCGTGTAGCAAACTTCCTTCTGCGATTGCGGATCGCCGCCGCAAACCTTGGTCCACTCGGGCTGAACCGGGACGAGGTCGGCCTTCACCGGCCCTTGCGGCTGTTGTTGTTGCTGTGGCTGTTGCGGCGCCGCTCCCGCGGCAGGAGCCTGAGCTTGCTGAGCGACAGCCGCGCCGCCGGCGAACAAGGCCAGGGCGGCGGCGCTAGACCGCAAAAATTTTATCGACATCGGAAGTCCTTTCGAGTGCCTTCGAGACTGCGTCATCCGCTTCCGAGACAAGCGACACGGCGTCGCGGGATCGCGGAGAGCGTCTAATTTTCACCTGGCGCGCAAAAAAGCCCCCGCCTCGAGGCCTCCTTGCCAGGAGCCTTGCGCGAAAGGCTCCTGCCCCGAAAATCCCGCGCAAATTAAGACGCGAGGCCCGCGGGGCGCGCTGACCGCTTACGCTCCATGACAATCTGGAGATAAGGGCGCGGCGCCGGTCATACATGCTCGCCGCCGCAAATTCTAGACGTCCAGCCCCGGCAGGCCGATTAAAGGCGACTTTAACGCGTGGAAAACCGGAAATTCGCCTCCCTCGTCCCGCCCGCCCGCTTTATGCGCTCCCGGGTTGGCATATGCTTCAGGCATGACAAGAGAAGTGATTCGCCCCCCGATTGGGTCGGCGGGCCGCGCCGTTATCGCGCTGTTGGCCGGCGGCTTGGTGTTGGCGGGCCTGGCGCTGGCCGCGACGATTGGCGCGCGCGCCGAATCGCCGCTAACGCGCGAGGAGCCCACGTCCTTGCCCACACATGGCGTCGCAATGCATGGCGCGCCGCTCCTGCCCCCGAATTTCGATCATTTCCCCTACGCCAATCCCGTCGCCAAGAAAGGCGGCCGCCTGCGCGTCGGCCTCTCAGGAACCTTCGACAGCCTTAATCCATTCAACATCAAGGCGGGCTCGACCGCGCAAGGCCTGGTCGGCAATGTCTTCCAGACCCTGATGGCCCGCTCGCAGGACGAGCCCTTCACGTTTTACGGCCAGCTCGCGCGCTCCATCGACCTCGACGCGAACCGCGAGCATGTGACCTTCCATCTCGATCCGGGCGCGCATTTCTCCGACGGCGCGCCGCTCACCTCGGCGGATGTGCTGTTTTCCTTCGATCTTCTGAAGACCAAAGGCCGTCCGCAGCAACGCGTTGCCTTCAATCTCGTCAAATCGATCGACGCCCCGGACGCGCTGACGGTGCGCTATGATCTGACCGGCGTGGCCGACCGGGAATTGCCGCTTATCCTCGCGCTGATGCCGGTTCTGCCCAAACACGCCACGGACGTGGAGCACTTCCAGGACGCGACGCTCGCGCCGCCGGTCGGCTCCGGGCCTTATATCATAGCGGACGTGCGGCCCGGCGCGAGGCTGCTGCTGCGGCGCGATCCAAATTACTGGGGCAAGGACGTCCCGAGCCAGCGCGGCTTCTACAACTTCGACGAGATCGACATAACTTATTTTCGCGACGCAAACGCTCTGTTCGAGGCCTTCAAGGCCGGTCTGATCGATTACCGCGAGGAGAGCAGTTCCGCGCGCTGGGCCAGCGGCTATGACTTCCCGGCCGCGCGGGAAGGTCGAATCATCAAGGAGGAGCTGCACAACGACAGTCCCAAGGGGATGGAAGGCTTCGCCTTCAATCTGCGCCGCGAACCGTTCAAGGACGTTCGCCTGCGCGAAGCGCTCGCCATGATGTTCGACTTCGAGTGGATAAACGCCAATCTATATTCGGGCCTCTATACGCGCACCAAAAGCTTCTTCGACCAGTCGGAGCTCGCCTCCATCGGGCGGCCCGCGAGCGAGGCCGAACGCGCGTTGCTCGCGCCTTTCCCCGACGCCGTGCGCGAGGACATCCTGGAAGGGCGCTGGCGCCCGCCGGTCAACGACGGCACCGGGCGCGACCGCGAGATGGCCAAACGGGCGCTCGCCAAGCTGAACGAGGCCGGCTACTTGCTCCAGGGCGACGCTTTGACGAAGGACGGCGCGGCTGTCGCCTTCGAGATCATGGTCAAGGATCGCAGCGAGGAACGGCTCGCGCTCAACTACGCGGCGTCGCTCAAGCGCATCGGCGTCGACGCGCGCGTTCGGCTTGTCGACGAGGTGCAGTATCAGCGCCGACGCCAGCAATTCGACTTCGACATGATGCCCGGCCAATGGATCGCCTCGGCCTCGCCGGGCAATGAGCAGCGCATGCGCTGGGGCTCGGCTAGCGCCTCGCAGGAAGGCTCCTACAATCTCACGGGCGCGTCGAGCCCCGCGATAGACGCGCTGATCGCGACGCTGCTCGCCGCGAAGACCCATGAGGATTTCGTCACCGCCGTGCGCGCCTATGACCGCGTGCTGTTGTCGGGCTTTTACATCGTGCCGTTCTATCACGCCGCCAATCAATGGATCGCCCACGCCAGCAGCCTGAAACATCCCGAACACCTGCCGCGCTACGCCACGCCAATCTTCGGTCCGACCCTGGACAGCTGGTGGAAAGACTCCCCATGACGCAAGACTTCGCGCGGACGAACGCCGCCGCCCCCGCGGCGCCCGAAGACGCCGACTATGCGCGGGCGCATCCACTCACGATGTTCGGCCTCGACGCGCTGATCGCCGGCTCCGCGCGTCTGCGTCCCGAGCGAGCGGCGCTCGCCGATCATTGCGAGGAGGGCCGCGCGGCGCTCGCCTTCGCGGAGCTCGATTTCGCCATAGGCGCCTTTGTCGCCCGGCTGCGCGAATTCGATATCGAGCCGGGCGCGCGCATTCTGCTGTGCTGTCCGCCGCGCGCCCAGACGCTCATCGCCATCACCGCGATCATCGCCGCCGGCTTCGAACCGGTGTTGGCGCCATTGGGCCTTCCCCAGAGCGCCCTGATCGCGGCGGCGAACGCTAGTCGCGCCGAGGCGCTGATGGCGCCGGTCCGTTTCGCCAAGCTCGATTTCGAACAGGCGCTGCTTGGCGTCGCGGCGCAATGTCCGTCCATTCGTCTATTGGGCGCGCTCTCGCCGGAGCCGATCGACGGCGCGGTGGATTTCTCGCTGCAAGGGCTGCGCGCCAGACCGCGCACATTGCCGGCCGGGGCCTTGATTTCCGAGAGTTGGACGCCCGGCGACCGAGCCATGATCGGGACGACGGACGCATCCGGCGCGCCCGTCTTCCTCGCGCAAGGCGCGCTTTTGGCGGCAGGCCTCGATCTCGTGAGAAAGACTAGGAGAGGCGGCGCGGCGCCGATCCTGTCGCTGGTCTCGCCCGGTTCCTTCGGCGGATTGATCGCCGGACCGCTCGCGGCGCTGCTGTCGAGCGCGACGCTGCATTTTCTGGCGCCGTTCCGCGCCGACGCGTTTTTGCGATTGCTCGACGAAATCGGCCCCGCGCGCCTCGTCGCGCCGATGGCGATTCTGCCCGACCTAGCGCGGTCGGGACTGCTGGACGATGGCGCGCTGCTGTCCTGCGCCGTGCTGTCGCAGCCGAACGACGCGCCTCGCGCGGTGATTCCCGAAGCGTCGTGCCCGATTATCGAGATCGCCGGCGCGGGCGCGTCCTTGCGTATTTCTTCCCATGCCGACAAGGAAGACAAGGCGCGCGTCGCGTAATCGCATGAAACACTGCAGTCGCTGCGTCGTTTCGCCTCGCATGACATGCGCCTCATCTTGACGGCCATCAATTACATCAGCCCCTCGCCCGCATACTCATAGAGCGCTCGGCGACGCGGCCAATTTTTATTTGCACTGGACGTCACGACCGCGACCGAACGCCCGAAAAATAATTCAAGGGAGTGAAGCACATGTCGCTTATCACCTGGACCAAGGAGCAGTTCGCTACGAATGTCGGCGCGCATGACGCCGAGCACCAGGAAATCTTCAGGCTGGTCAATACGCTCGGCGACGCCGTCGGCTCCGGCGACCGGGCCGAGGTCGGCAAGCAACTCGACGCGCTGATCGCCTATGTCGCGCAGCACTTCGCCGCCGAGGAAGCCAATTTCGTCAAATATGGTTATCCCGCTTATGAGGGACATAAGGCCGAGCACGACAAGCTCGTCGCCACCTGCCTCGATCTGCAAAAGAAATTCCATGCCGGCGAGGCCGAGATCACCGGCGATACGGCTGGCTTCGTCGTCGGCTGGCTGACCGACCACATTCCCAATATCGACAAGAAATACGGGCCGTTCCTGAACGAGAAGGGCGTCGCCTGAGATAGCGCGCCGCACCGCAGACGCGCGGACGCGCGATGCGGGCGCGCATCGGGAGCCTCCCCCGATGCGCGCCTGCTCACGCCTTCTCTTTTTCGCCGCCGCGCGGAAGGCGTGCTCGACATAATCGAGATGGGCGCATCTCAATTTGGCGAATTGCACGAACTGATCGCCACGCGCGGAAAGGTTTCGCGGCTAACGACGCGCCAACTCGGCCCATGATGGCGCGGCATCCCGATAAGTTCATCGCGAGATCCAAAACGTGGCCGCGCGTCATACGCCAGTCACGATAAGACCGTTATGGCTGGCTCGCGCATAGCGAGGTCGTCCGGCGAAACGACGTCCGCCGCTAATACCGTTCAAACGAAGGAAATTGGCATTTGCGCTCGATTAGCTCGATCTGTGGATTGGCGATTTTGCTCGCCGCGTCGACGCCTGTCGCGGCGAGCGACGAGTATGTTGTCGCGGGAAGCATCGCCGGCGCCGATGGCGGTTGGGATTTCGCCTCCGTCGACCCGGAAACCAACCGCCTTTTCGTCGCACGGTCCAACGGCGTCACGGCGGTCGACCTCGCCACGCGCAAGGTCACTGATATTCTGGTCGAAGGCGCCGGAGTTCATGGCGTGTCGCCGATTCCGGGAACGCCCTTCGCCATCAGCGCCAACGGCAAATCCGCCAATGCGTTGCTGTTCGACAAGCTCACCGGAAAAATCGAGGCGACATTCCCGACCGGGCAAGGGCCGGACGCGATCGTCGTCGAGCCGAAATCCGGTTTGGTCGTCATTTTCAACGGCAAGAGCCACGACGCGACGCTGGTGGATGTGACGAGCAAGAGCGTTGTCGGCGCCATCGCCCTCGACGGAAAGCCGGAGGTCGGCGCCGCCGACGGAACAGGCCGGGTCTTCGTCAATCTCGAGGACAAGAATGCGATCGCCGTCATCGATGTCGCGGCGCGCAAGGTCGTCGGCGCCTATGCGTTGAATGGTTGCGACGCGCCCACTGGACTGGCTTTCGACCAGCAAACGGGCGTGCTGATATCGGCCTGCGACAATAATGTCGCCAAGGCGATCGACGCCAAGACCGGTGCCGACCTCGCCACGCTAAAGATCGGCAAGGGGCCGGATGGCGTCCTGCTCGACGCGCCGCGCCGCCGCGCCTTCATCCCCGCGGCCGACGGAACGCTGTCGGTGTTGGCTTTGCGCGCCCGCGACGAAATCGTGCTGGTCGGCGCCGTGAAGACCACCGCCGGCGCCAAAACCGGCGCGGTGGATCCCTCCACCGGGAACGTATATCTGCCCAGCGTCAAACTCCAACCGTCGGAGAAGGAAGGCGCGCGCCCCAAGCCCGTTCCCGGCTCCTTCACGATTCTCGTCGTCGCTCCCAAGAGCCAACTTCCGCCGGTCGCGGCCGCAAAGGACTAGCGTCATGAAACATCGCCTCATCGTCGCCATCGGTCTCGCGACGTTTTCAATCACGCCGAGCCTGGCGCGCGATCCCGCTTTTGTTTCGCCCGATCAATCCCATGCTTTCCAAATCCTGCCGACGCCGCCGGCCCCTGACGCGGAAACCACAAAGGCGGAACTCGCCGAATTGCATCGGATCGAGGCGAGGCGCACCGAAGCCGAGGTCGCCCGAGCGAAGTTCGATGACGAGAATGAAAATATTTTTCTGTTCCGCGATGTGTTGGGCGACAAATTCACCAAGGAGAATCTACCCGTGACCGCCGCCTTCGCCGCCCGCGTGCGTGGCGACGAGGGCGTCAATACGGATGTCGCCAAGGCGGGATTTCACCGTGTTCGGCCTTATAATTTCGACAAGACGCTGCATCCCGTGTGCAAGACCAAGGCGAAGGACGACTCTTATCCGAGCGGACACGCGACCTCGGGCTATTTGCTCGCGCTGACCTTGATCGACATGGTTCCTGAAAAGCGCGACGCGATTCTTGCCCGGGCCGAGGATTACGGCCACAATCGACTGGTCTGCGGCGTGCATTACCCGACCGACGTGCCGGCCAGCAAACTGCTCGCTTACACGATCCACGCGATCATGGAAGTGAGTCCGGAATATCAAAAGGAGCTGGCCGCGGCGAAGGCGGAACTGCGCCAGGCGTTGGAACTGGACGCTCAGGCCGCCAATTAGAATTCGCGCCGCGAGCGGCAAAAGGAGCATGCGGCATGAACCGCGACATTACGGCGACCGCGAACAAAGTCGCCGAAGTCACCTTTCTATTTTGGGTCATCAAGATTTTGGCGACCACGCTCGGCGAAACCGGCGGCGACGCGCTCTCCATGACGATGAATTTGGGGTATGCCGTCAGCACCGCGATTTTCGGAGCGTTGTTCGTCGGGGCGGTCGCCGCTCAAATCGCGGCGCGAAATTTCCATCCGTTCCTGTATTGGATCGTGATCGTCGCGACGACCACCGTCGGCACGACCATGGCGGATTTCGCCGACCGCTCGCTGGGAGTCGGCTATGTCGGGGGATCGCTGGGCTTGCTCGCGCTGTTGATGCTCACGCTTGGCGCGTGGCGTCTTGCGCTGGGCTCGGTCGCCGTCGACCATATTACCTCGTGGAAGGCGGAAGCCTTTTACTGGGTGACGATCGTCTTTTCCAACACGCTCGGCACCGCCCTTGGCGATTTCTTCGCCGACGATTCCGGGCTGGGCTTTCTTGGCGCGGCCGCCGTGTTCGCCGGCTGCCTCGCTCTGATCGCCGCCGCGTATTTTTTCACGAAGCTGCCGCGCACGTTGCTCTTTTGGGCGGCGTTCATTTTGACGCGCCCGCTCGGGGCGACGCTCGGCGACCTCCTGACCAAATCCTACAACGAGGGCGGCTTGAACCTCAGCCGCATCGGATCGACCGCGATCATCGCGCTGGTGATGATCGGCTTTATCCTATTCTCCGCCCGAGGACCGAAGAGCGCGCGCGATACGCGAGAAGGAAGCGCTCTTTCGAAATAGGCGCCGGGCGTTTACGGGCCGCCCCACAGCTCCCAAAAATGATTTGGCGGGCCGGCGCCGGCGCCAACTCGCAGGGCCTCTCCCGCCACGAGGGCCTGCTCCAGCCATATCTTCGCGTCGGCGACCGCCTCGGCCAAGGGAAATCCCTTTGCGAGATTCGCGGCGATGGCCGAGGCCAGCGCGCAGCCGGTGCCGTGCGCGTGACGCGTGTCGACGCGCCGTCCAGAGAGCAGAGTCAGCGCGCCATTGGCGAACAGCACATCGGTGGGTTCGCCGTCCAAATGCCCGCCCTTGACCAGCGCCGCCCGCGCGCCCCGCTCAACCAGCGCGCGCGCCTGCGCCGTCATCTCGTCCGTGTCGCGCGCGAGGGATGTTCTGGTCAGCATCGCCGCCTCGGCGAGATTGGGCGTGATCAGATCCACCAGCGGCAACAGGTGGTTGATGATCGCGTCCGGCAAGCCGTCCTCGCTTAGAGCGGCGCCTCTCGTCGCCGTCAACACCGGATCGAGCACTATGTTTTTGGCGGCCGCCCGGCGCAGCGACGCCGCGACGGCCTCAGCGATGGCGGGCTCCGCCAACATGCCGATCTTGACGGCATGGACGGCGATATCGGAGAAAATCGCGTCGATTTGCGCCGCGACCATATCGGGCGGGATCGGAAAAACGCGCGTCACGCCCGTCGTGTTCTGCGCGGTCAGCGCCGTGACGGCGGCCATTCCATAGCAGCCGAAGGCCGAAAAAGTCTTGAGATCGGCCTGAACGCCGGCGCCGCCGGAAGGGTCGGAGCCGGCGATCGACAGGAGTTTTGGGATGGCCACCGGATCAAGGTCCGGGCAGCGTCAACAGGCCCGCGTCGCCATTGGCGGCGCCGAAGGCCAGCCGCGCGCCCTTGGCGTCCCAGGCCAACGCCGCAATCTTCGCTTGAGCGCCCTCGCTCGGTCGGCGCACGAGAATTTCCGAACCGTCCGAGATGCGACACAGCAGCACCATGCCGTCCTCATAGCCGACGGCGACAACCGGGGCGGCCGGGTGAGCGGCGACGCGCGTCACCTGCACGCCGGCGCGAACGCCGCATTCGCGCGGCGGCGCGCCCATCGGCCCGTCCTTGCCCTGGAACGGCCACAGGATGCAGGCGTCGGCGCCCGAGGTCGCCAGCCATTTGCCGTCCTGCGACCAAGAGAGCGACCGGGTCTTCGCGGGATAGCCGGCCATGCGCATGTTCTTGCCGTCCGAGAGGCGCCAGCCGTGCAGCGTATTCTCCTGCATCGAGGTGATGACGAAGCGCCCATCCGGCGAAACGGTGATGTCGAGATGCGAACCGTTCCAGCTCAGCGTCTCGGGCTTGGTCTTGGCGCCGGGAAACCATAGCGTCGCCCCATTATAATGAGCGATGGCGAGCCGGTAGCCCTTTGGCAGAAAGGCGAGGCCGCGCGTGGTCGAGGGCAAATCGAGCGTGGTCGTCTCGCCCGAGGCCGACCGCGCCCACGCGGTTCGGCCCGCGCTCCAGGCCAGCGCGCCATCGGGGCGCAGCGTCACCGCGTCGATCCATTTGCCGCTCTCCTCGGCGATCAGGCTCGTCTCGCCGGCCATGTTGGTGGCCATCAGCCGCCCATCGTCGCCGCCGGTGACGAGGCGGCGCCCATCGCTCGCGGCGCACAGCAGGGCGCCGTCGCCATGCGCGAAAATGCGCGTTTGCGCGCTTTCGGGCATTAAAATCACCCCATGCGCGAGCGAGAACGCGGGCGCGGCCCCAAGGAACGCCGCGGCGATCACCGCCTCCTCGGCCTGGATCGGCGTGACATTGGCGGTCAGCGAGGGGGAGGCGTCGCTGACGATGTCTATAGTCTCCTTGCGCAGCGCGCGGCGAGGCGTCAGCCGTTTTTCTCGTCCGTATCCCAGGTCGAGGGGACGCGCGGACGCTTTTTGCGGAACTGCCCCCTGATGACCAGGACATAGGCGATCGCGTCGAGCCCCGCCAGCGTGAACGCCCACAACTGTTCCGCCGCCGGCCCAAGGAGGCAGATGACGAGACCCGAGACGAGCCCGGCCAAAAGGAAGGGCGCGAGCGCCGGCCGCAGTCCGCCGATCCGAAGGAACGCTTTCGTGGCCATGACCGCGAAGGCGCCGGCGCCGAGCGCGCCCAGGTCGAACCAGATCTGAAACACCAGGCTACGCGGCGTTTGAGGATCGAGATAGCCCCCGAACAGGCCATAAAGCGCGGAGCCGAAGCCATGCCCGATCAGCGTGCGCACGCCGCCATTGGCGACGATGCTGCCCCAGACGTCGAGCGAACGGGCGAACTCCGGCGTGTGGGCGCCCAGGGCGAAATGCGTCAGCAGAGCGACGATGGGCGCGAGCATGATGACGATGGCGGCGAACGAGCCGAGCCGTTCCGCGGCGAGCCGGGAGCGCCCGAACGAGATCGCGAAGGTCGCGGCGCCGGCGAGGAGAGCGGGCGCCACATTCGAGGCGCCCGACAAGAGGCAGGCCGCCATCGAGACCAGCGTCAGCGCGCCCGCCAAATACCATCTGCCGCGCAGCGCCAGCGCGCCCGCCGCCGGCCACATGATCAACGCCAATCCAACTCCCGAGCGCGCCAGGGCGTTGCCGTCGATGATTTCCTCGACGGTCAGCGCCTTGTGCATGAAAAGGTTGACCGACGCTGCTCCCCCGAGCAAAACCGCAGCGGCGGCGACGCCGATCGGCAGCAGATTGAGGTCGCAGATTCGCGTGCGCTTGGGCAGGAAGCCGGCGGCGATGGCGACCAGCGCCAATGTGCCGGTGTTTTTCCAGAAGCGCTCCGCCGGCCCCTCGGGAAAGGGCGTCCAGGTGAGTGACAGCGCCGCGAGGCCGACGAGAAACAAACCCGCGAGGACGGGAGACGACAGCAGCAGACCGCGCAGCGATTGGGTCTTCTCGCGCGTGACCGGCGAAACGGCGGCGCCGGCGAGCAGCAAGGCCGCGCCGATCGGCAACAGGATATAAATCGTCTGTCCCGCCAGAATCGGCGCCAGCAACGAGATCACGAACAACAAAAACACGCCGATCCGCGTCAGCAGGCGCGAGGCCTCCTCGGCGGGAACCTCGTTGGCGCGGCGGGTATGAAAAGTCATGACGCCGCCCCGATCGGCGCGCGCGCCAGTTCGGTTTGCAGACGCGCCGCCGCCGCCGCGAAGTAATCCGCGTCGATTTCCGCCGCATGCGCGCGGCGGCCCAGCCGCAGGGCCGCGCCGCTCGCGGACGCGAGCCCCCCGAACGGCTCCCAGATTACGTCGCCGACATCGCTCGACGCCAAAATCTGCCGCTCCATCAGCGCGAGCGGCTTTTGATTGGCGTGCAGCGCGCTGGCGCGACGCGCGTCGCGAATCCTCTCGGCGCCGTTCACCGGCGGTTCGCGCCAGACATTGGTCAGGCCGTGGACGTGAGTCCATTTGGCGCGCAGGCCGTCCCATTGCCCGGCGCTGGGCGGATTGACGCCATCGATCGAGAAATACGGCCGGTCGGACCTCAACCCGTTGCGGGAGCACCACCGCGCCATCGCGACCACGGCCTCGCCCCGCGGCCAATACCACAGCCGGCAAGCGGTGAGATATTTACGGGTCGCGGCATTGGCGACGCCGCAGGCCATATTGCTTTGCGACAGCGGCAGGCCGGAGCGGAGCCATTCGGCGCGCAGCCAATCCTGCGGCGAGGCGGAGGCGCCGTCTGGCGTTGGCAGGGTCGCCTTGCGGGTGTAGCGCACGGCGATCTCGGTGACGACGGGCAGACCCCGGATCGTGCGCGAGTTCACATTGCCGGCGACATGGGCGATGCCCTTGTCCCAGATCGCCGTTTCCTCGTAGCGCCAGCCATTGAGTTCGAGCGCCGGATGCGCCTTGGCCCAGCCGATTTCGCAGCTCCAGAACCACAAAGTCGTGTTTGGCTTGGAAAATCTGGCCCAGGCGGCGGCGTGCGGCGCGTACCATTCCGCCAGCGCATCGGGTGAAGTGGGCTCGCCGGGGAATTTGCCGAGGCCATAGGGCCCGTCGGACACGATCACCGTCGGCGCGAGCCAGGCGTCATAGGCCGCGAGAGCGTCGCCCCGATAAAGGGACGCCCTCTCGAACCGCAGGCTTCGATCGTCGGATCGAAGCAGACCAAGCTTCCTCTCGCGCATGACGCACCTTCTGCGTCACTTTTGCCTTTCTTTGATTGCGCAATGCAATATTCATCTGCCCGGCGGTTTCATTTTTTGGCGGACTGTGTCTCTTTTGCCAATTCCGCGAGAACGGCCGGTTCGCTCTCGTCGGCCAAACGGCTTCGCGCCAGTGCGTCGAAGTCGGCTCCCGGCGTCAGGCGGGCGAGCGCCCAGACGGCGGCGCCTCGGACGAGGGCCGACGGCGAGGAGAGTTGTTCGAGCGCCAGCGGAGCCAGGCCGGGATCGGCGCTGTTGCCCATGGCGATCAATACGTTGCGCAAAAAGTGCTGATGCCCCAGACGCTTGATCGGACTGCCCGAGAACAGCGCCCGGAAGTCCGCGTCGCTCAGCCGGACGAGTTCGCTCAAGGAGGGATTGGCGAGGTCCGCCCGGGCCGAAAGCTTCGCCTCGCGCGTCGCTTGGGCGAATTTATTCCATGGACAGACCGCGAGGCAGTCGTCGCAGCCATAGATGCGATTGCCGATCTTCGCGCGGAATTCGCGGGGAATCGGACCCTTGTGCTCGATGGTGAGATAGGCGATGCACCGCCGCGCGTCGAGCTGATAGGGCGCCGGAAAGGCTTCGGTCGGGCAGATGTCGAGACAGGCCCGGCACGAGCCGCAATGGTCGTGCTCCGGCGCGTCCGGGACAAGCTCAAGATCGGTGAAAATGGCCCCCAGAAACAGCCAGGAGCCGAAATCGCGCGAGACGAGATTGGTGTGCTTGCCCTGCCAGCCAAGCCCGGCGGCCTCGGCCAGCGGCTTCTCCATCACTGGCGCGGTGTCGACGAAGACCTTGACCTCGCAAGGATTTGGAGAGGCGCGGGCGGCGATGAAGCCGGCGAGTTGCTTTAGCCGTCCCTTGAGAACGTCATGATAGTCGCGGCTCCGCGCATAGACGGAGATCGCGCCGCGGTCGCGCGCCTTGAGCGCCGCCAGCGGATCCTCGGCGGGGCCGTAATTCGCCCCAAGCATGACGATGGTTTTGACTTGCGGCCAAAGCGCGCGCGGGCTGGCGCGGCGCTCGGACGTCTCCGCCATCCAGGCCATGTCGCCCTGCGCGCCCTCAAGGAGCCAGGACCGTAGCCGTTCGCCCGCCAGTGGCGTGGAACCGGGATGCGTGAAGCGGCAGGCGTCGAAGCCAAGTTCCTCCGCCCGTCGACGGATATCGTCCTTGGGGCTCAGAAGTCGAGTTCGGCGTAATAGCGCCCGGGAATCATTCCAGGGGCGCGATCGGCGATCAGCGGGCGGAAGGCGGGACGCGATTTGATGCGTTGGTACCAGTGCTTGGCGGACTCGTCTTCGTCCCAGGGCGCGTCGCCGAGATAATCGGCGCAGGAGATATGCGCCGCGGCGGCGAAGTCGGCGTAGGTCAAACAGTCGCCGGCGAGCCATTTGCGGACCCCGGTCAGATAGCCGATGTAGCGCATATGCGGACGGATATTCGCCCTCGCGGCCCGCAAAAGGTCCATGTCCGGAGCGCCGCCGCCGTTTCCGGCCAAGGCGAAGCGCTTATAGACCTTCTCGGTGACCAGCCAATTGGTCACTTCGTCGTAGAACTTGCAATTGAACCACTCGACCAGCCGCCGGGTCTCGACGCGCGCCATCAGTTCCGTTGGCAGCAGCCGCGCCGCGCCCGCCGCGCTCCCGCGCGTCTCGTCGAGATATTCGGCGATGACCGAGGCCCCCGGAACCACCGTGCCGTCATCGTCGACGAAGACGGGCGTGCGACCAGCCGGGTTGAGATGCAAAAAGTCGGGATTGCGGTCGGTGACGCGCTCCTCGAGCAACTGCGTCTCGATCCCGTATTCGGCGAGAATCAGCCGGATGAATCGTGAATGCGGGCAGAGCGGATGGTGGATGAGCGTGGGCATGTGGCCTTTACTAGAGCATTTCCGGCGAAAATGGACACCCATAATCCACGGAAACCGCGACAAAATCGGTCATTGCGCCTACGGCGCGCGCGCAAACCGCCTCGCGGCGCGCCTCTCCGCGCGCGACGATTGGCGGGCCGGCGGTTATAGGCCGGGCGCGGACGCCAAACAAGCGGAGGATTCGCGCCTTCGACCTTGCGGCAGGGCCTTCGCCTCGATCGGGCGAGCTATACCGTCTTCCCCTCGTAGCGGCATAAATCCGCGATCAAGCATTTCTCGCACAAGGGCTTGCGCGCCTTGCAGACATAGCGGCCGTGCAGGATCAGCCAGTGATGGGCATGGAGCTTGAAGCGGTCAGGCACGAGTTTCTCCAGCCCGGCCTCGACCGCCTCGACGCTTTTGCCAACGGCCAGCGGCAGGCGGTTCGAGACCCGGAAAATATGCGTGTCGACGGCGATGACCGGCTCGCCGAAGCCAATGTTGAGCACGACATTGGCGGTCTTGCGCCCCACTCCCGGAAGCGCCTCCAGCGCCGCCCGGTCGCGCGGCGCCGCGCCGCCGTGGCGTTCGATCAGCAATCTCGACAAGGCGATGACATTCCTAGCCTTGGCGCGAAACAGCCCGATGGTCTTGATGTATTCGAGCAGCCGCTCCTCGCCGAGCGCCACCATTTTTTCGGGCGTGTCGGCGACGGCGAACAGCGCCGCCGTCGCCTTGTTCACGCCGACGTCGGTGGCCTGCGCGGACAGCACGACGGCGACCAGCAAAGTGTAGAGATTGGTGTGGATAAGTTCGCCCTTCGGATGCGGCTCGGCCGCCTCGAAGCGCTCGAAAATCGCCGCGACGCGGGCCGCCTCGGCGGCTTTCGCCCCGCCGCGCCGCGGTTTTGGATCGCTCTTTGACTGTTCCTTGAGCATCGGCGCGTTATAATCCTTGGCGGAGAAACCGCGGAAAAGAGCATGGATAATCGGGGCGATCCGGCGGCCGACCGCATTTACACGACGCGATTGACCCCTTATCGCTCGATGACGCCGCGCGCCATCAGGCGCTTCATTATAGGATTTTGCTGCCTCAATCTCGTTCTATCCACGCCCTTCTTCATCATGGGCGCCTGGCCGGTGGTCGGCTTCATGGGGCTCGACGTCCTGGCGCTTTATATCGCCTTCAAGATTAATTTCCGATCCGCGGACGCCTATGAGACGGTGGAGGTGACGGCGCTCGAACTCGTTCTCGCGAAGGTCACCGCTCGCGGTCAGCGCGAGGTCTGGCGCTTCAACCCGGCCTGGGTGCGGCTCGAACAGGATATCGACGACGAATTCGGCACGGAGCGGGTGGCGCTGGTTTCGCGCGGCCAAAGCATCGAAGTCGGCGCTTTTCTCGGCCCCGAGCAAAAGGCCGCGCTCGCGCGCGACCTGGTCCGCGCGCTGGCCGACGCCCGCCGCGGCCCGCGCTTTGAACAGGATTACCGGTCGGGCGTTTAGCGCGAGCTCCGCAAGTTGATGGACTTTCGCGATTAGAACTTGCCAGTCTTCTGATTTTGCACGCTTTTTTTGTTCGAATGATTCCGCTCGAACAGAAAAGCGCGCTAGGACGCGCGCTCGGCCGCCTTGACGGCGATGGCGGCTTCCGCCTCCTCGAGCAAGCGCTTTTCGTTGGCCTTGAAATATTGCGAAAGATGCACGAGTCCAAGCGCCACAAGGACAAAGGCGGCGAAGGCGAAAGGCCCCTCGATGCGCATGAAGGCCGAAGTGAGAAAATAGCCGCCAAGCCCGAAGACATGCGCCCAGAGCAAGCCGCCCGCCGCGTTGAACAGGAAAAAACGCCCCGGCTCCAGCCGATTCGCGCCCGCGAGAACGGCGGCGAGCATGCGCAGCAGCGCGATGAAGCGCCCGACGAAGACGATCCACCCGCCCCAGCGCATGAACAAATATTGCCCAAGTCGCAGTTTTTGTGGGGTCACGCCAATATAATGGCCGTGCCGCTCCAAGAGACCCGTTCCAAATTCGCGACCGACCCAATAACCGATGTTGTCCCCGATAATCGCGCCGGCGGCGGCGGCCAGAATGACGCGTTCGATCGCCAAGCCGCCGGTTTGTCCGGCGTAGATGGCGGCGCCGACCAGCACCGTCTCGCCCGGCAATGGTAAGCCCGCGCTCTCCAGCGACACGACAAAAAAGATCGCCCAATAGCCATAAGTCGAGACAAGATGGACGATTTGAGCCTGATCGAACATATTTTCCATGACGCCGCTTCGCGTTCCTTGTTGGTTGTCGTGGAGCGCTGAATCCTCTCACATTTTCAAGCGAACATGAAGCGCGGCGGGAGCTCCAGGACAAGCCTCCAAGACAATCAACGCCGGGCGGCGCAAACAAAAGACCACTCCCTCAAGACCGTGAGAGGCCGAAAACCATGGACCGCCCGCAAGCTTCGTGGCGCCTAATGGAGCCGCGCCGGACTCTCGAGGTGCGCCGCGCCGCTCAGCGCGCCGCGCCCGAAAGCCGAGCCCTCGTCATCGAAGAACGAGGCGTCTTCCTCCAACGCCGGTTCGAGGACGTGAACAAGTCCACGAAGCACGGGTTGATCGGCGCCGGCGATTTTCCGGTTCAGCCCGGCGAGCGTCTCCCTGCTGGCGCGACGGGCGAAATCTCGCATGACGATCGAAACGAACCGACCCGCATTCACCCCGTTCTTGCGCGCCGCGGCGTGCACGCGCTCGGCGAATTCGCCGCCAATGCAACACACTGCGGCTTCGGCGACATTAGCGTTTGAACAGGAATGGATCATGTCCGCGATCACCATGACGTCCTCCTTCTCATTCCGTCAGCGTTCATATGTTGTGCTTACGCGCCGCGTTTGCGCGAGATCACGGCCGCGACGGTCCAACCGCTCGCAGCAAATTCCGTGCAACGAACCCATTTCGCGCTTTATTTCTTTTCGCGCTTTCTTGCGGCGCCGCGCTTCCGCCGATTCGTTTCCGGCTTGGGCGAGTTCTTGACCTCGCCCAAGCCGTATCGCCGTAAAAAAAAACTCTTCGCCATTCACGAGGATAAAGCGGACATAAAAGGCGCGACAACAACGTCTGGTGGAGCAGCGACACCCCACCACTCCCCTCGAAACCGGGACACATTGAAAACGCACCGGGTCTTTCGGGGTTCCGTCCGAAAAACATTTTTATATGCCGCGTCGCGCAAATTCGCTCCGCGAAACGGGCCTACCAGACGCCCGTGTTCCCCATCGACGCCCAGGGTTCCGCCGGCTCCAGCGGAGCGCCCCGCTGCAACAATTCGATCGAAATATTATCGGGCGTGCGGATAAAGGCCATATGGCCGTCGCGCGGCGGGCGGTTGATGGTCACACCGGCGGCTTGGAGCCGCGCGCAGGTCGCGTAAATATCGTCCACGGCGAAGGCGAGATGCCCGAAATTGCGGCCGCCCGTATAGACTTCGGCATCCCAATTATAGGTCAATTCGATCAATGGCGCATGGTCCCGCCTGG
This sequence comes from Methylocystaceae bacterium, assembly GCA_003134075.1. GTDB lineage: Bacteria > Pseudomonadota > Alphaproteobacteria > Rhizobiales > Beijerinckiaceae > Methylocystis. The sequence goes on along the minus strand of PLAI01000232.1, from coordinate 9,703 downwards.
CCGACTCCGCGTCGCCGGGCGCCGCGAGAAAGACCAGCGTGTAGCGTCCCTTTTCGTTTTCGACGCGGTGCATTTCAATCAGTCCCAGGCCGCTCAGAAAGAAATCGAGCGAACGCGCCAGATCGGCGACGCGGATCATCGTATGAAGATAGCGCATGTCGAACGCTCCCATTGGTTTGGTCGGTTTCTTTTACCCCGCCAAGCTTTTACCGCCCCGAGAGGCCGAACGCACGCCTAGCCTCTTCCCGGCGACGTTCACGATTTGCGCGTGGGCGGACGGTTTGGTAGTTGCATCGCGGCAACGCCAAGCCCGGCCTTCATAAAATGCGCGCGGACACCCCATGAGCAAGGCCGAAAATGTCGATAAGGCCGATCCCGCGCGCAAATTGACGGCCGCCAAGGCGTCGATCGCCGCCAGCGCGCTGCTGACCTGCGCCAAGCTGGCGGCTGGCTTGTGGTCCGGTTCACTTTCCCTCCTGTCCGAGGCGGGGCACTCCGCCGTCGACACCGGTGCGACGATCCTCACTTATTTCGCGGTGCGCGAAGCCGATAAGCCGGCGGACGCCGAACATCATTACGGCCATGGCAAGATCGAGGCCCTGGCCGCCTTGATGGAGACCGGCCTGCTGTTCGGCCTCGCTTTGTTCGTCGTGGAGGAGGCCGCGCGCCGCCTCGGCGAACCCGCGCCCGTCGACGCGGACTGGCCGGTGTTCGCCGTGACCGGCGTATCGATCCTGGTCGATCTCGTCCGCTCGCGCCAATTGTCCCGCATCGCCGAAGCGGAGGGCAGCGACGCGCTGGCCGCGGACGCGCTGCATTTCGCCAGCGATCTCATCGCGTCCGCTCTCGTGGCGGTCGGCCTCGCGGCGACGCGATTTGGCTTCGTGCATGGCGACGCCCTGGCGGCCTTCGGCGTCGCGCTGTTTATCGCCCTGGCGGGCTTTCGCCTCGGACGGCGAACCATCGAGACGCTGCTGGACGCCGCTCCGAGGGAGCTTGTTCCGCAATTCGAAAAGATCATCGGCGGGGTTCCGGGGGTGATCGCACTGGAGTCGTTGCGGTTGCGCACGGTCGGCCACAGCGTGATCGGCGAGGCTTCGATCGCGGTGTCGAGATCGCTGCGGGTGGAGCAGGCGGCGCGCATCAAGGACGCGGTTGTCGCCGCCGTGGAGGCGCACTCCCCGCGGGCGCGGATCACCGTGACGACGGAGCCGCGCGCGATCGACGACGAAACCGTGATCGAACGCATTTTGCTGGTGGCGGCGCGGCGGCATTTGCCGGTGCATCACATCATCGCGCAGCAGATCGAGGAACGGCTGTCGATCTGCCTCGACCTCGAACTCGACGCGGCCATGCCGCTGCGGCGCGCGCATGAGCTGGCCACGCAGTTCGAGAACGCCATTCGCGACGAATTCGGCGCCGACATCGAGATCGACACCCATCTGGAGCCGCTGGCCCCGCATATATTGATCGGCCGCGAAGCCGATCCCGTCATGCGGGACGCCATCGCGGATTCTCTCGCGGGTTACGCGGCGATCCAAGGCGACATTCACGACGTTCACGACGTGCGCGTGCGCGGAACCGCCGACGGTCTCGTAGTCAATTATCATTGCCGGGCCGACGATCTGCTGACCGTCGAGGCCGCGCATGAGGCGGTCGACGCGATCGAGCGGCGGCTGCGGGAAGAATTTCCGACAATTTTGCGCGTCGCCGGCCATTCCGAGCCCAGCGAAGCTTGATCCCGACGCATCGCAATTCCATCGCGGATCGCGTAGGATCGAACCGAGACCCCGGGCGCGGACGTTCGCGCTCTGACCGACGAGAAAAGCCGTGCCCGCACCGTCCGCCGACATCGCCACGCTGCCATTCGAACAGGCCATGCAGGAGCTCGAAGAGATTGTCGCCGCTTTGGAGAAATCCTCGGTTTCGCTCGACGAATCGGTAAAACTCTATGAGCGGGGCGAGGCCTTGAAGAAGCGCTGCGACGCCCTGCTCGCGCAAGCCGAGGCGCGTATCGAGAAAATCACGCTTGGCGAAAATGGCGCGCCCAAGGGCGTCGCGCCGCTCGACGTCGAGTAATCCTCGCGACGCGACGCCGACGCCGACATTTGCTAAACGGTTCGAAACGAGCGAATGTCGCGTTCCCCATCGCTCCGTTGGAGCATGTCCGCGCGTCAAAAAAAATGTGCCTGTTGGCGAAGGAGCTATGCGATGACCGAGGCGGAGGCGGATATGAAAGACCCACAATCGGAACTCAGCCCCCGAGGCTTTCTCGCGCGCGACTGGCCTTATGTGGTCATGCTGGCGCTCGCCGTTCTCGGAGTCGCCTTCGCGAGCGTGGCGGGTGGCTCCATGATGGCCTATTGGGAGATACTCGTCCCGGTTTTCGCCGCCGTATGCATATGGACAAGAGCGCACGAAACGCACCCGAAGCCCCAGTTGCGGCGCCTCGTCACGGTAGAGGCTCTTCACTGGGGCGCGGTGTTCGTCGCCATGCAGCTCGCATATGTGCCTGATGTGAAGAGCATGATGAACGCCGACGCCAGCGCGCTGATGGTGCTGACCCTATTGGCGCTGGGGACATTCACCGCGGGCGCTCAGCTTGGAGCATGGCGCATCTGCGTCGTCGGCGTCGTGCTCGCGCTTGGCGTGCCCTTCATCGCCTGGCTCGATCGGGCGACCTTGCTGATCACCATTGTGTCTGTGGCTCTCGCCGTCCTCGCCACCTTTATTTTCGTGCATCGCCGGCATGGCGCCGCGCAAGCCGAGAGTTGACTCGATTAATCCACCTGCTCTTCCTTGGCCGCCTTCAGCGACAACCGCTGCACGCGCGCCATGAATAGCCAAGAGGCCAAAAGCACCAGCGGCAAGGAGAGCGCGGTCATCTCTTCGGCGGTCACGCCGACGGGCAGCCAGCCCGCGTCCATGGCGCCCTTCGCGACAAAAGCCGTCAACCCCAAAAGATAATAGGCGAGCGCGGCGACCGAAATGCCCTGCACGATGCGTTGCAGACGCATCTGCAAGCGCGCGCGGCGGTTCATGTCGTGCAGCAGGTCGCGGTTCTGGCGTTCGAGCTCGAAGGTGATGCCGGTGCGCATCAGATTGATCGCGCGCTCCAGCTGGTTCGACAAGCGCGCCTGCCGCGCCTCGACGGCGTTGCAGGTCTCGATCGCCGGGTCGAGCCGCGCGCTGAAAAAATTGGTGATCGTCACATATTGGCTTTCCTTGGCCTCCTGCAGCAGATCCAGCCGGTTGTTGACCAGCGCGTGATAGGCGCGGCTGGCGCCGAAGCGAAAGGCGGCGCGGGTCGAGAGCGCCTCGCTGGCCGCCAGCAAATCCGATAGGCGCTTGAGCAAATCCTCGTTGGTGCGCGCGTCCCGCATGCGGCTGAGCGCGTGGGTGATGCCGGAAAGCTCGTGCTCCATCGCGCGCAGCTCCGGGCTCGCTCGCCGCGCCTCCGGCAGACCAAGCAGCGCCATGACACGGTATGTTTCGACTTCCAGCGCGCGCTGGACGATGCGGCCCGCCTCCAGCGCGCTCACGCCGCCGGATCGGATGACGAGCCGCGTGAAATTGGCCTCGTCCAAGGCGAAATCCGTCAGCAAATGGGCCGCGCCCTTGGCGACGCCGATCACGCAAAGACTTCGCGAATCGAACCGGCTCGCCAGTTCCTCCACGCTTTGTTCGCGGCCGACGACGCAAAGATGCGCGGCGACGATCAGGCGCCCCGCCGGTCGAAATCTTATCTCCCCCGCGCCCAAGGGATCGGGATGCGAGAAAGGCGCGGCGGCGTCCAGCGACGTGGACCAAGTGTAGGTGGTGAATTCGGTGTGCTGCTCCCAGCGCAAGGCCCAATCGCCGAGGGTCATGAATTTGAACTTGGCGTCCCCCGCCGCCGCGCAATCCGGAGAGGCGCAGAGCTTCTCGATTTCCTCGCGGTCCTCCCGCGCCTCGTCCTCGTTGGTGGCGAAGGCGAAATGATAGACGCGGCGGGGCGTCTCCATCGGCACGAAGGGGCGCGCGTGCAGTTCCGCCAGAACCGCCGCGCGCGACTCATGTTCCACGAAGGGCGTCACTGGCTTATTCATGCTGTCGTCCCATCAAGTGATGACGCTCGGTGTTTCCCGGCCTAAATACGTCCCGACGTGGGCGAGGCGGCGCGACAGGTCGATAAGGTCGCCGAGAGCCGCCTGCGTCTCCAGGTCCTGGCGCGCGACATCGGGCTCGAAGCGCTCGATATAGACGCGCAAGGTCGCGCCGGCGGTGCCGGTGCCGGACAGGCGNNTCGAGCGCGCCGAAGACTTCGCCCTGGAGCTTGGGAAGTTTTTCGCGCAGCGTTTTCATCAGGTCATCGGCGTTGGCGCTATCGACCTCCTCGAAATCATGGCGCGTATAATAATTGCGGCCATAAGTCGCCCAATGTTCGCGCACGATATGGTCGACGCTCTGGCGGCGCGCGGCGAGTATGTCGAGCCATAGCAAGACCGCCCAGAGCCCATCCTTCTCGCGCACGTGATTGGAGCCCGTGCCGGCGCTCTCCTCGCCGCAAATCGTGACGAGGCCGGCGTCGAGCAGATTGCCGAAAAACTTCCATCCCGTCGGCGTCTCGAACAGCGGCACGCAGAGCCTTTGCGCGACGCGGTCGGCGGCGCCGCTGGTCGGCATCGAGCGGGCGATCCCGACGATTCCGCCTTTATAGCCCGGCGCGAGATGCGCATTGGCGGCGAGAATGGCGAGACTGTCGGAAGGCGTCACGAAGCGCGAACGGCCGATAATCAGATTGCGGTCGCCGTCGCCATCCGACGCCGCGCAAAGATCGGGCGAGGCGGGCGACATCGCGAGATCGTAAAGATGCTTGGCATAGACGAGATTGGGATCGGGGTGATGACCGCCGAAATCGGGCAACGGCACGCCATTGATGACGCTGCCCTTGGCGGCGCCGAGCGCGTCTTCGAGAATGGCGTGCGCATAGGGGCCGGTGACCGCCGACATCGCGTCGAATTTGATCGTAAAACCGCCGCGAAAAGCGGCGCGGATGCGGTCGAAGTCGAACAGCGTCTCCATCAGCGCGCGATAATTCTCCACGCTGTCGACGATCTCGACGCGCATGTCGCCGAGTTGCGTCGCTAGAAGCGAATCGAGATCGACGTCCGCCGCCTCGACGATTCTGTACGAAGCGATTTCGCGCGTGCGCGCATAGATGGCCTCGGTGATTTTTTCCGGCGCGGGGCCGCCGTTGCCGACATTATATTTGATGCCGAAATCGCCGTCCGGGCCGCCCGGATTATGGCTCGCCGACAGCACGACGCCGCCAAACGCCCCAAGCTTGCGGATCAGCGCCGAGACCGCCGGCGTCGACAGAATGCCGCCACGCCCCACCACCGCGCGGCCGAAACCGTTGGCCGCGGCGATCTTTAGAATTGTTTGAATGGCTTCGCGGTTGTAGTAGCGGCCGTCGCCGCCGACGACCAGCGTCCTCCCGGCAAAACCCTCCAGACTGTCGAAAATCGATTGCACGAAATTTTCGACATAGTTCTTTTGCTGAAACACCGGAACTTTTTTGCGCAGGCCAGAGGTGCCGGGGCGCTGGTCGAGATAGGGCGTGGTGGCGACGGTTTTCGTCATGGCGCATCCCCGGCTTTGGTCATCAAATGAAAACGCGGCGGGACGAATCGCTTCGGAACGCCTCAAATGTCTTTTAGCTTAAAATGGCCGCATCGTTAGGGAGAGGATGCGCCGGCCCTCAATCCCGGCGGCGCAGCGCCTGGTCCAGGTCCGCGATCAGGTCTTGCGCGGTTTCCAGCCCCACGGAGAGGCGGATCACGTCGGGGCCGGCGCCGGCGGCGAGTCGCTGTTCGTCGGTCAATTGCCGATGCGTCGTCGAAGCCGGGTGCAGGATCAGGCTCCGGGTGTCGCCGACATTGGCGAGATGCGAAAACAGTTGCACCGACTCCACCAGTTCAACCCCGGCCTCGAAGCCGCCATTGAGCCCGAAGGTGAAGACCGACCCCGCGCCGCGCGGCAGATATTTTTTGGCGAGATCACGATAGGGGCTCGACTCCAATCCGGCATAGGAGACCCAGGCGACGGCGGGATGGCTTTCGAGAAATTCGGCGACACGCGCGGCGTTGGCGACATGGCGCTCCATGCGCAGCGGCAGCGTCTCGACGCCCATGATGGTCAAAAAGGCGTTCATCGGCGCCAGCGTCGGGCCGAAGTCGCGCAGCGCCACCGCCCGCGCCTTCATCGTGAAGGCAAAATCGCCGAAGGTCTCGAAAAAATCGAGCCCGTGATAGGCGGGCTCCGGTCCCGCGAGCGAAGGGAATTTGCCGCTGGCCGCATAATCGAACTTGCCCGACTCCACCACCGCCCCGCCCAGCGAATTGCCGTGCCCGGCGAGGAATTTCGTCGTCGAATGACAAACGATGTCGGCGCCCCATTCGAGCGGACGGCAGAGATAGGGCGTCGCCAGCGTATTGTCGACGACGAGCGGAATGCGGGCGTCTTTGGCGACGCGTGCGATGGCCTCGATATCCGCCACCACGCCGCCGGGATTGGCGAGGCTTTCGATGAAGATCGCCTTGGTGCGCTCGGTCAGCGCGCGCTTGAAATTTTCCGGGTCTTTCTGATCGACGAAATGGCAGGTCCAGCCGAGTTTGCGAAAGCTCGTCCCGAATTGCGTCAGCGACCCGCCGTAGAGATTGCGCGAGGCGATGAATTCGTCGCCTTGCTCCAGCAGCGTGAAGAAGGTCAGGAACTGCGCCGCGTGCCCCGAGGCCGCCGCGACCGCCGCGCGTCCGCCTTCCAGCGCCGCGATGCGCTCCTCCAGCACCGCGACGGTCGGATTGCTCAGGCGCGAATATACATGGCCGAAATTGTGCAAATTGAACAGCGACGCGGCGTGCTCGGCGTCCTCGAACACATAGGACGAAGTTTGATAAATCGGCGTGATCCTCGCGCCGGTCGAAGCGTCCGGCATGGCGCCGGCGTGGATCGCCTTGGTCTCGAATCCGTGGTCGGTCTTGGCGCTCGCCTCGCGTTCGCGAAGGGGCTTACGCGTCGGCGGCGTCGGCGCGCGACTGGAGATCACTCCGGTGTTAACCCCGCTCCAGGCGAGTTCGCCGCCGAGGCGGCCATATTCGATCTTGAGACAGCGGTTCATCACGACATCGAGACCAGCGGCGCGCGCGCGTTCCGCTGCCGCGTCGTCGCGCACGCCAAGTTGCATCCATACGGTTCTGGCACCGACGGCGATGGCTTCGTCGGTGATCGCGCCGGCGAATTGCGAGCGGCGGAAAATCTCCACGATGTCGATCGGCGCATCGACCGAGGCGAGGTCCGGGCGCACGGTCTCGCCAAGCAGCGTTTGGCCGGCGAGGCCGGGATTAACGGGAATGACGCGATAGCCCTTGCCCTGAAGATATTTCATGACGAAATAGCTGGGCCGGTTCCAGTTGGCGCTCGCGCCGACGAGCGCGATGACGCGCGACCGCGACAGAATCTTTCGAATCAGATCGTCGGGATAGTTTAGATCGTCGGCGGCGTCGCTCATGCGCCTCGGGCCTCGGGGAACAGGTTCCGCAACGCATCCTCATTCGCCGCGCAAACGCCGCGCTCGGTGATCAAGGCCGTGACGTAACGCGCCGGCGTCACGTCGAAAGCGAAGTTGCGCGCCGGCGTTCCCCGTGGCGTCAGGCGCACCCGCCTTATGGCGCCCGTATCGTCGCGGCCGCTGATATAAGTCACTTCGTCGCCATCGCGCTCCTCGATGGGTATCTCCTTCACGCCGTCGGCGATGCGCCAGTCGAAGGTCGAGGCCGGCAGCGCGACATAGAAGGGCACGTCGTTGGCGTGGGCGGCGAGCGCCTTGAGATAGGTGCCGATCTTGTTGCAAACGTCACCCGCTCGCGTCGTGCGGTCGCTGCCGACGATGCAGAGATCAACGAGTCCGTGCTGCATCAGATGTCCGCCGGTGTTGTCGGCGATCACGGTATGCGCGACGCCCTCCCCCGCGAGTTCATAGGCGGTGAGGCTCGCCCCCTGATTGCGCGGCCGCGTCTCGTCGACCCACACATGCAAATCGACGCCGGCGCGCGCGGCCTTGTAAATCGGCGCCAGCGCGGTGCCCCAATCGACGGTCGCCAGCCAGCCGGCGTTGCAATGGGTAAGAATATTGACGCGCGCGCCGCCCTTGCGCGCGGCGGCGTCCCGTATCAGCGCGGCGCCATGGTCGCCGATGGCCTCGCAGCAAGCGGCGTCTTCGTCGGCGATGGCGCCCGCCTCGGCGTAGGCGAGTTCCAGGCGCCGCGTCGAGGGCGCGGCGAGCAGAACGGCGCGCGCGCGATCAAGCGCCCAGCGCAGATTGACCGCGGTCGGACGCGTTTGGTTCAGCGCGTCATAGGCGCGCGCGATCGCGCCGTCGCCGGCGGCGTCGCGGGCGGCGAGGGCGAGGCCATAAGCCCCGACCGCGCCGATCAGCGGCGCCCCGCGCACGATCATGTCCCTGATCGCGACAACAGCGTCCTCCAGCGAGGACAAACGCCGCGTCTCGAAGGCGAAGGGGAGCTTCGTCTGATCGATGACTCGAACGCTGGCGCCGTCCGGATCGAGCCAGATCGATCGATAATGGCGTCCGTCGATTTTCATCAGCGATGCTCCAAACCGCGCCTATTTTCCGTCGAGGAATTCCGCCACGCCGGGAATGGCGCGCAGCGACGCCAAATCTTCCGCGGTCGGCAATTGCGGTCGATCCCGCCGTGCATTCACGAGGCAGAGGAAGCCCAAGGCCTCCCCCGCATTCGCGCGAAACTGGTGCCAGGTCCAGGGCGCGATGGTGACGAGATCGTGGATTTCCAGCGCCCGCGTTTTTTCGCCGACAAGGCATGTCCCGCGCCCGCGCAAGATCATGACGGCGTGGACATGCTCGTGTCGCTCCAATGTGGAGAAACCGCCCGGCTCGATCTCGAAGTAGCGCAGTTCTCCCGCGAGGTTCGGATCGGTGAACAGAACTTGTCGCGAGATCGCCTTGAACGGCGCGCTGCCCTCTTCCTTGTAGTTCAGCCGCTCCACGCCCGCCCAGCGAAAGCCGGCCTCGGCGTCGCGAAAACCATCGAAATCGTCGCCAGACATCGCGCTCATCCGCAAGAGTAGGTTTCGACCGCGCGCACGAAGGCGCGGGTCTCGTCCGCGAGTTTATCGTGCTCGGCGAGGAGCAGATCGCCGCCGATTAGCAGCATGGCGTCCGTGCCGTAAAAGTCGAGAGTTTCCGCGACGCGGCGCAATGTCAAGCCTCCGGCGGGAACCGGCGCGGAGGGTGAAAGTTCGCCAAGCGGCTCCCGGCAAGCGTCGGCGATGGCGCGGCAGGTTGCTTGGCTGTAGCCGAAACGCCCCCCGAACGTCGCGAAAATGACCGCGTCCGCGCCAAATAGCCGATAGAGCCTGGCGTAGAGCGGCGGCGAAATCCGCGCGCCGCCCGTAAAGCTTGGATGGGCGAAAAAGCAAAACCCGGGATGCTTGCGCTTCAGCGCGACGAAATTCGACGCGCCGATGATCGCCGGCGCCAGCATCGCGACGCACAGTCCTTCGCTGGCGGCGAAATCGAGCCGGTGGTCGATCTGCTCGAAATCGCCCCACAGGCTCGGAACGTAATGGGTGAGCCGGCCGGTGACGCGCTCGGCCTCGCGCATGGCGCGGGCGCAAGCCG
>PLAI01000199.1:703-3809 GCA_003134075.1 Methylocystaceae bacterium | reverse complement strand
ATATGCTTCCATCAGCTGCTCAAGAGGCTTCTGGCTGAGCCGATGAACTTCTTCTTCCAAACGGGGCTCGGTCGCTTGCGCAGTCTCAACCGCTTGCCAGAGCCGAGGATATTCTTGATCCAGTCGGCGCTCATCAATGGCATTCGCGGCTCCATCAAAGAATTCTGCCCAGACCTCCCTATCGGTCTTAGAACCACCGGGCAGCCCTTTCTGATCAACTCTGGGATCAAGTGCACGCAGATTCATGAGCTTATTGTATACGCCGGTCGAAACCCGCCCGATCTGTTGCGCCAGCTGCTCGACCGGCGAACCAATCGTCTTTGAAATCGGTTTGTCCCAAAGGCTCGCGTACAGGTGCAGCGCAGCTACGACTTCATCTCGTGACCAGTCCTGTCCGATCTTCGACCATAAGACTCTCAATCGCCTGGCTTCAATCTCGGTGACGGGGAAGTTCGTTCCTGCCGCCTGCCGCAGAATGCGTAGATTCTGCAAGGCGCTGTCGTCACGTAGCCATCCTCGTTTCAAGACTTCTTTTTTGTTTGCTACCCTGACTAGTTTCAACCAAGTGCGGCCTGCCTCGCCAAGTTCCTCATGATCCTTCCAGAACGGCAGCGCAATAGGATCCTCGAGCTGGGAACGTGGCTGTTCTACGACTTCGCATTCGGCGATGATCCCGGCATTCTCCTTGTCGCCGCCCTGTGATTTCCAAATATAGACGGTGTCGCCGATGCCAATCTGGTCCGCATACCTTGCGACACGCCATATGATCTCGCCAACGGCCTCGCTCAAATAGCCATCAATGTCGAAGTACTCGGGATTGCCCTGAAAAATCCACGTGCGCAATTTGCGTCCTCCACGAATGGGACATCAAAGTCAGGTGGCGACGGCGACATGTCGGTCGAACTATAATCAGGATGACGAGCTGCCATCTTGATTGTCGCGTATAAACTGAGACAGTTATCCTTTCATATCACCATTAGCCAAACAAAAAGCCCGCCGGATCGTGATGATCCGACGGGCTTGCATTTCCTATGATCTTGAGGGTCTGGGCCGAGGCCTCAGACGGCGGTCGCCAGTTCAACCCCCGAACGGTTCCGGGCGGCGAGAGCCGGCCGCCCGGCCAGCGGCGAGCCGGTCTCGGTCGGCAGCGCGGTGAACAGGTCGCCGTCGGCGGCGGCGCTCCGTCGACGCATCAGCTTGGCGGAGTAGTCGATCCAATCGCGGACCTCGCCCCGGACCCTCGGCCGACAGCCGGCGGGGTCGGCCTCCATCGCCCCCCGGACCCGATAGGTGAACTCCAGCTCGACCCGGAGGGTGCCGTTGTCTTGGCTGAGAAAGCCGAATGGGCCGCCGTGCCTTGGGGGAATCTCCCGCCAGACGTTTTCGAGATCACCGGCGATCTCTAGGAAGCGGTCGGCGAGATCGGGATGCACGATCATGATCGAGTGGACGTGGGGCGCGACGGCCGGCCGGTTGAAGAAGTCGCGGTCGCAGGGATGCTTGTCGGGACGAGTGTGAGCCTCGTCACGAAACGCCAGGACTAACGGGAGCAGGCGGCGCTTGGACGGCCGCTCGGGGTTGCACATGAGAAGGCGGCAGATCCGCAGGTATAGCCTCTCGAACTCCACCAGGACCCGACTGGGACGGACGGTGCAGGGCCTGAAAGTGACGGTCAACGGGACCACCAAGGGCGGTCGAGGGTCGGCGACGGCCAGATCGCGGATGCGGTCCATCGTCCAGTCGGTGAGATGATCCACCAGTTCAGTGTAAGGCATGCGGTCCAAGTTCATGGTCACTGCTCCACTAGGATCAAGAGGACTGCTCGCTTGTCGGAGGATCGAACGGCGTCTTCCGTCAGCCTTCGGGCCTGATCCCGCCGGGTCTGGCCGGAGTCAGTTGGACTCAGCGAGACGAGTTGGACCCCGTTAGCCGAAGCTATGAGTCTGCCGACGCGGCTGCGGTCGACGGTCATCGGTCGGTCCTCCGGCCGGCGGATTCTCGGCGATCAAGGACCTCAGCTATGCCGGCACGGACCAGCGCCGACAGCGTTCGGTAGTCGGTTGGAATCCTTCGGTTGATCCGTTCACGCGTCGGCTGGTCCAGTCGGACGGTTATCGCCCGCAGCCCGCGGCTAACGGGTCTTTTATCGTTGGTTACGGTCGGTTGGATCATGGTTCTCCCTCGGTTGGTTGGGGCAGCGGTTGCCTCGCCTCCAGGCGCTGTCGTTGGTCGGCGGCTGGTGGATCCGAATTGGCCCTGTTGCCTCGGCGGATCGGTTGGTTGAAGTCCCGCTGCTGCCTTTTGGGTACAGTTGAAGATCAGGGCGCCGGTGGCGGCGTCCTGTTGTTCATTGATGGACGGATCCGTTCGCCGGCGATGACTCTCATCGTCGGACGTTCGTGATCTTCATGTGTATTTATCTGCCGGTATTACTTTCGATCGGGCAGAGTGAGCCGTTCACGGCGACGTCCGTCATCGCCGAGGAACGTGGACCGGCATAAACGTCCCGCTATTTGCCCATGGTGTAATTCTACCACGACTGGCTACTGAAATAACCGGCTGTACTGTGGTATCAGACAGGTGTCTGATTCAAAGTTCTGACTGAAAGCGCCGGATGGAACCGAGCCCTAAAACAGCCTTGGCCGGCCAGAAACGTGCCTATCGCCTCTGGTTTGAATACCTCCGGGTCGCCCGCCAAAGCACGGATCAAAAGGTCAGAGCGGCGCTCGTGGTGAGTCGGCCGGTCTATGCTTCCTGGGAGATGGAGAAAGGAGAGAGCTACGACGCCTGGTGGAGGACGCACGCGCACCTGTTCGAAGAGAAATTTGTTGTCCGGGAATTGAAGGCGGGCGAGCCGCCGCTCGACCCCGATGCGCTCATTCTGGAAGTGCCGCTCACGGAGTCCCCGACCATTTGCGAATTCCGACGCAAGCCGGCCGGGGATACCGATTTGAAGCCGGCCAGGGTTCCGATTTGAAGCCGGCCACCATTCCGAGATGAAGCCGGCCACCTGAGCCGGTTAATCGGTTCTCGTGGTTTGCTCCCCGCGGGTCAGCAACCGCGGCACTCCCTGCTCGTCGATGATCGACGAGGAGATGGGAATGCC
>PLAI01000199.1:0-663 GCA_003134075.1 Methylocystaceae bacterium | reverse complement strand
ACTGGGCGGAACTGGCGCGGGAAATGAAGCGTCCCGGCGTCAACATGATGGTGCTGTGGGAGGAATACCGGGAGGAGCATCCGGATGGCTATGGTTACAGCCGGTTCTGCGACCTGCTGCGCGGGTTCGAACAACGGCTGACGCCGGTGATGCGCCAGCATCATGTCGCCGGCGACAAGGCGTTTGTGGATTATTCGGGCAAGCGGATCGGGATCGTCGATCCCGCCACCGGCGAAATCCATGAGGCGGAGATTTTCGTCGCCGTGCTCGGCGCCTCGAACCTCACTTATGCGGAGGCGACCTGGACGCAACAGCTGCCGGACTGGACCGGCGCGCACGTGCGAATGTTCCGGTTCTTTGGCGGCGTGCCGAAATTGCTGGTTCCCGACAATCTGAAGAGCGGCGTCAACAAGGCCTCGTTTTACGACCCCGAGATCAACCGCACCTATGGCGCCATGGCGTTTCATTATTCCGTCGGCGTTCTTCCGGCGCGCCCATACAAGCCCCGCGATAAGGCGAAAGTCGAAGCGGGAGTGAGATTTGCGCAGGCCTATATTCTCGGGCGATTGCGCCGGCGGATTTTCTTCTCGCTCGCCGAATGCAACGCCGCCATCGTGCTCGTCATGCAACGCATGAACGAGCGGCCCATGCGCAAACTCGGCG
>PLAI01000169.1 GCA_003134075.1 Methylocystaceae bacterium | reverse complement strand
TTATGCCCAGAAACGATGGATTTCGTTGGACTTCGCATAAAGCCCTATACCTCAAACCGGCGCCCTGCCCGCCTCTCGAAAGCGCTCGTTTTTTTGAGGGGCGGGGTTAGGGCATCCTGGAGCGATGGGAACCCGATTCGCGAACTCCATCAAGGCCAGCGGCCATACGCGCCTCGCTAAGGGGCCGCATATTTGACCGCACCCAACCAAGTCGTGGCCGAAAGTCACCTGCCTACCAAGCCTCCCCGAAAAGTAGCGAACCGCCATAAACCTTGCTAGCGTGCCGGCCATGCACAAGCCCGCCGACACCCCAAGGCCCCTCGCCCGCGACAACAAAGGCGACGCGCCGACGCCGATGATCGCGCAATATATCGAGATCAAGGCGGCCAATCCGGATTGCCTGTTGTTCTACCGCATGGGCGATTTCTACGAATTGTTTTTCGAGGATTCCGTCGTCGCCTCGCGGGCGCTGGGCATCATGCTAACGAAGCGCGGCAAGCATCGCGGCGAGGACATTCCAATGTGCGGCGTGCCGGTCGAGCGCGCCAATGACTATCTGCAAAAGCTGATCGCGCTCGGCCATCGCGTCGCGGTCTGCGAACAACTCGAAGACCCGGCCGAGGCGAAAAAGCGCGGCGCCAAATCCGTCGTGCGGCGCGACGTGACGCGGCTCGTCACCCCCGGCACCATCACCGAGGAGACGCTGCTCGATCCCGCCCGTCCAAACGCCTTCGCGGCGCTGGCGCGCGCTCGGAGCCAGGACGGCGGCTGGCTCTACGGACTCGCCTGCGTCGATATTTCAACCGGCGCCTTTACGGTGGTGGAGCGCGCGGAGGCCGACCTTTCCGGCGAACTGGCGCGGCTGGAGCCGCGCGAGATCGTCGTCGCGGAGACGCTTTATCGCGACGCCTCTTTAAGCGAAATTCTCAGCGCGCGCGGCGCGCCGGTGACGCCGCTCGGCCGCGACGCCGGCGAGGGCGCCTCCGCCGAGCGCCGGCTGATGGAGTTCTACGGCGTCGCGACGCTGGAGGGTTTTGGCGCGTTGACGCCGGCCGAAACAGCCGCTTGCGCCTGCGCCATCCTCTACGTCGAGCGCACGCAAAAGGCCGAGCGNNGCGCGAGGGGTCGCTGCTTTCCGTCGTCGATCTCACCGTGACGCCGGCCGGCGCGCGATTGCTGGGGGAGCGGATCGGCGCGCCCTCGACCGACCAACTGGAGATCGCGGGCCGGCTCGACGCGGTGGGATTTTTCGTGGAAAGCCCCGGACTGCGCGAGGGGTTGCGCGCTCGGCTGGCCCGCGCGCCCGATCTTTCCCGCGCGTTGTCGCGGCTCGCCTTGCAACGCGGCGGCCCGCGCGACCTCGCGGCGGTCGCCGTGGCGCTGGCGGCGGCGCGGGGCATCGCGGGACTTGCCGGGCTCAAAGAGGCGCCGTCCGAGGTCGCGGCCGACATCGCCGAACTCGCCGGCGCTGATTGCGAGCTGGAACAAGAGATTACGCGAAGCCTCGTTTCGGCGCCGCCGCTCGACCGCCGCGCCGGCGGCTTTATCGCGCCCGGAGTCGACGCCGAACTCGACGAGGCCCGCGAGTTGCGCGACCAGAGCCGCCAAATTGTCGCCGGATTTCAGGCGAAATATGTGGAGCTGACCGAGATTAGGCAGCTCAAGATAAAGCACAATAATTTTCTGGGGTTTTTTTTCGAGGTTCCCCAGGCGCAAGGCGAGCGGCTGCTGCGGCCGCCGTTCGACGCGACATTCACCCATCGCCAGACGATGGCCGACGCGATGCGTTTTTCGACGCGCGAACTGGTCGAGCTGGACGCCAAGATCGACACCGCCAGCGAATGCGCGCTGATGCGCGAAAATGCGCTTTTTGACGCCCTCCGTGCGCGAATATGCGCGAAAACCAGCGATCTCCAGCGGTTAAGCCAGAGCTTCGCCCGGCTCGATCTGGTCGCGGCGCTGGCGGAGCTCGCCGGCCGGCGCGACTGGACCCGCCCCCATGTCGACGCCTCCTTAGACTTTGATATTAAAGGCGGACGCCATCCGGTGGTCACGGCGTCGCTGCAAGCGCAGGGCAAGGCCTTCGCGCCCAACGACTGCGATCTTTCAGGCGGGCGGATCGCCGTCGTCACCGGCCCGAATATGGCAGGAAAATCAACATTTTTACGCCAGAACGCGCTGATCGTGCTGCTGGCTCAGGCGGGGTCGTACGTGCCGGCCGAACGCGCCCGAATCGGCGTCGTCGACCGGCTGTTTTCCCGCGTCGGCGCCTCGGACGACCTAGCGCGGGGGCGTTCGACCTTCATGGTCGAAATGGTTGAAACCGCTGCGATTTTGAACTGCGCCGGGCCGCGCTCCCTGGTCATTCTCGACGAAATCGGCCGCGGCACGGCGACCTTCGACGGCCTCTCGATCGCCTGGGCGGCGATCGAGCATTTGCATGAGTCGAACCGCTCCCGCGCGCTGTTCGCGACGCATTTCCATGAATTGACGCAGCTCACCAAGCGCTTGTCCCGGCTCGTGAATCTGACGATGAAAGTCACGGATCACGCTGGTGAAATCGTGTTTCTGCACGAGGTGATCGCCGGCGCGGCGGATCGCTCGTATGGCGTGCATGTGGCTGAATTGGCGGGCCTTCCCAAAAGCGTCGTCGCTCGCGCGCACAAAATTCTGGCGCGGCTCGAGGCCGGCGATCCGCGCGCGCCGCTCGAGAAAACGATCGACGATCTGCCGCTGTTTTCGCACGCGCCGGCGCCGTTGAAAACGCGCGATCCACTGCGAGAGGCGCTGAAAGCCATCGACCCGGACGCGCTGACGCCGCGCGAGGCGCTCGCCGCGCTCTACGAGTTGAAGGAGAAACTACCGTGAACTGCTTGATACGGCGAGGCTTTGGCTTATAGCAACGCCCGCCTCGCCGCGGCGACGGCCCTTAAGCCGGCTGCGCGAATTGTCGGGCCAGCGCCTTTTCGATTTCGGGCAGCGGATGATGCGTGAGATCGCGATCAAGTTCGCCCTTCACCTTCGCCTGCGCCTTCGCCGAAAGGTCCTTGCGGATTTCGCCGAGCACGCGTGGAGGCGCGACGATCACAATTTCCTTCAGCTCGCCGCTCTCGGCCGCTCGATTGATTCGTTCGGCCATCTCCTTGGCGAAATGCTCTTTTTCAACTTCATGCCAATCGGTGATCTCCACGGAGCTTCTCGGCCCGCCGCGCATGGCGACACGCCCCGGCGCGGACGTTCCCTGGTCGTGCGCGGACGGATTTTCCTCGACGCGCGACTCGATGACGCGCAAATCCAATAGGTCGGGATCGCCGTGATTATAGAGAAACAGCGCCTTGCGCCCGTCGCCGACGAGAACCCACGCGCCATTATGGACCGCGATATTGGACATGATTTAATTCCTTCACTCGATGGCCTCCGTTTTAACAACGTGGGGCCTCGGCGCGAAAATGACAACCGCGGCCCGTCGCCGCTGTCCTTGGGCCGCCGCAGTCAGGGGGAAGTGAGTCTCGCCCCTGCCCTCCGGCTATAGCCGCGCGATCGCTTGCCCCCCGATTAGCCGTATTTTTTCGCGGCTTGGTCGATCGTGCCGCTCGCCTTTTCAAGATCGGCGGGGTTCATCACCGGGTGCAGTTCGACTTTGGCGTTGAAAGCGAGGAAAAAAGGCTCCGCGACGGCCGGAATGTGGGACGCGTCGGGCAAATCGAGAATAATATAGCCCGCGCGCTGGCCGTCGCGGTCGGTGAAGTAAGACGCCTCCGGCTTCAATTCCGCCAGAATGGACCCGATCGTCATCCCAAGCTTTCCGGCCCTGGCGGCCGCGTTGCCGGTCTCGACGGGGATCGTGACGATCAGTAGAAAACGCATGGCTCGCCTCCGCTTGTTTTGATCTTTGTATCAGGCCCTCTTTATCACGTCATCGCCATACGCGCCGAACGTACGGATCGTTTCCCGTTCGCCGCGTCTCCCGTCAACCCGACTCCAACTCGAGCGCCTCTTTCGCGCGCAACACGCGCTCGCGGTCACCGATGTAGTCGCGGGTGAGCGGAATCGCGCCCACCTTCTTGACCAGTTGAATCTGGAATACGACGGTCAGTCCGGCCCGGAATGCGGCTTCGCAGAGCGAGAGATAAAACTCCCACGAGCGGCAGAATTTTTCGCCGGATATGGCGGCGGCCTCCGCGCGGCGGGCCATGAAGCGTTCGCGCCAATGCAGCAAGGTCTCCGCGTAATGCAGCTGCAAAACTTCGACGTCGGAAACGATCAGCCCCGCGCGCTCGATCGACGGCAGGATTTCGGATAGACTGGGAATGTAGCCGCCGGGAAAAATATATTTCACGATCCACGGCGATGTCGGTATCGGCTCGCCGGTATTGCCAATCGTATGAACCAGCGCGACGCCATCTTCCGACAGCAATTTGGCGATACACTCGAAATAGGCGTCGTAATAGCCAAGCCCGACATGCTCGAACATGCCGACCGACACGATGCGGTCGAAGATCTGATCCACGTCACGGTAGTCGGTCAGCGCGAAGGCCGCCTTCGACGCGAGACCCTCGTCTTCCGCCCGCCTGCGCGCTATCGCGATCTGCTCGCGCGAAAGAGTGACGCCCGTGACATTTGCGTCGCAAACCCGCGCGAGATAGAGCGCGAGACCGCCCCAGCCGCTGCCGATGTCGAGAACGCGATGGCCGGGCTCGATGAGCAGCTTGGAGGCAATGTGGCGCTTCTTGGCGAGTTGGCTCTCTTCCAGCGATTGGTCCGGCGTCTCGAAATAGGCGCAGGAATATAGCCTGTCGGAGTCGAGAAACAGATCGTAGATACGCGGATCTATATCGTAGTGATGCTCGACGTTGCGTCTCGCGCTCGTCAGCGAGTTGCGCTGGCCCCAACGTTTCAGCCGGCCGCGCCATTTTTGAATGGCCGCCAGCCATCGCGGTTGCTCGGCGAGCGCGATATTGCGCGTCGCTATCGTCAGCACGTCGAAAATCGCGCCGCGCGTGACGATCAACCTCCCATCCGTGAACAATTCGCCGACGGCGAGTTCCGGGTCGAGCAGAAGACGCCACTCCGCCGCCGAATCCGCGAAGCGAATCGCGGCGGCCGGCGCTTTCCCGTCACCGAGCCGAAAACAAGCGCCCGACGCTGTCTCGACCTCGAGATCGCCGTGTCGAACGAACCGCTCCAGGAAATTCTGCAAAATACGACTCATTAGCGCCTCGAATGTTGCACGCCTGCGGATGTTAGTCCGTTCAAGATAATCGAAAAAGCGTCCGCGCGCCGCCGGGCGCGGTTAGGACACGGTTTTTTGAGCAGCGCCCGCTCAATCCTCCTTGTCGAGGCCGTAGAGCGTGTGCAGCGTGCGCACCGCGAGTTCGGTGTACGCCGCGTCGATTAGCACCGAGAATTTGATCTCCGAGGTGGTGATGGCGCGGATATTGATGCCTTTTTGCGACAGCGCCTGGAAGGCGCGCGCGGCGACGCCGGCGTGGCTGCGCATGCCGACGCCGATCGCCGAGACCTTGGCGACATCCCGCGCGCCGACGATCGCGGCATAGCCGATGTCGCTCCGCGTCTTCTCCAGCAGCGCGCGGGCGCGGTCGTAATCCGCCGCCCCGACCGTGAAGGTCATGTCGGTCATATTGTCCTGCGAGATCGTCTGCACGATCATGTCGACATTGATGCCGGCCTCGGCCAACGGCATGAACACGCTCGCCGCGACGCCCGGCTTGTCGGCGACGCGCCGCAAGGTGATCTGCGCCTCGTCCCGCGAAAAGGCGATGCCTGTGACGACCTGGGCTTCCACGATATCCTCCTCCTTGCAGATCAGCGTTCCACTTCCCGGATGGTCGGGGTCATCGAAGGACGAGCGCACATAGGTCGGCATGTCGTGCTTCAGCGCGACCTCCACCGAGCGCACTTGCAGCACCTTGGCGCCAGCCGACGCCATCTCCAGCATTTCCTCGAAGGCCACCTTGTCCATGCGCCGCGCCCTGGGCACGATACGGGGGTCGGTCGTGTAGACGCCGTCGACATCGGTATATATGTCGCAGCGGTCGGCTTTGACCGCCGCCGCCAGCGCGACCGCGCTGGTGTCGGAGCCGCCGCGCCCCAGCGTGGTGATGCGATTGGTCGGCCGATGCACGCCCTGAAACCCGGCCACGACGGCGACCTCGCCGCGTGAAAAACCTTCGAGAATGCCGGCGGGCTCGATGCTCAAGATGCGCGCGGCGCCATGGCCGTCGTCGGTCAGCACGGGCGCCTGCCACCCCTGCCAGGAGCGAGCGGGAAGGCCCGCCTGTTGCAGCGCCAGGGCGAGCAGCCCCGCCGTCACCTGCTCGCCCGAGGCGACCACGGCGTCATATTCGCGCATGTCATGCAGAGGCGAGGCCTCCTTGCACCAGGCGACGAGTTCGTTGGTCTTGCCGGACATGGCCGAAACCACGACCGCGACCTCATGACCCGCCGCGACCTCGCGGTTGACGTGCCGCACGACATTCTTGATGCGCTCGACGGAGGCGACCGAGGTGCCGCCGAATTTCATGACCAGACGTGACATGGGTGACCGGAATGGAGGAAAGCGGGAATCGCGCGGCGGGGGTTATAGCCCGAGTGGGGCGAAAAGCGGAAATTTTTGGGGCGGGGCGTTCCCTTCTCCCGCGGGCGAGAGAAGGGAGCGCCCCGCCGTTTTTCGCTTTCGCCTGGACAGGCTATAACCCCCTCCCGTACGAAAAAAACGCCGCATGAACGAGGTTCCCGTGCCCGAGCAAACTCCCCGTCCCTCTTCCGCCAGCGTCAATCCGGCTGACGTCGACCGCTTTAACCGGCTTGGCGATCTGTGGTGGGACGCCACGGGCAAGATGGGGATTCTTCACGAGATCAATCCGATCCGCGTCGATTATGTCCGCGATCTCGCCGTGCGCTATCTGCATCGCGATCGTTTTTCGGCGCAGCCGCTCGAAGGGCTCGGCCTCGCCGATATCGGCTGCGGCGGCGGCATTTTGGCCGAATCGCTGGCCGAACTCGGGGCCGATGTGACGGGCGTCGACCCCGCGCCCAATAATATCGAGGTCGCCAAGCGTCACGCCAAAAAGTCCGGGCTCGAAATCGACTATCGCAACGTCACCGCCGAGGCGCTCGCCGAGAGCGGCGCGACTTTCGACATCGTGACCGCGCTCGAGGTGATCGAGCATGTCGAGGGACAAAAAGCCTTTGTCGCGACGCTCTCGCGGCTGGTCAAGCCCGGCGGCCTGCTGTTCCTCGCGACGATCGACCGCACGCTCAAGAGCTATGCGCTGGCGATCGTCGGCGCGGAATATGTGTTGCGCTGGGTGCCGCGCGGCACGCATGACCACGATAAATTCGTGCGCCCCGACGAACTCGCGGGATGGCTGCGCCACGCCGGAATGCGCGAGATCGACCGCGCCGGCATGACGTTCCAGCCGCTCACGCGAAGCTGGCGCAAGAGCCGCGACACCGACGTGAATTATTTGATGGCCGCCAAGAAGGACGGGTAAACAACGGCTCGGCTATTGTTCGCTTAACCTTCGAGCGTTAGACTTCGCCCATGATGCGCAACGACTCGTCAACATCCTTTCGCCCCGGCGCGTTCCGGACCATGCTGCTCGCTTTCGCGGGCGCCGCGCTTCTGTGCGCCGGCTCGCCCGCCTTGGCCAGGACCAAAGCCAAGCCCAAACCTGACGCGGAAAGCGCCTCCGAGAAGAAGGACGCCAAAAAGAGCGCGGGCAAACCCGAGCAGCTCGGGAGCTACGGCGACTGGGGCGCCTATGCGGCGGCCGGAAAGGACAAGACCTGCTACGCGCTCGGTTCGCCCAAGGAGCGCCAGCCGAAAGCCAAGATGAAGGACACGCAGGCCTTCATTTTCATCTCCACCCGCCCCGGCGAAGGCGTGCGCAACGAGGTCGCGATCAACCTTGGCTACGCCACCAAGGACGGCGGGGCCGCGACCGCCGACGTCGACGACGATAAATTCGAACTCGTCACCAAGGGCATGAACGCCTGGGTGAAGAACCCGGCCAAGGAGAAGGAGTTCGTCGAGGCGCTGAGGACGGGCTCCAAACTCTCCGTCAAGGCCGCCTCCGCCAAGGGCGCGACGACGGTCGACAGCTATTCGCTCAAGGGCCTGTCGGACGCGCTGGCCCGCGTCGCGCAGGAGTGTAAGTGAAGGTTGCGCTCGCGCTGGCAGTAGCTTTTGGCCTCGCCCTCGCCGGACCCGCGGGGGCGTTGGAGGGCGCGCCTTCCCTCTGGGATCCCGCGCACAGGCCGGAGAAGCCCGATCTTGGCGGCTTGCGCCAGCTGCGCTTCGTCACCGAGGACGATTATCCCCCGTTCAACTTCGCGCTCGCCGACGGTCAGCTCGCGGGGTTCAACGTCGATCTCGCGCGCGCGATCTGCGAGGAGCTGGAGCTGACCTGCACGATCCAGCGCCGCCGCTGGGATTTGCTCATTCCGGCGCTCGTCGACAACAGCGCCGATGCGATCATCGCGGCGCTGGCGATGAATGACGAGAACCGCGCCCGGGTCGATTTCACCGGGCCCTATTTCATCATGCCCGGACGTTTCGCGACGCGCGCGAACAGCGTGCTCGGCCCGGCGACGCCGGAGGTTTTGGACTACCAACTCGTCGCCGTGGTCGCCGGCTCGAGTCATGAGGCCTATCTCAAAGCCTTTTTCCCCAAGGCGCGGATCGCGCCGTTCGAGAACGCCGCGCTGGCGCGGCTCGCGCTCAAGGACGGGCGCGTCAACGCGCTGTTCGGCGACGCGGTGTCGCTGTCGTTCTGGCTCAACGGAGCGGAAGCGGAGGGGTGCTGCGCCTTTTCCAACAACGCCTATGTGGACGCGAAGTTCTTCGGCGACGGCCTCGGCATAGCTGTCAAAAAGGGCGCGACGCCGCTGCGTCGCTCGCTCGATTACGCGCTGGCCCGCCTCGCCCAACGCGGCGTCTACGCCGAGCTTTTTCTCAAATATTTTCCGATCAGCCCGTTTTAAAGGGTTTTCAAGCGAATTGGAGACCGGTTCGCGTTACGAAAACGCGTCAAGACAAACGGCCCGCTCACACCAGCCTTTGCTCCATCGCGATGCGGACCAGCTCCAGCGACGTCCGCGCCCGCAGCTTGCGCTTCATCAGCGCGCAGGAGTTGGCGATGGTCTTGTAGGAAAGGCCCGTGGCGTCGGCGATTTCCGCGAGGCCGAGCCCCTCGCCGAGCATTCGCAATATCTCCAATTCCCGCGGGCTCAACGCATCGAGGGGGCTTTTCGCGCCGCTCTCGTTCCCGCCGAGACGGTCGGCGATTTTCGGCTGTATGAAAATTCCGCCGGCCATCACCTCGCGCAACGCGCGCAGCAGTAGGTAGGGATCGTCGTTCTTGGTGACATAGGCCTTGGCGCCCGCCTCGATGGCGCGAGCCGCGAAGATCGCGTCGTCGTTCATGCTGAAGACGACGACGCGCGCTCGCGGATCGTGGCGCAGGATTCGGCGCGTCAGCTCGAAGCCGGAGGCGCCGGGCAGAGCGATGTCGACCACCGCGGCGTCGGGACCATGCGCGACATAGGCGGCGAGCCCGGCCTCGGCGTCGCGCGCGTCGAAGACCTCGATGTCGCCCTCGCCGGCCAACATGGCGGCGCAGCCGGCCACGATGATCGGATGGTCGTCAACGATCAGCACGCGCAACCGCGGCTCCTTGGGGTTGCGCGGCGGCCGCCCGCCGCGATTCTGTCCGACGCTAAGGGGTCTCGCTAATGATGGACCGACGCCCAGATGCGGCGCTTCACGAAATAGAGCAAGCCCGCGAACACGATGAGAAAGCCCACGACGCCCCGCCCGATGCCTTTGCGTTGATCGAGATGCGGCTCCGCCGACCACATCAGGAACGCCGCGACATCCTGGGCGTATTGCTCCACCGTTTGCGGGGTTTTGTCGTCATAGGTCACGGCGCCGTCGGACAAGGGCGGAATCATGCCGAGCCGGCGGCCGGGCATGTAGATATTGTAGTATTGCCCGTCGGTGAGCGCCACGTCCTTTGGCGCGTTCTCATAGCCCTGCAATAGCGAGGCGATGTAGTCGACGCCCGCCTCCTGGTATACGAGCCCCGGCAGTCCATCGAGCAGGAAGGTCGGAAAGCCGCGCGAATAGCCGCGCGCCTTGGCGAGCACCGACATATCCGGTGGATAGCCGCCGCCCAGCGCCGCGCGCGCCGCTTGCTCATTGGCGAAGGGCGGCGGAAAGCGGTCGCTGGGGCGCCCCGGGCGTTCGAACATGTCGCCGGACACGTTGGGGCCGTCCTTGATCTTGTAGCTGGCGGCGATCTGCGCGACTTCCTCCGCCGGAAAGGCGGGGCCGCCCGGTTCGCCGAGGTTGCGGAAGGCGAGCAGCTTGATCGAATGGCAGCTCGAACAGACTTCCCGATAGATCTTGAAGCCGCGCCGCAGTTGCGCCTGATCGTAATGCCCGGAGAATCCAGCGAAACTCCAGCTGAAATGCCGCGGCCGCTCCTCGTGCTTGGCGCCCTCGTTGGCGAGCGCCGACGACGGCGTGGCCAAGGCCAGGGCCGCCAGCGCGATCATGCCAAAACCCATGCTTCTCATCGGCAAAACCCGCTTCTCGACGTTTTGTTTGCTTCGCGGTCGGCCGCGCCAAAACTCAGGCATAAGCCACTTAGGCATAAGCCGCTTAGACATGGGCCGCATCCTCGACAACGGCATTCGCCGCCGCGACCGAGGCCGCTATTGACGCCGGCTCGGGCCGGGTCATTTCAAACTTGGCCAGCACGGGCAAAAGCACGAGGAAGTGGAAGAAATAATAGGCCGTCAGCACCCGCGCCGCGATCAGAAAGCCGCCTTCCGCCGGTTGGGAGCCAAGATAGCCCAGGCCAACGCCGACGGCGACGAAGACCCAGAACGCCTTGGCGAACCAAGGCCGATAACGCGCCGACTTCACCTTCGAAAAGTCGAGCCAGGGCAAGGCCGCCGGGATAATCACCGCCGAGAACAGGGCGATGACGCCGAGCAGCTTGTTCGGGATCGCGCGTAGGATCGCGTAGAAGGGCAGGAAATACCACTCGGGCACGATATGCGCTGGCGTCACCAGCGGATTGGCTTCGATGTAATTGTCGGGATGGCCAAGGTAATTGGGCGCGAAGAAGGTCAGCCAGGCGAAGAGCACCAGAAAGACGCCGATGCCGAACGCGTCCTTGAGCGTGGCGTAAGGCGTGAAGGGCACGGTCTCCTTTTCCTCGTCCTTCACCTCGACGCCGGTTGGGTTGTTCTGCCCGGTCACATGCAGCGCCCAGACATGCATCGCGACAATCGCCACCAAAACGAACGGCAACAGATAGTGCAGCGCATAGAAGCGGTTGAGCGTTGGATTATCGACCGAATAGCCGCCGAGCAGCCAGGTGGTGATCGAATTGCCGACCACGGGAATGGCGGAGAACAGATTGGTGATGACCGTCGCGGCCCAGAAGGACATCTGTCCCCAGGGCAGCACATAGCCAAGGAACCCCGTCGCCATCATCGCGAGAAAAATGACGATGCCCAAAATCCACAAGAGTTCGCGCGGCTCCTTATAGGAGCCGTAATACATGCCTTTGAAGATGTGGAGGTAGACGGCGAGGAAGAACATCGAGGCGCCGTTGGCGTGCGCATAGCGCAGGAACATGCCCCAGTTCACATCTCGCATGATGTGTTCGATCGAGTCGAAGGCCAGGCTCGTCTCCGGCGTATAGTGCATGGCGAGCACGACGCCGGTCACGATCTGCGCGATCAGCATGAACGACAGGATCGCCCCGAAGGTCCACATATAATTGAGATTCTTCGGCGTCGGATAGGCGACGAAGGAATCGTGCATGAAGCTCAGGATCGGCAGCCGGCGTTCGAGCCAGCGGGCGAAGGGGCTCTTGGGCGTATATTTGGAGGGTCCGCTCATAAGGCTCGTCTCTGGCGCTTGAGGTGCAGGGCGGGCGGGGTCGCTCAGCCGATCTTGATCTTCGTGTCGGTGAGGAAAGCATAGGCCGGCACTTCGAGATTGCTCGGAGCGGGACCGCTGCGGATGCGGCCCGAAGTGTCGTAGGTGGAGCCGTGGCAGGGGCAGAACCAGCCGTCGAAGTCCCCTTCGTGGCCGAGCGGAATGCAGCCTAGATGCGTGCAGACGCCGATAACGACCAGCCACTCGGGTTTCTTGACGCGCTTGGCGTCGGTCTCCGGATCGGGCAGATCCGTCAGCGGGGTGTTTTCAGCCGCGGCGATCTCCAAGGCCGTGCGATGGCGCACGAAGACCGGCTTGCCGCGCCATTTCACGGTGACGATTTGTCCCGGGACGATGGCCGAGAGGTCCACCTCGGTCGAGGCGAGCGCCAGCGTCGAGGCGTCGGGGTTCATTTGTTCAAGCAGCGGCCAAACCGCCGCGCCGGCCGCCACGGCCGCCATGGCGCCGGTGGCGATGAAGAGAATGTCGCGGCGCTTGGGTTCTGCAATAGTCTCGTCGCTCACTCTGGACCCTTCCATAATTCCTCCAGGTCGCGCAGTCCGTCGTCCTGCCCGCGGCCGCCGCGGAAGTCCTCCACCCGGAGGGCCCGCCGGTTTTAGGCGCCAAACCTCCGCCTTGTCCACAATGCGGCAAAGGGAAATTTCGGCAAGCCCGAATTTTGACGGCGCGACGCCGGGTTTTTCGCCACCTTGACACAAGATTGCGCCGCAGCGAAACTTGGTCTCGCGGGAGCCGCGCCGCGATCGAGGCGACCAGGGCGGGCGCCGGCGAGACCATTCGCCGCAGGGAGCGTAACCGCGAAAAATGACCGCGTTTTTCGTGCCGCGAGCGCTTACCCTCGCCCTGTTCGAGCCCGATATTCCGCAAAACGCCGGAACAATGCTGCGCATGTGCGCCTGTCTCGGCGTGGACGCGGCTATTATCGGGCCAGCGGGCTTCGCGACCGGCGACCGGCATCTGCGCCGCGCCGGCATGGATTATCTCGATCATGTGAAGCTCGCGCGACATGCCTCCTTCGCCGATTTCGAGCAATGGCGGGCTTCAGGGCCGCGGCCGCGCCGACTCGTGCTGCTGTCGACCAAGGCGTCCGCCTGCTATTTCGACGCCCGTTTCGAAAGCGGCGACGTTCTGATGGTCGGACGTGAATCCGCTGGCGTCCCGCCGGAGGTCGCGGCGCGCGCCGACATGGCCGTCGGCATCCCGATGCGGGACGGCATGCGCTCGCTCAACGTCGCCGTCGCGGCGGCGATGGTTCTGGGCGAAGCGTTGCGGCAGACGCGCGCGGGCTGACGCGCGGGCGCTGGCGTCATGATTGAACGATGCGCGGCGACAAGCTCCACGGCGCCGAAAGCGGCCGCTAAATTGACAAGCAGCCGGGGCAGAGACACAACCGCGCTCCAATCGGAGGCCCGCCATGACCATCGCGCTCGACCTATCGCAGCAACGCAAGGAGACCGCCGAGGCGTGGTTCCAATCCTTGCAGCAACGGATTTTCAAAGCCTTCGAGGCGCTGGAGGAAGACGCGCCCGGGCCTTTCGCGCCGGAGGCGCCCGCGGCGGGACGGTTCGCCGTTTCGCCCTGGAGCCGCGTCGATAACAGCGGCGCGCCGGGCGGCGGCGGGCGGATGGGCATTCTCAAGGGCCGCGTGTTCGAAAAGGCCGGCGTCCACGTCTCGACGGTGTTCGGAACTTTCGCGCCGGAATTCGCGGCCCAGATACCCGGCGCGGCGGAAGATCCGCGCTTTTTCGCCACTGGGATTTCGCTGATCGCTCATCCCTGGAACCCCAATGTCCCGGCCGTGCACATGAACACGCGCTTCGTCGCGACGACCAAGCGGTGGTTTGGCGGCGGCGCCGATCTGACGCCCGTGCTGGACCGGCGCCGCGTCCAGGACGACCCCGATACAATCGAATTTCACGCGGCGATGCGACGCGCCTGCGACGCGCATGGCGAGGTCGCCGATTACCCCAAACTGAAAAAATGGTGCGACGAATATTTCCACCTCAAACACCGCGACGAGCCGCGCGGAATCGGCGGGATTTTCTACGATTACCTCAACAGCGCCGGCGACGCGGAAAACTCAGGGTGGGAAAAGGATTTCGCCTTTACGCGCGATGTCGGCGAGGCCTTCCTGAACGTCTATCCCGCCATCGTGCGCAAGAATTTTGCCACGCCCTGGACCGACGCCGACCGCGAGGAGCAGTTGATCCGGCGCGGGCGTTATGTCGAGTTCAACCTGCTCTATGACCGCGGCACGATCTTCGGCCTCAAGACCGGCGGCAATGTCGAGTCGATCCTCTCGTCAATGCCGCCGAGCGTGAAATGGCCGTGAAGTCGGCGCGGGGCTGCTTCGGCCCCGCTCACCCCTCCAGCAGCCGCCGCGCGATCACCTGCGCCTGAATCTCCGCCGCGCCCTCGAAAATATTGAGGATGCGCGCGTCGCAGAGCACGCGCGAGACCGGATATTCCAGCGCGAAGCCGTTGCCGCCATGGATTTGCAAAGCGTTGTCCGCCGCCGCCCAGGCGACGCGCGCGCCGAGCAGCTTGGCCATGCCGGCCTCGAGGTCGCAGCGCTTGCCTTCATCCTTCTCACGCGCGGCGAAATAGGTGATTTGGCGGGCGACATGGATTTCCACCGCCATGCTGACGATTTTGCCGAACACGCGCGGGAATGAGAACAGCGGCTTGCCGAACTGGATGCGCTCCTTGGCGTAGCGCAGGCCAAGATCCAGCGCGCATTGCGCGACGCCAAGCGCCCGCGCCGCCGTCTGGATGCGCGCCGATTCGAAGGTCTCCATCAGCTGCTTGAAGCCGTTGCCCTCGACGCCGCCCAAAAGATTCTCCGCCGGGACCTCGAAATTGTCGAAGCCGATCTCGAACTCCTTCATGCCGCGATAGCCGAGCACTTCGATCTCGCCGCCGGTCATGCCCTTGGCGGGAAAGGGATTCTCGTCGGTGCCGCGCGGCTTTTCCGCCAGCAGCATGGAGAGGCCCTTATAGCCCTTCTCGTTGGGGTTGGTGCGCACCAGCAGCGTCATGAGATCGGCGCGCACGGGATGGGTGATCCAGGTCTTGTTGCCGGTGACCTTGTAGACCCCGCCATCCAAGACGGCGCGGGTGCGCAGACCCGCGAGATCCGATCCATTGTTGGGCTCGGTGAAGACGGCGGTGGGCAGGATTTCGCCCGAGGCGATCTTCGGCAGATATTTCTCTTTTTGCGCCTGCGTCCCGCCGACGAGGATCAACTCGCCGGCGATCTCGGAGCGCGTGCCGAGCGAGCCGACGCCGATATAGGCGCGCGACAACTCCTCGGAGACGACGCACATGGCGATCTTGCCCATGCCGGAGCCGCCGAATTCCTCCGGAATGGTCAGGCCGAAGACGCCGAGATCGGCGAGGCCGCTGATGACGTCGAGCGGGATATACTGGTTCTTGGCGTGCCACTCTTGCGCGAAGGGCGTCACATTGTCAGCCGCGAATTTGCGCATCTCCGAGCGGATCGCCTCGAGCGTGTCGTCGAGCCCGGTGGCGCCGATGGTTTCCGCCGCCTCGTGATGGTCGATCAGCTCCGCGAGACGGGCGCGGTTGGCCGGCGTATTGCCCTCAAGCACGAGCCGGGTCATGGCGTCGCCGCGCCGCGCGGCGATCTGTTCACAGGACAGGCCGAAGTCGGAAAGCCGGACGATCTCGCCCTGGCTCATTGGAATGCCGCCGAACACTTGCGCCAGAAACTCGGCGAAGCCGATCCGGGTCAAAAGCTGCTCGGTCTCGCCATAGGCCCCCTCGGCCGACAGGCGCTCGGCGTAATGGACGAGTTCACTGAGGCCCTGCTTATAGGTGGCGAACCAGGCGAGGCCATGAGCCGCGTGCTGATCCGCCTCGATCAACTCGGCCGACAGCTTGTTGTCCTTGCTGACCCGAGCCCGCACGGAGGCCAGCGCCTCGCCATAAAGCGCCTCGACGGCTTTAAGCGCCGCATGGGCGTCGGAGAGCCAGTTGGCGGGGTCGGTGTGCGTCGCTGTGGTCATGATGGTCGCTCTTAAGGCCGGGGTGGGAGAATCCGGCCC
>PLAI01000063.1 GCA_003134075.1 Methylocystaceae bacterium | reverse complement strand
CTAGCCGAAGTGCGCGAGAGCCGCGACGAATTGAGAGCCGAGCGCCTGCTAACCGACCAGAGCCCGAAAGCCCGCCCGACCTCGACCAGCGTGCCTAGGCCGCCAGCCGCGCCATCGGAGCCGCGATCAACGGATGTTGTCGAAACGAGCATTCAAAGCGGGATGGCCGAGATTCGGCCACACCTTGAGAGCCTACGGGCGAAGGCCGGGCACTAGCGCGTTTTAGGCTTGGTCGGATTTTTTCTTTTCCTTCTTTTCCTTCTTTTCCTTCTGTCTCTTGAGCACGATGGTGATTTTGTCGCCGTCCTTAGATTCCTTGACGGACTTCAAAGTGCTGCTGCCTGGGTAGACATTCCCGGAAACGGAATCCATCCAATCGCGCAAGCGCGCGGCATCCGTCATCTCGTCAGGCTTTCCATCAGGTTTTTCGTCCGCCATGTCATCTTTCCCGTTTTCTGCAAAGCTTGTGGTGTGAGCATGGACGAGCGCGCGAGGATTCGTCAACTCCGTCAAATTACCCATCCTTGTTTGCCCGTTGAAAGCCCTTACGAACGGCTTAACAATGGGCTTCGCATTTCTGTTTGTTTGACCGAATCCGCGGGCACTCGATATGGCTGAATGGCTCACCTATCCCGAAGTCGGCGAGCGGCGTGAAGGAGTCCCGCCCATGACCACCGCGACCGAGGCCCTGCGCAAGCTCGAAGCAAAGTTTCTCGACAATGATGCCTTCGACGAACTTAGACTCGGCGCCCGCGACGTTCCTCTTGCCGACCTCGCGGACTGGTTCCTCGCGAAGTGCGACCACGATCCGGCTAAAATAACCGACGTGCGAATCTGGTTCGAAGAGGCGGGAGTCTGGTGGTTCGGCTATGGCCAAATGACGGACTATTTCGATGCGCTAACCACAAGGCTGCGCCATGCGGCGGGCGGGCCGTGGATGCCTGGCGAAGAACGTGAACGCGCGCCGCGGACAGCGCCGGCTACCCCTCGCGCGCGCCTGCGCGATACTTGTGCGGGAACCCTCAAAATTCTTGCCTCAATATGCCGCAACGCTTCCCTTTATGGGAAGGCTGGCGATTGATTTTGATTGATTGTTTATCAATGTGTTACCCTCGCGCGCGCCTGCGCGTTACGTGTCGCAAATTACCCTCACGCATAATTCCGCATAATTCCGGCCAGAACTAACGAAAGTGCCTTCTGGTACACATAAGGAAATTCTGCTGACGGGTCAGTGAGATAGCGGAAAACAGATGATTCCCGACGCCAGCCGATCGTTGTCCTGAAGGGCCAAAAACGGGCCGATTCCATGTGCGACAAACCCTGTCGGAATGGAAAGTTGTGCGGAAACCTTGATGCGAGGGTTTCCGACAGGCTATCCGTTCTCGTTCCGTCCCCTTATGCGTACCACGCTTTTATCAACGAAAGACAGCTATGCCTTGCTGAATCAGTTGCATTCTGCGATTCTGAGTGCATCTCAGCAGCCTTGAGGAATTGCGATGTCGGAAGCGGTTCGCGCGGTGCTTTCCGGAATTCGGACGGTCAAAGACATGGTCGCGGCTTTCAGCGATGAGCAACAATGCCGGCGTCTGCTCGAAGCAATGGTCTGGCAGAATGGACGAATCTGTCCGGCTTGTGGGTATAAGAAATCGATAGCCATTGCGGGCCGCGACATGGGAAGACAAAGGGGAAGGCCCGGTCTCTACCAATGCTCCAGCGGCGATTGCCGGTTTCAGTTTACTGCGACGACGCATACGCCGCTGCATTCCACAAAGTTGCCGTTGAGCACGTGGCTCAAGAGCTATGTTGGATTTTCGGTGACGGCGTGAATCAAGCGGCGGATTTCTTCTCGGACGCGACTTCGATTCCGTCGCGGAATGTTACACCGCTGACGACTTTCGGCAACTGATTTTGTCCTTGCAGTCGTCGCCAGCTTTTCGACGCGGCCATCACCAGCTTGAACACCATGAGACGCGCCGTGTCTTGCGAAAGCGCGCCCTTCATGCGGACCATGCGATGCCGCACCGTTGCGAATGCGCTCTCTATCGGGTTTGAGGTGCGCGGATGCGTCCAATGATGATGTGGACGGCCTCTCCTCAACGGCATCATAGTGCCAAGGCGTGGTCGCCGGAGCGCCACAAAGAGGGAGACCGTCCGTGAAACAGTTTATCAGAATCGGTGTCGATCTGGCCAAGAACTATTTTCAAGTTCACGCGCTGGCGAATGAAGGCGGGCCCGCGGTGACGCGCAAATTAAAGCGCTCGAAGATGCACGAGTTCTTTGCGCAGATCGAGCCCTGCCTCATCGGCATGGAAGCCTGCGGCTCGGCGCATTATTGGGCGCGCGAACTCGAGACGATGGGCCACGAAGTGCTGCTGATGCCGCCGGCTTATACCAAGCCCTATGTCAAACGCGGCAAGAACGACGCGGTCGATGCGGAAGCGATCTGCGAGGCGGCGTCGCGCCCTGGAATGCGCTTCGTTCCGATCAAGAGCGCCGAGCAACAAGCGACGCTGATGCTGCACAAGACGCGCGAATTGCTGGTTAAACAGCAAACGATGAGTGTCAACGCTTTGCGCAGCCATCTTTCGGAGTTTGGAATTGTTGTCGCCAAGGGAATTGGCCGCGTCGACGAACTGCTCGAACTGGCCGAAAGCGATACGACCCTTCCCGAGGTCGCCAGGGCGGCCGTGAAGATTCTAGCCCAACATCTCGAAGGGCTCGACAAATCGATCGACGATCTGGAGAAGCAAATCGGCCGCGCCCATGCACAAAGCGAAATGAGCCGGTTGCTCGACCAGGTTCCCGGCGTCGGGAAAATCATCGCCTCGGTGATCTCGGCTAGCGTGCCCGACCCGAGTGTGTTCAAATCGGGCCGCGATTTTGCCGCCTGGCTCGGTCTCACCCCGCGCCAGAATTCGAGCGGCGGCAAGCAGACGCTCGGGGGCATCACCAAGCAGGGCAACCGATACATCAGGAAATCGCTTGTCTTGGGGGCAACCTCGCTGCTGCACGTTTTAGGCAAACGCAAAGGCGCCTTGCGCGACTGGATCGTCGCGCTGCTGGCGAAGAAGCCGGCGCGACTGGTCACGGTGGCCTTGGCCAATAAGCTGGCCCGGATCGTCTGGGCGATGATGAAGACTGGCGAATGCTTTCGCGCCGAGATGTTCGCAAAGGCATAAGGAAAAGGCCGCCATCGCTACAAGCTAGGGGGCCTGAGCTTCGAGTTTGGCAAGCGCATCGAAACGTGATGAACGACACGGTCGTGACCGAATGCCTGGAACACCCTGACGCCGAGCATGAGCACAAAGCTCGCTCCAATGATAGGGATCCAGTGCGTCGGACTTCATCAAGGCCAGCGGACGTATGCGCCGCACCGAAAGGCCGGACATATGACCGCAGCCGACCAAATCGTTCAACGCGAAGAAAACGCTTGCCATGGGGCCGTTCTCTAATCGCGTCTCCCTTGTCAATGGTTTTGTTGCCGCCCCGGGTCACGGTTCTCTCCGCGGTCGGAATAATCCGCCGCAACATTTGGTCCGAAGCACAGGTGCTGCAATGTCCACAACGAGCCGACGTGCAATGACGCCGCTCAACGGCCACCCACGCAGCCACCCGTACCCTCGCCCGGCGGGCAAC
>PLAI01000090.1 GCA_003134075.1 Methylocystaceae bacterium | reverse complement strand
GGCCCGTGACATCGACGCCGTCGGGAACGCTATCGCCGAACCATGGAGCAGTGGCCAGGCCGAAGGCCAAATCAACAGATTGAAAACACTCAAGCGGGCCATGTTCGGCCGCGCAGGCATCGAACTGTTGCGGGCGCGAATGCTGCCACTGCAGTAAATCCATCTTCCCGGAAAGTGACGAAGACCCTGAAATACGTCAGTATGACAGGCGCGGCGGTTGGGGATAACGTATCTTGCGCGGCGTGCTCAATTCTTGACAAGGCCCAGGATGGAAACCTTGGCTGTCGTAATCTCGGTTGGCCAGAGGATTTCCGTGAGACCGGTCGCGGCTGCGACACGTTGACCCCGCAGGGTGGTGTAGGTGATGACGCCGCCGCCAACCGCGCCGCCGATCTTTTCGCCCCAGAGTTCGCGGCCGGTGTCCGCATCGAGCGCGTAAAAATTGCCACCCATGTCGCCAAAGAACACCACGCCGCCCGCTGTCGGCGCCACGCCGCTCTGCACGGGATAGTTGGTCTTGGCCCGCCAGCGCCATTGACCGCTGTCCGCGTCGACCGCGTAGAGCCAGCCCGCCCATTGGAACACGGGATCGGGCTTGCCCCACACGTTGAATGGATTGATGGAATCCTCCGCGGACCAGGGAGTGAATTTCGCCACGCCCTCGATCTTGCGCGTGGGTTCGATCCTGACGGTCGTGCACCATTGCACCTCGCCGACCAGGACGAGATTATTTTGTGGGTCGTAGGCCGGTCCGTTCCATTCGGCGCCGCCGATCGACCCGGGACAGAAATGCACGCTCTTCTCCGCGGAGAAGGGTACGTCGGCGTTCTCCACCGCCGTCACCGGCACGCGATAAAGCCGCTCTTTCGTGTCGAGGTCGAAGCCATAGAGATGGCCGTCCTTGGGCGCGACAAGCATCACGTGTTTGCCCGATGCGGTCGTGACGAGCACGGGCGCGCTTGAGACGTCCCAGTCATGCCAATCCTTGGGCGCGAGCTTGAAATGAGTGTGATAGGCTCCAGTCTTCGCGTCGAGAACCACCACTGAATCTGAATAAAGATTGGCGCCGCCTCGCACGGCCGCGGCGAAATCGGGCGCCGGATTGCCGCCGGGAACATAGAGCAGCCCGGTCGTGGGATCGAGCGTGTAGGACGTCCAGGTCGCGCCGCCCGAGATCGGCGAGCCGCCCGCCACATCCCAGCTTGAGGCGTCGAGCGGCGAGGCGCCCTCTGGACCGCGGGTCGGATCCCCGGGCTGCTTGGGAACGAGATAAAACTCCCAGACGATCCGCCCGGTCGCCGCGTCAAGCGCATACATTCTGCCCTTCACGCCTTTGAAATCGCCTCCCGCGTTGCCGATGAAGACGAGATCGTTCCAGGCGATCGGGGCCGCGGGCGCGCTCTCGCTCTTCTTGGGGTCCGCGATCGCCGTTTCCCACAGCCGTTCGCCGCTCTTGAAGTCATAGGCGAGCACCCGCCCGTCCTGCGTGCCGCGGAACACGCGCCCGTCGAGATAGGCGACGCCGCGGTTGACCGCTTGCGGCGTCCCCGGCGCATAGGTCTCATGCTTATGCCATTTTTCACCGCAGGTGATCGGGTCGATGGAATAGGTGTCATGTTCGGTCGCGAATAGCAGCGCTCCATCCACCATCAGCAGGCCCGAGTTGAAGCCAGTGTACTGGTGCGTGTCGTAAGTGCAGAGCACCTTGAGCCGGTCCGCGTTTTCGCGGTTGATCTCCTTTAGGGAGGAGAAGCGGTCGGAGGCGAGCGTCTTGTTGTAACTTGGCCAGAGGCCGTCATCCGGCGGCGGAGAGCGGACGGCGGCCACCGAGTTTGCGCCGTCAAAGCCCTGCGCGGTCTCGACTGTCAGCTCGCCCTTGGGCGCCTTGAGGTAGCGCAAATAATTGATTCCCATGGCTGCGGTCGGAACGAAGGCGTTCCAATTCGCATAAATCGTCACCGCAGCCGCGGCGCTAGCGATCGCCGCGACGCCAAGCGCGAAAATTGTCGCTCTCTTCATGGAAAAACTCCTCTCGCCCAGTGATGCTGGCGCGGCGGAAACCCGCCGTATCCGCGCTCTCTCAGTCGGCTTTACCCTCTTTGGTCAAATCCAGCGTCACCACCCCTCGGGGCGCGCGTTCGCGGTTGAGCCAATCGGGATGGCTCAGCGTCCTCTGAACGTCGAGCTTCCCGTCTCCCCAGTTGCGCTCCATCGTGAAACGGGAGAACTCGAAATCCTTCGAGGCGCCTTCGCCCAGCGCGCGGCGATGGATCAAGTGCACGATGGTCGTCGAGTTTTCGTGCGCCGCTTCGTACAGGCCGCGCCATTCAGGGTCCTCTCGCAGCTCTGGCGGCAGTTGAGGGCCAAGACGGGCCAATGATTGGCTTAGTTTATGCAAGCGGCACATCAGGTCGGTGTTCATGCGGGTGCGCGAGGAATAGCGAATGTCCTTCTCGCGCTGGGTGATCTCGATCAGCGTCCGCGGCAGCTCGCCGCGCGCGCTGAAGAGATCGAGCTGGAACACCAGCATGTCGCGCGGCGGCCGCTCATAGTCGAGCACATACTGTAGCGGCGTGTTCGAGACGACGCCCCCGTCCCAATAATATTCGCCCTCGATCTCGACCATCGGAAGACCCGGCGGCAGAGCGCCGCTAGCCATGACATGCTCCGGACCGATCCGTTCGCGTGTCGTGTCGAAATAACGGAAATTGCCGGTCTTCACGTTGACCGCGCCGATGCTGTAGCGCGTCGCGCCGGAATTGAGGAGGTCGAAATCGACAAGCGACAGCAGCGTCTCGCGCAAGGGGGCCGTGTCGTAAAAACTCAACCTCTGTGGCGAATAGGAAAAGCCGGGGAGCGCCGGCGGCATGCGAGGGCGAAAAAATCCAGGCGCGCCAAAAGTGGCGGTGATCGCCGCGCTCGTCTCGTCGAAAAGCTCAAGCACCATTTCTTGGCCATTGAACGGCGCCGTGGTGATCGCGCTGGAGGTTTGGCGCCAAAACTTCGCCAGTTGCTCCACCCGACGCTCGGGAGGGTTGCCGCAGATGATCGCGCCGTTGATCGCGCCGATTGAAATGCCGGCCACCCAGTCGATCCGCTGCCCAGCGGCGAGCAGGGCGTCATAGGCACCCGCCTGGTACGAGCCCAGCGCGCCGCCGCCCTGAAGCACGAGCGTTGAGACCTCGACGCCGCTTCCACCCATGTCACCCCCCGCCGCATGCTTTGCGGTGGAGATAGGAGGGACCGCATGGACATCAAGGCGTGCATGCAATTTGATCGCGACCGCGAAAGGCGTGGCCTTCGCCGGTGGCGACGGCGCTTGCACACCGAGGTCGTGAGCAACGGCAAGGCCCGCGCCTGCTGCGTCCGTGTCGGCTTTCCGATCTCGACCCAGACGGTTAGCAATTGAAACAAAAACCCTCAAGCGCGTCTTCCCCACGAACTTCATTGTCGGCCGCTGCACAGCCTCGGCGTCACGAAAGTCGTTCTTCGGTCCCTTGGAATAGGGCCGAACATATTTCGCCGGCGTCAATCGGGCGTCATGACCAAGGCTATTCAGCTTGCGGCTGAGATGATGCGTGCTGACGCAGGCTTTCATGCCGATCAGGCAGGACGGCATATTTGCAAGCCGAGCCTCAACCTGACCACGCGATCATTTCTGTCGTAGGATAATCGCGCCCCGCTTGTCGAGGCCGACGATATGAAACGAGTTCTTGCCGACATCGATGCCGATAATGGCGATCTGACTGAATGCCGAGCTGGACATGAGTGTGCTTCTGCGAATGCAGCCAAAGTCCAGCTTTGCTCGCCAGTGGGGCGGGAACACGGCTGGACCATCCCGTTAGCGGTCGAGTCCAAACGCATGAGCTTTCCGCTCTCGTATCCTGGTGAAAGATCAGAAGTTTACTCGAAAAATCTGGGGCCCCAAGCGACTTGGTTCTGATGGGGTGGACGCCCCCCGACGGCATCGATGTGCCAAAGTGGAGGTGTTGAACACCACTTGAGGGAGGCGTCCATGAAAAAAGTTAGCACCATTGGATTGGATTTGGCGAAGAATGTTTTTCAAGCGCATGGCGCGGATGCGTCGGGGGCCGTCATTTTCCGCAAGAAACTGCGGCGAGCACAGGTGCTGGAATTCTTTGCAACTCAACCGGCGTGCACCGTAGCGATGGAGGCTTGCGGAGGGTCGCATTTCTGGGGTCGGGAGATCGGTAATTACGGGCATCGCGTGCGGTTGATTCCGCCGGCCTATGTCAAGCCCTTTGTAAAGCGCCAGAAGAACGATGCCGCCGACGCAGAGGCGATCTGCGAAGCCGCCCAGCGCCCCACCATGCGCTTCGTAGCGGTCAAGAGTGAAGCAGCGCAAGGCGCGGCAGTTGTGTTCCGAACACGCGATATGCTGGTGCGCCAGCGTACGCAAATCATCAACGCTCTACGTGGCCATCTCGCCGAGTTTGGCTTGATTGTCGCTCAAGGCCCGGCACACGTCGCCAAGCTCATTATGGCTGTGCAGGATCCAAATCAGCCTCTCCTGGAAGCGGCGCGCCCCATCCTTTGCGTCTTGGTTGATATGCTGGATTTGCTGGATCAACGCATAAAGCTCCTGGACATCGCAATTGCGCGGCGCGCCAAAGAAGATGAAGTAGCGCGTCGCCTTATGAGCATCCCCGGGGTGGGTCCAGTGATCGCGACGGCTGTGGCAGCGCTGGCGCCGCCGGCTGAAACGTTCAAACGAGGTCGCGACTTTGCGGCTTGGCTCGGGCTCACGCCATTGCAACATTCCACCGGAGGGAAACAAAGCCTCGGCGCGACGTCGAAGATGGGAGAGCGGACGCTGCGACGTCTGCTCATCATCGGCGCGAGCTCGGTGGTGCGTTGGGCCGCGCGAAAAGGAGCGCCCGCGGGCTCGTGGCTTGCGAGCATGATCGCACGCAAGCCAGCGATGCTGGTGAGAGTTGCGTTGGCTAACAAAATGGCCCCATACGGGCCCGCGGCGTGT
>PLAI01000310.1 GCA_003134075.1 Methylocystaceae bacterium | reverse complement strand
CCAACGATGGCCACCCGAAATTTTTCCGAACCTCGGCTATTTGCCGAATGATCTGCAGCGCGTGTCCCGAGAATCATATTCGTCTCCTTTCTTAAATCCGCCCGAAAGGCGCGCAAGACATCGCCAAGCTTCAACCCAGCGTCGGCCCCAGTCTTCTGTACGGAGACAGGCCCATCCTTGCGAGCGAGACGGCAGTAATATTTTTCCGCCTTGGTGAATCGAAACGCGTCGAACTCAGTAAACCGTTGACGCTCCTTCTACCTAGACCCTGCTTGTGGCGGACGGCCCCGATGCTTGGGTGAATCGATACCACAAATTTTCTCTAGTTGTTGTCTGCAAGCGTGAGCCTCGCTGAATTTCTCACCTTATGTGGCAGAAATGCAACAGGGGGCGCAATAGTCTATACTGTCTACGATGCGCATTATCCGTGTCGTGGCATGGACTTAATAGCCCATGCCATGATCGTTGACGCGAAGGCCGCCGCTCGGCTGATCGGTAAGAGTTTGCATCAGATCTTCCATTGACCGGTTGTCTTTGTTCGGACGACAGCGAGGCCCGCGAAGGACGTCACCGTGAGTCGAAGGTGATTTCGACGGTGGCGTATGGCCCGAGATCCTCGCTGCCATGAGCATGATGCTCCGCGATCCAGTAGCCTTGCGCACGCGCCTGAGGTCAAAACCCATGTGGGAGAGCGTTGAGTAGATTCACTAATCTCTCGCAGTCGTCTAGGCCGAGGAGGGTCAGGATGGCGGACATGAGAAGCTCCTTTTGCACGTGCCTGCTTGGGGCATGAAGGGCATTTGATTCCAAAGAGAGCAGAAGGACTGTGCGCCATCACACAAGGCGAGCGGGGATCAGGCGCCCGGCGCGAATAGCGCTAGCGCCGCCATGATGGCGACTATGCCAGTGAGGAAGAAAACCGCGGCGGTGGAGACCCTCGCGGCAGGACTTGCACGTGAAGCCTCTTTACGCGCGGCCGCGGAAATCGGCGCCATGGTCGACATCGATGGTGTCGGGCAGTCCGGAAATAGGCCATTCTTCTTCTATTTTGCGCTCGGCCAGCCATGCGGCTTTGTTGTAAACCGGGTGAAGAAGACACAGACTAATCGAGAGTCGCGAAGGCGCATCCATGGTCAGGTGGAATCCGGTCACAGCGCGCATGAGAATATCCATGGCCAGTGTCCAAGGCCGACAAACCGGTTCGCGCGTTTCCTCATCGACGACGGCGACATCCACCCTCGTGTGATCGATCTGGACATCCTGAAGGGTCGGGTAGCGCGATATTCGCCTGCCGTCGCCTTGGTGGCTGCAATTTTGAGTTTGTCGTCTCGTCGCAGGGCGTGCTTTCGCAAGTCCAATTCAGCGAGTCTGGCTCGGACGGCGCGCCAACTTGGTGAAGCCAAGCCAGCGGTGCGGAGACCGTCTTTTCCGTCTTGAAGCGCTCAATTAATCGAAAGAAGGCGGCGCGGCTTACGCCGAGCGCAAAACACGCTTCCGGCGCCGCGATTTCGGGAAATCGGCCTGGATGGAGCCGCATCAAATCGCGAAGCGCCTCTTCGCGCCGGCAAGCTTCCGCCCACAAATCGTCGCGGATTTTTGAAGCTCTGGCGGCTCGAGCGGCGCTTCACTCGCTCGATGGCTTGGGGGAGGCCACGAGGCTCATCGAAGCAGCTGTCGCGATGAACGGTCAAGGAATGGCTGCGGCGATGGCCACGCGTTAGGGTGCTGGCGACACCAGGAAAGGATCCCTCACCATACGACCACCGGTCCGCTCATTGGGTTAGACCGGCCACGCATCCGGCGTTCCGGCGCCACTGGCGACCCAAAGCCGAGTTTGCTCTTCAATCGAGAATAGCGAATGACGGCCTGGATGAAATGAGGAAAATCGGTCGGAACTCGCCGAGTCGCATCCTCCAAGTGTAAATCGATAATGGCGCCTACGACCGCTTGAACAAGCAACGAGAATGGTCGGGATCGCGCCGTCCAAAGGATACGCGTGGCGACAGGATTGAAGGGAGTCATGATAATGCCATCGACAAACAACCCGGCCGTAGCGGTCCACAGCAGCCTGTCCTACGCTCAGCCGACAAACCTCAGCGCGTGGGGGACTTACCTCGCTCAGGTGGACAGGGTGACGCCCTACCTGGGCCCGTTGGCGCGTTGGGCGGAAACACTCCGGCGGCCGAAGAGAACGCTGATCGTCGACGTTCCGATTGAACTGGACAATGGGGATTTCGCCCATTTCGAAGGCTATCGCGTGCAACACAACCTGGCGCGCGGGCCGGGTAAGGGCGGGGTGCGCTATCACCCCGACGTAACGCTGGAAGAGGTTATGGCGCTCTCCGCGTGGATGACGATAAAGAACGCCGCCGTAAATCTCCCTTTCGGCGGCGCCAAGGGCGGCATTCGTTTGGACCCGGAACGGCTTTCAAAAAAAGAGCTCGAACGGGTGACGCGCAGATACACCAGCGAGATAGGAGTCATTATCGGCCCACACCAGGATATTCCGGCTCCGGATGTCAATACCGACAGCCAAATCATGGCCTGGATGATGGACACCTATTCGATGAACACCGGGCTTGCGAGTCCGGGCGTTGTCACCGGAAAGCCGGTCCATCTCAGCGGTTCGCTCGGCCGGGTCAAGGCCACCGGGCGCGGTGTTTTCGTCATTGGGTGCGAGGCGATGCGGCGCTTGAACATGCCGATCGGGGGCGCCCGCGTCGCCATTCAGGGGTTCGGCAATGTCGGCTCCACGACAGCGGAATTGTTTGCGAAAGCAGGCGCCATGATCGTCGCGGCGCAAGATTCTGGCGGCGCGATCTTCAACGCCCAAGGGCTGCCGATCACCGAGCTCGCCGACCATGTCCAGCGTCACCGCACTGTCGGCGGCTTTCCAGGCGCCGACAGTCTGGATCCGGAGGCTTTTTGGGATGCGCCCTGCGACGTTTTGATCCCCGCGGCGCTCGAGGGGCAAATAACTGTCGCGCGCGCCGAGCGGCTGCGCGCCCGCCTGGTGCTCGAAGGCGCCAATGGTCCAACCCTTCCCGAGGCCGACGATATTCTCGGTTCACGAGGGATCGTCGTCGTTCCGGATGTAATCTGCAATTCTGGCGGCGTGACGGTAAGCTATTTCGAGTGGGTGCAGGACTTCGCCAGCTATTTTTGGACCGAGGACGAGATCAATCAGCGCCTAGAAAAAATCGTTCTCGACGCCCTCGAACAGATTTGGCGCACCTCGGAACGACGCGGCGTTTCCCTGCGCACAGCCGCGTTCGTGGTCGCCTGCGAGCGCATCCTCACGGCCCACGAAGAACGCGGCCTCTACCCTTGATTGGCGCGTCCTTAACATTATCGCCGCCACGGCCATCCGGGTTTCGGATGAATTTCATATCCCGTCGAGTGAAGAAGAGGCTCGGCACGCATCTCCCCCCTGTCCTTGTATAACGAGCAGGGCTACTCGCGCTTCCACGCCGGTTCAAAGTCATGACGCGGCGAACAGACCGCTCCGCGCGCGGCCCCCCGCTGCCGCCGCGGCTCGAGGATTTCGACCAAGACTTCCTCGAAACGATCGATGGCGAAGTCGAGATCCTCGCGGGCGATGACGAGTGGCGGCGCCAGTCGAACAACCGTGTGATGCGTGACAGTTGACAGCACGCCATTTTCAAGCAGCCGTTCGCAAACCGCGCGAGCATTTGCAAATTGCGGGTCGATCTCGGCCCCCGCCCATAAGCCGCGGCCGCGGACCTCTTTCAAGGCGGGACTATGGATGGCGGCCAAGCGGCGCAACATATGCTCGCCCAATTGCCGGCTCCGCTCCACCAATCCCTCGTCGCGGATCACATGGAGCGCTTCGAGTCCGACCGCGGCCGCGAGGGAGTTGCCGCCGAAAGTCGAGCCATGAGACCCCGGCGTAAAAACATCCATGACCTCTTGCCGCGCCGCGAAAACGGAAACCGGCAACACGCCGCCGCCCAGGGCTTTGCCCAGCATGACACCGTCCGGCCGGACGTTTTCGTGCTGAAATGCGAACCAGGCGCCCGTCCTGCCCAGACCGGATTGAATTTCGTCAAGCAACAGCAAGACGCGGCGCTCGTCGCACAGGCGGCGCAAGCCGGCGAGCCAGCCATGCGGCGGAACGATAATGCCGGCTTCCCCTTGTATGGGCTCGACGAGCACGGCGGCGGTGTCGGGCGTGATTGCCGCCTCCATCGCCGCGAGGTCTCCGAACGCGGCGGCGCGAAAGCCCGGCGTAAAGGGTCCAAACCCGTCGCGATATTCCGGCTCCGAGGAGAAACTGATGATCGTAGTGGTGCGGCCGTGAAAATTCCCCTCGGCGACGACGATTACGGGTTGCTGCAGGCCTTTGACGCGATGACCCCAGCGGCGCGCCGCCTTGATCGCCGTCTCTACCGCCTCCGCTCCGCTGTTCATCGGCAGCGCGACGTCGAGACCAGTCACTTTGCAAACTTCCTCGAGGAATGGACCGAGCCGATCATCGTAATAGGCTCGCGACGCCACCGAAAGGCGTCGCGCTTGCTCGGTGAGCCTTGCAATGATGCGCGGATGGGCGTGACCAAGACTCACCGCCGAATAGGCGCTCATCATGTCGACGTAGCGCCGTCCTTCCACGTCCCACAGATGCGCGCCTTCGCCTCGCGCGAGAACGACCGGCAGCGGCTCGTAGTTCCTCGCGCAGTATCGGCTCCCACCGCTCGCGACGCCCATCATCCAACGACTCCCGCACTTTGCGAGCCCCCGTCCCGCTCCATATAAGATAGGCGATCAAGTCCGCGCGGCCAGCTCGACTCTCCGAGCAAAGAGGATGCGTGGGACGGGCGGATGGAGGCGGGCATTGACGGGCGAACTTGCTCGAGAGGCCGCGGAGATACTTGGGAGGTTGGGCGTTGCGTCCGAGGCCTTCCAGCATGGAGAGGCCGAGTCGCGCTCGCCGATCACCGGCGAACCGATCGGGAGGCCGCAATTCGGCAATACCGAGTCGGCGACCGCCGCCGTCGCCGATGCGGAAAACGCGTTTCGCGTCTGGCGAAAAGTTCCGGCGCCGAGCCGGGGCGCCTTCGTCCGCTTGCTTGCCGAGGAATTGCGCGCCGCCAAGCCGGAATTGGCGCGGCTCGTCACACTCGAAGCGGGAAAGATCTCGTCCGAAAGCCTCGGCGAGGTTCAGGAGATGATCGACATATGCGATTTCGCGGTTGGATTGTCGCGACAGCTCTACGGACTGACGATCGCGACGGAGCGCGCGGGCCACCGAATGATGGAGACATGGCATCCTCTGGGGGTAGTGGGGATCATCACCAGCTTCAATTTTCCGGTCGCGGTATGGGCCTGGAACGCGGCGCTCGCGCTGGTTTGCGGCGACGGTTTCGTTTGGAAGCCGTCGGAAAAGACTCCGCTGACGGCGCTCGCGACGCAGGCTCTGTTCCGGCGCGCCGCCGCGCGTTTCGGCGCCGTTCCCGCGGGGTTGTGCGGCTTGGTTTTGGGCGGGCGGGAGCTCGGCGAGACGCTTGTCGACGACGCGCGCGTTCGCCTCGTGTCGGCGACCGGCTCCACCGCCATGGGCCGATCCGTGGCGCCCCGTCTTGCCGGCAGGTTCGCGCGCGCCATTATGGAGCTCGGCGGCAACAACGCCGCCATCGTCTGTCCATCAGCCCGCCTCGATCTCGCCGTGCGCGCCATCGCCTTCGCCGCGATGGGAACCGCCGGACAGCGGTGCACGACGCTGCGGCGGTTGCTCTTGCACGAAGCGGTCTACGACGAAGCGCTCGGGCGCCTCCGCCGCGCTTACGCCAGCGTAACGATCGGCGATCCCCGCGACGGCGCCACGCTGATCGGCCCGCTGATCGACGCAAACGCCTATCGGGTCATGCGGGAGGCGCTCGACGAAGCCCGCGAAGCCGGAGGCGTCGTCATGGGCGGGGAGCGGCTGCTCATGGATCGCTTTCCGGGCGCCTATTACGTGCGGCCGGCGCTCGTGGAGATGCCGGAGCAGGCGCCCGTCGTGCGGCGCGAAACCTTTGCGCCCATACTCTACCTGATGAAGCACCAAGACTTCGATCAGGCGCTCCGGATGCACAATGACGTTGCGCACGGCCTCGCTTCGTCAATCTTCACAAGCGACGTCGGCGAAGCGGAGCGCTTCCT
Organism: Methylocystaceae bacterium; assembly: GCA_003134075.1. Taxonomy (GTDB): domain Bacteria; phylum Pseudomonadota; class Alphaproteobacteria; order Rhizobiales; family Beijerinckiaceae; genus Methylocystis. The sequence goes on along the minus strand of PLAI01000310.1, from coordinate 11,282 downwards.
GTCCGCGGAGGGATCGGATTGTGGCGTCGCCAATGTGAACATCGGGCCGTCGGGCGCCGAAATCGGCGGCGCTTTCGGCGGCGAGAAAGACAGCGGCGGCGGACGCGAAGCCGGTTCGGATTGCTGGAAGACCTATATGCGGCGCGCCACCAACACGATCAATTATTCGGCCGATCTGCCGCTGGCGCAGGGAGTGAAGTTCGATGTCGGAGCTTAAGCGTAACAGTGCGCCCATCGAAGGGTTTCGCGATCTTGACGACGTCGGAGACGCGCCGTGACGGCCGCCGCTTTTGTTTCGGCGGATGCGATCCGCGCCATGTTCTCGCGCGCAATGTCAGCCGTGTACAAGTCGGAGGTTCCGCAATATCGCGCATTGGCCGAACTCGTCGCCAGATTGAACCGCGAGGCGCTGAGCGTGGATCGAGCGATTGAAGGAGAGCGGCGAGGCGAACTCGACCAACTCGGCATGGAACGCCACGGCGCCATTCGGCTTGGGACGCCCGAGGAACTGTCGACCATCCGGCGGCTTTTCATGATCATGGGCATGGCCCCCGTGGGCTATTACGACCTTTCGGTTGCCGGAATTCCAGTGCACTCGACTGCCTTCCGGCCGACCGGCGAGGAGGCTTTACGGCGCAATCCGTTTCGCGTCTTCACTTCGCTGCTGCGTTTGGATCTGATCGAGGATGAGGGGGCGCGGCGCGCGGCCGCCGCAGCGCTGGCCCGGCGAGAAATTTTCACGCCGCGCTGCATGGAGTTGATCGAGGAGTTCGAAGGGAACGGTGGATTCGACGAAACTCGAGCGCGGGCGTTCGTCGCCGCGGCCGTCGAAACCTTCCGTTGGCGCGGCGCGGCGACGGTTCCGGCCGAGGTCTATCGCAAGCTTCATTCGGCGCATCCGCTCATTGCCGACGTCGCCTGCTTCGATGGCCCGCATATCAACCATCTAGCCTTGGCGGCGCTTGATATCGACGCCGCCCAGCAAACGCTAGCGGCGGGCGAGATGAAGCCGAAAGCGATAATTGAAGGGCCGCCGCGCCGCCGCTGTCCAATTCTCCTGCGGCAAACGAGTTTCAAGGCGTTGCCCGAGCCAGTCGTCTTTCCAAAAGCGTCCGGCGCGCCCGCGGTCGGCGTTCACACCGCGCGGTTTGGCGAAATCGAGCACCGGGGCGTCGCGCTCACGTCCAAGGGGCGCGCGCTCTATGATCGGCTGCTCGCCGCGGCCCACGCTCGCGTCCCGATCGGGGGCGACGCTTCCAACGCCATGGCGCATATGGAGGAGCTCCGTCGCTGCTTCGAAGCCTTCCCGGACGACGCGGCGACGCTTCGTGTGGAGCGACTGGCCTTCTTCCGCTATTCGCCGACGGCCAGCGGCGCGAAGTGGACCACCGAAGGCGAAGGGCCATTCTCGGTCGAGAGGCTGCTGCAGGCAGGCCTCCTGCAAATCGAGCCGATTGTCTATGAAGATTTCCTCCCGGTGAGCGCGGCGGGAATTTTCCGTTCGAACCTCGACGCGACGGGACCCGGGAAATTCAGCGAGCGGTCGAACCGGAGGGCGTTCGAGGAGGCGCTGGGCGCCGCGGTTCTCGACGAAACAGCGCTCTACCAAGAAGCCGAGGCGGCCTCGCTCGACGCGAGCCTGCGCGCATTGGGACTGCGCGGCGCGTCGGCGCGGGGTTCGACGCCCCGCTTGGCGACGAATGAAAACGCTCCGAAAGGATATTGGCGAGAGGGCGAACAGCCATAACTGAGTAGCATGGCGCCTTCGCCGAGCTGGCGGGGTCATCGGCGCCGTCGGGTGGTGTATATGCGACGACTCCTTGTTACCGGCGCGCTCGGTCAGATTGGCGTCGAACTGGTCCCCGTTTTGCGTAAACATTATGGCGCCGATCGCGTCGTCGCGTCGGACTTGCGCGCCGTGACGAGTCGGTCTTTCACAGCGGGTGACGATTACGAACGTCTCGACTGCATGCAGCCGAGCCAAATCTTCGAGGTCATGCGCCGGCGCGACATTGGCGCGGTTTATCATCTCGCCGCGCTCCTCTCCGCGGTCGCCGAGAAACGACCGCAAGAGGCATGGACCGTCAACATGGACACAGCCTATAATCTGCTTGAAGCGGCGCGTGAGTTTCGCTGCCAGCTGTTTTTCCCAAGTTCGATCGCCGTATTCGGACCGTCGACGCCGCGCCAGCGCGCGCCGCAAGTGACCATCCAGCGGCTGACCACCATTTACGGCGTCAGCAAGCTCGCCGGCGAATTGCTTTGCGATTACTATACGCGGCGCTTTGGCGTCGACGCGCGGGGGCTGCGGCTGCCGGGGCTCATCTCGAGCGTCGCCGCGCCGGGAGGCGGCACGACCGACTACGCCGTGGAGATGTTTCGAGCGGCGGCGAGCGGCGAGCGTTACTCCTGCTTTCTGGCGCCGGATACGCGTCTCGACATGATGTATCTGCCGGACGCAATACGCGCGATGATCGACCTCATGGAGGCGGATCCGACGCGCTTGGGACATCGCAACGCCTATAATGTGACGGCCATGAGCATCACGCCCGCCGAACTCGCCACGGAAATCCGCAAACACCTTCCGTCGTTCGCCGTCGACTATCACATCGATCCGATGCGCCAGGCGATCGCCGATTCCTGGCCCCAATCGCTCGACGCCAGCGCCGCGCGAGACGATTGGGGCTTTTCGCCGCGCTTCAATCTGGCGGCCCTGACGAGAGACATACTCGCCAAGCTTCGCGAGAAGATGAAAGCTTCGGGAGACGAACGCTTGAAATGTGAGACTTCCCATGACCACGCGCGCATTGACTAAAGCGCTCGCCGCGCGGCTTGAAGAATTGCTGCGCGCCGGGCGGCTCAAGGGTAGCGAAGCGGTGATTTGCGGATTCATTGCCGCTGGCGATGATCGTGGTCCACGATATCTCCTCGAAGGCGAGGGGGAGGCGCCGTTCCTGCGCATGAATTCCAACAATTACCTGGGCATGGCGCTTCGCTCGGAAGTGATCGCGGTGGAGGAAGCGGCCGCCGCAAGTTATGGCGTCGGCCCCGGCGCGGTGCGCTTCATCAGCGGAACATGGTCGTCGCACGTCGCGTTGGAGCGGCGGCTTGCGGCCTTCCACGCCCGGCCGGCGGCTATGCTGTTCTCATCCGCTTATGCCGCGATCATGGGCATAATCCCGCCGCTCGTCACCGACAAAACCGCGGTCATCAGTGACGAACTGAACCATAACTGCATAATCAACGCCGTTGCGTTGGCGCGACCAGCTGAAAAACACATTTATAAGCACCTCGACATGGGGGAGCTTGAGCGCCGCCTCGAAACGGCGGCGAAGAGCTGCGCCCGCGCGATCATGGTGACCGACGGCGTCTTCAGCATGCGCGGCGACCATGCCCCGCTCGACCGCATCATGGCGCTGGCGCGCGGTTACGGCAGCGCATTTGCGGAAGGCGCGATCGTCGTGGTCGACGACTCGCACGGGGTCGGCGCCTTTGGACCGAGCGGCCGCGGTTCCGAGGAATTCACAGGTTCTCCACGGGCCGATCTGCTCGTCGCGACGCTCGGCAAGGCGTTCGGCGTCAATGGCGGTTATGTCGTCGCCGAGGAGATCGTCATCCGCTATCTTCGTGAGACGTCGCCGCTCTACATTTATTCGAACCCGATCACCCCGGCCGAAGCGGCCGCCGCCCACAAGGCGATCGACATCGTGGACAGTCCAGAGGGCGCCGCTCTCCTCGCGCATTTGCGCAAGACGACGGCGCGCTTCAAAGCGGGGCTAATCAAGCTCGGTTTCGAGACGCTGCCCGGCGAGCACCCGGTCGTGCCGCTGTTGGTCCGCGACACTGAGCGTACTTTGGCGCTGGTTTCGCATCTGCGCCAACGGAGCATTCTCGCGACCGGCCTCACCTACCCGGTGGTGCCGAAAGGCGATGAAGAGATTCGCTTCCAGATCAGCGCGGATCATACGCTAGCCGATATTGACACCGCGCTTGAGGCTCTTGCCGACGTGGCCGCCTGAAAACGTTTCGATCGGGGGAGCGCTGAGTAGCTACGGCCTCGCCAACGCAAGCAGCGATGGCCCGCAGTCGCGCGGCACGTAGGGCCAAGGCCGTCTCTCACGTTCAACGGGAATCCGCCGTGAGACTCGCGTCGAGGATGCGGCGCTTTTGCAAGGCGGGATTCGGTGGAACAACCCGCGACGAAAATCGTGCCGGAAATATTGATCGCTCCCGATCGTGAGCGCAGATCACCAAGTTGCGTGGGGCCTTGGTCGACGTTTGCGCGGACCGGCAGCGATCTTGGGTCCAAAGTGGTTGACCCAGCGGCGCACGGTCTCATAGGACAAGATGATTCCGCGCACAGCCAGCAGATCTTCCATGTCGCGAAAGCTGAGCGTGAACCGAAGATATAGCCAAATCGCCTGTTGAATGATCGCGGGCGGGAAGCGTTAGCCGCCGTCGCTGATTTTGGTCATCTCGGAGGATAGGAGTCCGCGGATAAGTGTGGCAAGCGCCGAACGTGACAACGCCGCCCGCAAAACTGCGTATTTGGCTCGTGACGAGACTGGGAAAGCGACACGGGAGCGAGTGATTTCTTGATACGATCATTTCGGCGAGTTATGTTTTCAACAAATGCTCCGCGGAGCGTCGGAGTGTGATGGAGGACAGATGGTCCGGCTCTCTCGGCGAACGATACTGCTCGCAGGGTCGGCCTGGGCATTCGCGAGGGGCGGCGCATGTGACGTCGGTACGCAAACGACCGCGCGGCCGTCCCTGTCGATCCCTCCCGAACTGAGAGCCGATGCCGCGGGGTCCATAAAGCTCGACGCACAAGCCGGCACGATGCGGTTCTTGGGCGACCGCGAGACGGCGACTTATGGTGTCAACGGCCCCTATCTCGGGCCGGCGCTGCGCCTGCGACGGGGCGAGACGGTGACCGTGCAGGTCACCAATAGCGTCCCGGAAAACATTACCATGCATTGGCACGGGCTGATCATTCCGGGAGCAGCCGACGGAGGACCGCATCAGGTCATCGCGCCGGGAAAATCGTGGCGGACCCAGCTCTCGATCAATCAGCCGGCGGCGACGCTCTGGTTTCATCCTCACTACTATCCATCGACCGCACAGGTAGTCATCAAGGGTCTGGCGGGCCTGCTGATTGTCGATGATGAGGAAGCCGGCCGATTGCCGCTGCCGTCCCGATGGGGCGTCGATGACATTCCGCTGATCATTCAGGACCGCCGTTTCACACCCGACGGGCAGTTCTTCGATCGCATGAACGCCATCGCGGTGACGAACGGCTACGTCGGCGATATCGCGCTCGTGAACGGCGCTCGCTACCCGGAGGCCCGCACGGCGCGGGGCTGGATCAGGTTGCGAATTCTAAACGGCTCGAATGCCCGCGGCTACAAGCTTCGCGTCTCGGACAACCGCTCGTTCTATGTTATCGCGTCGGACGGCGGCTTGCTCGCAAGCCCGGTGGAGCTCAAAGAGCTGCAAATCTTCGCCGGTGAGCGTTTTGAGATGCTCGTCGACGGACGCGATGGGCGCGCCTTCGACGTCGTCGCGCTGCCGGTCGCGCAGGGAATCATGCGGTTGCCGCCGTTCGACGGTCCGCTGCCATTGGTCACGATCAGGCCCGACGGCGCGGATGGCGCGGGGCGGCTTCCCTCATCGCTTGCCGTCTTGCCAGCCCTGCCCTGGCGGCTTCCGCCGGTAAGCCAGGAACTGGCGATGAATATGTTCCACGACATGCGGGGCATGATGCCGCTCCAACAAGCGGGACTGCCGGCAATGATCCAAAGCGGCAAGACCGACCCGGCGGTCGTCGCGCGCGTGGCCGACCTCATCGTCGGCGATTCGGCGTTGTCGCAAGCGGAGCAACTCTCCTCCAATGGCGTGAATCGAAAGCCGTTCTCGCTCGAGCGGATCGATTTTACGGCGGCCCGCGACAAGGATCTGCGTTGGCGGATATCAGAAGGACGCGACCGGATGCCGCATCCCGTGCACATCCATGGCTGCCAGTTCCGCATCATCTCGCGGGATGGCGAGCCGCCGGAACCCGAGCGAGCGGGATGGAAGGATGTCGCGCCAATCTCGAACGGGGGCGTCACCGAAATCCTGTTGCGGTTCCCATATTCGGCGAGCCGAGATGATCCCTACATGGCGCACTGTCACATTCTGGAACACGAGGATTCCGGCATGATGGCTCAGTTCACCGTCTCATGAGAGGACACCGTTGCTAATGGCGTCTTGCGTTGGAGCTCATTCGCGACGGTGGACTCGCACCGACGATCCGCTGCAATCATTAAACAACAAGGATAATCGATTCTGCCTCAATTACTGTCGCGTCGACGCCTCGGTTCCGTCGGAAGACCAAAACTGGAGCGCTTTGCCGTCCGGCGTCAGCAGCGTGTATTTCGAGGTCTCGTCTTTGGTCATCGCGGGAATGTCGATCAGCTTCAGCCAGCTTGTTCATTCTGCTGCTGCCACGCTGGACTGTTTCCGACTCGTCTCTAAATTACCGTCACAACGGGAAATCATCGACGAAGACGTGTCGCGTAGGCGCCCGATTTCCAACTGATCGGCGCATCAAGATGGAAAGCTTGGTGGCGTTAAGTCGGTGTCACAATAATCGAGGCTGGTCATGTTACGAAAGTTGACCTCAACATTAGCGCTCGCGGCTCTGCTGGCGATGGCGGCCGGAGCTCGAGCCCAGGACACCGCGCCTACCTGCAACCCCAACACCGGACGCGCCACCGATAGAATCACTTGTCTGAACAAGATAGCGCGGGCGCTGAGCGACAAGGTTGACTCTCTGCAGACGGCGCTCGCACAAAATTTAAAGCCTGCTGACTTATCTGACTACGTACGTCGGTCCGACCTTGACAGTTTTTTGGACGGCTATGTTAAGTATAACTCTCCGCTGGCGATGAACGTGGCAAGCGACCCGAGTACGAGCCAGACCACTGGGAGCTGCCTTGCCGCGGATTTGGATCAGGAGGGCGTCGTCGTCGATAAGCCCTGCAACTACGACGCAAAGCCCGCATTCAAATGGCAGCTGATACCTGCCCTAAAAAGCTCCGCGGACAACCGATGAGATAGTTGGTCGGCTGATGCGGCAACGCCGTCGAGTCGAGATTGTCAGCCTATCCACATGGGGAACCGGCGTGTTGATAGGAGTGCGCTATCGCGGCGCGCGCGCGCTTTCTTCGCAGCGCGCGGTCAGTATGATCATGGGGATGTCGCGACTGTCGTTGCGCGCCCGCGGTCCGTCGCATATCTCCAGCCCCGACAAGCCCGGCAACATCCAGTCGAGTATGACAAGATCGGGCGGCGTGTCGGAGAGGCGCGGTTCAGGCTCGTTGCCGCGATCGACATGCTCGGCGAGCCACGCCGCGTCGAGGGGCGAACAGGCTTGTCACGAGAGATAGGCTTTAGCCGCGACGGGGAAGGGCGCCAAATCACGCCAATGTGAGAGCCGGCGACTAGCTTCAATCGCTCATCACCAAAATTCGCTTGTGGGTACCAGTATCTGGTTAACCTCTCGGTTACTTTCGCAGCCATACCGTTGCTCCGCACCAATGAGAGGCGACACATGACAGACACGGTGGGAATAGCGGGCGATCGCATTCGCTCTTTTATCGAGCGCNNAAAGGCGAAGGCTTCGATGTGAAGGTGCTGAAAGAAGTCCTTCGCCTGCGCAAGCAGGACAAGGACGAGCGCGACGAACACGAGTCACTGCTCGACCTCTATCTCAAGGCGATGGAGGTTCCGGCCCCCTCACAGGCGAAGGCGGCGTAAGATTACGCACGCAAAAAGGAGGGGGTTCGATACTGGCCGCCCTCCTTATTTGTGTTTCGGCCGCCGAGGTTGACCCAAACATCCGAAGAGGCGACCGCCGTCTCAAAAAGGGGGTTGCCCAGGACGGACGCAATGCAAGCAAATAGGAAGTCCGAAAGCGGATAAAGCGGATGTTGACGCCAGATCTCCAGCGAACCCGCTTAAGCTTTTGCCTGCCCAGTCAGGCGAGTGATGGAGCGCTTGCATGGTCTCTGATGCAAAAGACACGGCGCTCGTAACGTTCGACGATGGTGACCACGTCGCTGTGTTGACTTTGAAGAGCTCTTCGTCACGGAACGCATTGTCGTTGCTCGAAGCTCTGTCGCGGCAGTTCGCGGTCATATCGCGCCGAGACGATATTCGCGTCGTCGTGCTGCAAGCGGAAGGCTTGGCTTTCTGCGCGGGGCACGATCTAAAGGAGCTAACGGCGCATCGCGCCGATTCGGATGGTGGCCGCGCGTTTTTCGAAAAGACGATGCGGGCCTGCTCGAGCCTGAGGCAGCAGATCGTCTCGCTCCCGCGGCCGGTGATCGCCGCGGTCGAAGGGATGGCGACTGCCGCCGGATGTGAACTGGTCGCGAGCTGCGATCTCGCCGTTGCCGGGCCGCTGGCGCGCTTCTGCACGCCAGGCGTCGACATCGGTCTTTTTTGTTCGACTCCGGCCGTGGCCCTGTCCCGCAACGTTTCGCCGAAGCACGCGATGGAGATGCTTTTGACTGGGGTCGCCATAGGCGCCGAGGACGCCTTCCGCCTGGGCCTCGTCAATCGCATCGCCCCGGAGGGGGCGCGCGCGGCCGCTCTGGAGTTGGCGCACAGGATCTCAAAGAAATCTCCGCAGGCGATCGCGGTCGGCAAGAAGGGCTTTTACGCCCAATGCGACAAGCCTCTCTCGGAGGCTTACGAGCTGGCGAGCGCCGTCATGGTCGCCAACATGCTGATGCCCGATGCGCAGGAGGGCATTGCCGCTTTTCTGGGAAAGCGCGCGCCGGTCTGGCCGGACGAATGTTGATAGCGCGGGACGGGAAGGCGGCAAACGCTCTGTTCGGCATTGCCATGTTGGCAACTTTTGCGTGTCAAGCAACTAATTTGCCGTCGGCGGCCCATCGCAAAATCAACCGATCGCGCCAAGGCCGACAGAGCCAAAATGGCCTCGAAATCGGCTATGCTCGGCCAAGGTGACGATGCCTTCGACGCTAGGGAGCCGACGACACGCAGCCGAATGACCCATGTGGGCGGACGGTATTGAAGAACAAGGTTCGGAACGCCAACGGACCCGAGGAACGCGAGGCTCTGTATGAGTGATTCAAAATATTGCCCCAGACAGGCGCAGCGCACGCGCCGCAGCATCGTGAAGATGGGCGCTATCGCGGCGCCTGTCGTTCTGGCCAATTTAGGAGGAACACGACACGCGGCGGCGTATGACGCCGAGAGCGGGAGCGAGCAGCGATACGACGTCATCGTCATCGGCGCCGGTGTTTCAGGATTGGCGGCCGCCAAGGCTCTTCATGCGGCGGGATATCTAACGCTGACGCTCGAGGCGCGCGATCGGATTGGCGGACGCATATTTACCGATCGTAATTCAGGCGCGACGCTCGACATGGGCGCCTCCTGGATCCACGGCCCGCGAGGGAACCCCATTACTCGCTTGCTGCAAGACGCGGGAGCATCGCTCTACAAAACGAACTTCGATTCGCTCACGCTCTATAGCGGAGGCCGCAAGGTGGCCGACAGCCGGGGAACCACTGACTTTTATCGCTATATTGAGCGGCGAAAAGACGACATGAAAACCGACGAGTCTTTAGCCACCGCTTTCGAAAGCTATATCCGCGAGAGAGAAATCAGCGGCGACCGAGAAGCCATTGTCAGGCACATCGTATATACCGACATAGAGACGGAATTCGGCACAAACATGTACAATCTTTCGCTCAAATGCTTTAATGAAGACAAAGAATATAAGGGCGGGGATGTCTTTGTGGCATCCGGTTACGATGCGCTGGTGAATGAGTTGTCGCGCAACCTCGACATTCGCCTGCATTCGCCTGTCGACACCATTCGCGATACGCGAACCGGCGTCATCGTTTCCGTGGGCGGCAACGACTATCGCGCCCGCTACGTCGTGGTGACGATTCCGCTCGGTGTTCTGCAAAAGTCAGCGATCAGTTTTTCACCCCCGCTGTCGGAGATGAAGACAAGGGCCCTGGAGGGTCTCGGCATGGGCAACCTTCACAAGACATATCTTGAGTTTGCACATGATTTTTGGGACGGCAGTCAAACAATCGACATCGTGCGTGGCGACACGAAGTGGAGAGAGTTCATCAATCTCACGGTAGAAACCGGAAAGCCGATATTGCTCGCGCTTCACGCGGGCGAGGCGGCGTCGAATATGCGACAAATGTCGAACGACCAAATCGCGAACGAGGCATTCTCTGTGCTGCGGACGGCTTATTCCGACGCGATGAAACCGCTGCGGGCGACGACGACCGCATGGGAAGACGACCCCTACGCATATGGAAGCTATTCCTTCGTAAAGGTCGGCGGATCGTTAGAGATGTATGACGACCTTTCGAGTCCGCAAGGGAGGGTCTATTTCGCTGGGGAGCATACCAACAGCAACTACCCCGCCACCGTGCATGGCGCCTATCTCTCGGGTGTTCGCGCAGCGAGGATGCTGCAAGGGGAGGCTCAATAAGAATGGCGCCTTTGACCGAACCGAGGGGACGGCTGCCGTAACAGCTCTTGGGCGACATGCTCCGTTCTCCAGATTGGGGCCGCCCTCTTCGGAACTCCGCCTGCCCGAATTGGGGATAATGGTGTCGGACGCTTGTCCGCCTGGATGTGCGGTTGGCAAGTGAGCGCCCGTCTCGACGACAGTCCCGCCTCGGCGAAAACGCGGGGATCGTGACTTATGGCGAAAAAGAGATAACGAACGAAGTCCGCGCGGAATGGCTTTGGCGCGGGGATATTGGCGTGGGGGCATTTTAAGGGGTGTAGGGCGGATGTTTGCCGTGGCTATCACGGGCGTCTGTCGTGCCGTTCAAGTTTAATTCCAAGGGCCGTCATCACATTCCCCGTCAGCGGCATCGAGTGACGAACTGGCGGGACTATGATACGGCGCTTCGCAATCGCGGAAGCCTGACGATCCGGTTCACCGAAGAGGCGCTGGCGGGTTGGGAGCCGCAACCTCGAACGACGCTTTGCGGCCAGCGTCATTATTCGGACCTCGCCATTGAAACCGCCCTGACTTTACGACCGGCATTTCGATTGGCCTTGCGTCAGAGCGAAGGCTTGATCGGTTCAATCGTGCGCATGTTGAGACCGAAATGTTCTCGCGGACGATGCGCACGGGCGGATGAACTGGCAAAAGGCGTCCGGCTACAACAGGCGCTCAAAAGTTGAAGCGTCGATCAGTCGCTACAAGCGCGTCATCGCAGATACCTTGA
>PLAI01000194.1 GCA_003134075.1 Methylocystaceae bacterium | reverse complement strand
CGATAGAGCCTTTGGTATTACGTCGATCCGGGGGCGTCATATTACGAGACCCGCTACCGGGAGCGAGTTGTCAAAAATCTTCATCGGCGCGCCAAAGCCTTCGGGTTCATTCTGCAAGCCGCAGAGATACCAGTTGCCGAGCAGGCTGTTTCTTAGGAAAGTTGCGGCGCTTCTGGGGCTCCCGACCGTGAACGACGAGGGCTCCTGATGGATAATGAAGCTTCGGAAACTACTCAGCCGCCTCCCTACGGAAGACCATTGGCGTGAACGTATGTCGATTTTCATGTGACGGCGAACGCGGGCAATCAGCTCACGGCGCGGGAGGCGGTAAGCCGTTGAGGAACTCGACGAGTTGGCCCAACGACGGACTCGACATTGCGATTGCCGGCAGGGTGGAAAGAGAAATTTCTTCGATCGCCAGCGTCGCCCTCATGCTCTCCATGATGACTCGTAGATCATAGATCGGTTCGTACATCGGAATCATCGGCTTCTCGAGGCCGGTCAGACCCCAGACCGCCATCATAGCCGTGCGGACGGAGGTCTCGACGGTGAAAACGACATCACCCGGCAATTCGACGAACTGTCCAATAAAGGCAAGATTGACGCAGCCTTCGGGAATGACCTTCGGACGGTCGTTGATCCTTCGCGGCATAAATTGACTGGTGATGTAGGGCATCATCGATGTCGACACCTTGGCATGTTCAAGGATCGAATCGATTTTGGCCTCGAGACCGCAGTGGTAGAGCAGCTCCGCGAACATTTCCGCGCCCGCGCACTCCCGCATGGGTTTCTTTATGAAATCGCCGACCGCTTCGCTGCACTGGCCGTACGCCCAAAAGACCTCGACGTTAGCCGGTTGGTTTGGAAAATATTTGCCATAGAGCACGAAGCCGATTTTCCAGCTCGAATCGACGATCGTGACGGCGCCTCCGGTTCCGGCCTTCGAGCCTGTCTTTTTCTCCATGAACTCAAAGAATGTCGGATCGGCGGTGATGGTTGGAAAGAAAGTCATCCAGTTGGACTTGTCTATGTCGGAGATGAAAGCTGCGGGGCTGCCGAACTTGCGATCTTGCGCCGCGAGTCTTTCCCATAGGGTGAAACAGCCGCGATTGAATGTGCTCCGGTCGAAGATCGCCGCCGTCGTCGTGTCGCCCATCGTCGCGTTCTGAGTGAGCGAGCCGTTCGTGAAGAAGACGAGGTCGTTTCGCGTCAAAGCGATGAGCTGACGACCCTTCGCATCGTCGACCGTGAGCCCGGTGACGATGGTCTCTCCGTCTGCATCGCGAAGAGAAATGTCCGTGACGGACGCGCCAACGCGAAACTCGACGCCCAAGGACTTCAGCCACACATGGATTGGTTTGATGATGGAGTCGAATTCATTGTATTCCGTGTGCAAAATTCCGCGAAGGTGCGTCAGTCCGCCGATCGTCATCAGGAAGCGCGCGACATACCGCTTGACCTCGATGAGCGAGTGGTAATCACGAAAGGCAAGCATCGTGCTCCAGCACAGCCAAAACACCGACGTCGTGAACTCCGGGCTGAACCAGTCAGTGACCGTCTTCAGCTCGATCGCTTCCTCCGGCGTCAGAAGCAGCTCCATCATTTTCTTGCCGTCGTGACGTGACATTAGCGGGCCAGTGTAGTCATAGAGGCGGCCTTGCTTCTCCATGAGGCGATAATGCGAATAGATGGGTTCGCGGATATTGGCCTGATGGGTTTCGTCGAGGATCGTGAGGCCGGGCGTCTGTAAGGACGGAACCTTGCCGCAGAGATACCAGAGACACTCCATCCAGGCCTCGAGTTCTCTTTCGCCGCGGCAGGTGTAGCCATGTTCCGCATCGCCAGCCGCATCCATGGACCCGCCCACGACAGGAAGGGTTTCGTATACGGTCACATTGCCCGGCGGCATGTTGGCGTCCGTTACGAGAAAAGCCGCGGCCGCAAGGCCCGCAATTCCTCCGCCAATGATGTGAGCGCTCTTGTCCTCGATGCCTTTCGGCGGGAGCGCGTTGATGCGGTCGTAGTTCCTCATGCGCGGATTCCTTTCGGCTTACATATTGTTTAGGACGCGAATTCCAGGCTTGGCATGCTCAGAAATACTCACGGCAGTGAAGCAATTTGCCTTTGGTTACCTCTGTCGAATCCAAATCGCTTCTGTCACTCTTATGTCAGGATGCGAATGCCCATCGCCATCAGGAAAATGGCGGCAAAAAATCCGAGGTAAATAGAAAGTGCGCCATCAACGACCTCGACCGGCTTGAGCGCCCGGTCGAGGACCGAATGGCGCGGATCAGCAGGATCATATGAGATTATCGCCGAATCGCCTGGCCTGTATCTGGATATACGCGCATGCGTTCGCTTTTGCGTGCCGCCTTGACCGTCCGTGCAATCGAACGTTGTTCCGTCATACGTTCGGCCTCCTACCAAATACGAATAGGCGATCCGTGGTTTGTAATACGTATCGACCAAAAGCCGATCGTCGACATTGTGACGTGTCGTCACGACATCAATGCCGACTTCGAGAAGCTTTCCCGAGACGGTCGGCCAGCTCCTGGCGGAGTCCCAGAATGCAAGGCGATCACACCTGACTTTCGCCGCGCGCAATCCGATGATAGCGAAAACAATCGCCATGAAAAATGCAAAGCCGGCCGCGGCTAGATTGATAGACATTGATGTTTTCACAGCACCAACGTGCTGGCTCCATTGACATGACATGCAGCAGGGTTTGATCGCTGTTCGAATCGAGGATCATGCAGGGGCGATCGTCCGGCAAGGGATGGTTGAAACCCCACATTTCTCCGGGGCGGAAAAATGGGGGGGCGGAGAATCGAAGCGTCTGTGCCCCGATCTAGCATTTGGCGTCCATTTCCCCTCCTCGGCTATCGAAGCTGTTAAATCTCGATGCTCGAAGGCCCATCGTAATGCGTTCGACCGTTGAGGGCAGACTCGGGAGCTACCCAGAACAGTCCGCGAGATCACGGTCGGAAGCGATCGTTTCCGGTGCGGCATTCTGCGTCACGACGGTCACGTCGTCGCTATAAGCATCATTTCGAAGAGGCAGACTGAGCTGAGTAGTTTCCGAGCCTTCCTCGGCGAGGTCGTAATGGAGCATCATATGCCCCGGCATAATTTTCTATGTTGATGCAGGAGAAAACCATGTCTGATGACAAGCAGTTGAAACAAGCCGTGCTCGACGAATTGAAGTGGGAGCCGAGTGTGAACGCCGCTCATATCGGGGTTACCGCGAAAGATGGGGTTGTAACGCTCATGGGCCACGTAGAAAATTTCTCTGAAAAATTCGCGGCCGAGAAGGCTGCGCGAAGGGTCAATAACGTTAAGGCCGTCGCCGAGGAAATCGAGGTCCGCCTGCCTTCCAGCGCAAAGCACGGCGACGAAGAAATTGCTTCCGCGGCTATCGACCGACTGAAATGGGACTCCTCTGTTCCAAGCGGGGCTGTGAAAGTGAAGGTCGAAAAAGGTTGGGTCACTTTGACCGGAGAGGTCGATTGGCACTTCCAAAAGGAAGCCGCCGCCAACGATATTCGCCGGCTTTGGGGGGTGATCGGCGTCTCCAACGAGATCGCCATTAAACCGCAGCCGAATGCGTCAAGCATCAGGGATAGTATCATGGTCGCATTGGACAGATCGTGGTTGCACCCTTTGACAATCAACGTGGCCGCGCGGGGCGGGGTAGTGAAGCTGACTGGGAAAGTTAACTCCTGGTACGAGCGGGACGAGGCCGGATCGATCGCCTGGGCCGCGCCTGGAGCCATGCTTGTCGAGAACAACATCGCGGTCAGCTGAACAAGGCCGTCCCTGTTAACCTAGTGAACAAGGTTGGCGGGCAGGTGGATTAGAGGACCGCCATGCGTTTCTTGGATGTTTTCTTGTCAGGACCAACGCCGGCGATGGATCGGTTCCTACGGGCGCCATAAATAGCTGCGGATTACTGACGGATTTCTGTCGCATGAGCTTGTCTGACATTGGCCTGACGCGACGGGGGAAAGCTGCCCAATCTGGCGCCTTTTCGTTGCGCGACCACTGATAAAGGAACCAAAGTATGAAACGACCTGACCAGACCCGCTCCGCTCGCGCTCTCTTCGAGCCGGTGCGCGTGGGAGCGTTCAATCTCGCCAATCGGATTGTCATGGCGCCCCTCACCCGAAACCGCGCGGGCACGGGCCTGATCCCGGGGCCGTTTGCTGCTGAATATTACGCCCAGCGCGCCTCTGCTGGCCTGGTCATCGCCGAAGCCACTCAGATTTCTGCCCAGGCGCAAGGCTACGCCAACACGCCGGGCTGCTATACTGACGACCAAGTCCGAGGATGGAAAACGGTGACCGACTCCGTGCACGCCAAGGGAGGAACAATCGTTGTTCAGCTTTGGCATACCGGCCGAGTTTCGCACACGAGCTTCCAAAAGGATGGTCAAGCGCCCGTGGGCCCTTCCGCCATCCGGGCAAACACCAAGACCTTCTTGGCCGGCCAGGGCTTTGTCGACGCATCGATGCCGCGCGCGCTCGAACTGGACGAGATTCCCGGTATCATCAAAGACTTTCGCCATGCCGCGACCCGCGCCATCGAGGCCGGTTTCGACGGCGTCGAACTACACGGCGCCCATGGCTACCTGCTCGACGCCTTTCTGCGCGATGGAACCAACCATCGCACCGACACCTATGGCGGCTCGATCGAGAACCGCTCGAGGCTTCTCCTCGAGGTCGCCACGGCTTGCGCGGATACAATCGGCTCCAACCGCCTAGGCGTGCGGATATCACCGGTATCCACCGCCGGCGATTCACACGACAGCGAACCGCAGGCGCTCTTCAATCACGTCGTCGAAGGCCTTAATCCCCTTGGTTTGGCCTATCTACACGTGGTGGAGGGCGAGACGGGCGGTGCAAGGGACAGTATCCCGTTCGACTATGCAATTCTCCGCAGCCGTTTCGACGGCGTCTGGATGGTCAACAACGGCTACGACCGGCAGATGGCGATCGACGCGGTAGCGAGCGGGCGCGCCGATCTGGTGTCGTTCGGTCGCCTCTTCATCGCCAATCCGGACCTGGTGGAGCGCCTGAGAGAGAATGTGCCGCTGAACAAGCTGATGGGTCAGGAAACATTCTATGGCGGCGGGGCCCACGGCTATACCGACTACCCCTCCCTCGAACAAAGCCGCGCCGCGAGGCGCGTCGGCGAGAAGACCCCGGCCTGAGCACAACGGATCGCCGCGCCGAACCGCCTTGGGTTCCGTGGATGCGACCCGTCAGACAATATTAGCCAACCTAGACGACCAGGTATCTTCCGAAACTTATGCGCCAGGCGACTAACCGATTTGACTTGTCATGGAGATATCGGCGGCAGAGATCGCTAACCGCCGCCTCGGACGAACCGGAAACGCTTACGACCGGTCAGGAAAGCATCATGAAAACAGACCAAACCGACGCTGATACGAGCACCGTGGCCCGAAACCTCTTGTCGGTAACGGGCTCGCATCGTCACACACTCGAAGCGATATTCCATCATCCTTCGGCACATAATCTGGAATGGAGGCAGGTTGTTGGACTGATCGCGGAAATTGGCGACGCCCATGAAAGGGGTAACGGCGAGTTTGTGTTCGAAGTCGCCGGCACACGTCACATCATGCGAAAACCTCACAGCAAGGATCTTACGAGTTCCGAGGTGGTCGAGCTTCGGCATTTCCTCGCGCAAGCGGGGTTTTCCGAGGAGCATCCGTCTCAGCCTGCCGAGCATCCCGAACCGGTTGCGCCAAGTCTCCTGATCGTCGTGGATCATCACGGGACAAAAATCTTCCGTGTCGACGTCACGTCCGACGACGCCGCGGAGCATATCATCAGACCTTACGACCCCCATCACTTCCTTCATCATCTTGTGCATAAGGACCAATCCCGCGAACGCGGACAACGAGCGCCGGAAGAGCCCGCGTATTACGAAAAGATCGCGGACGCCGTAGCCCTCGGTGGCAAAATCATCGTGGTCGGTCACGGAAAAGGCAAGAGCAATGCCGCGCATCATCTGACCGAATATCTGCTAACGCATCACCGCGAGACGTATCGACGCATTGTTCGTGAAATCACCACCGATCTATCCAGCATAACGGCCCCCCAACTCCTCGATCTGGGGCGACAGGCGTTGCGCTCGTGATCTTTCGCTGGCTTTGGACGTGAGACTCTCCGCAGGCTTTTCGGGTCCAGTGGCACAAGGTGGAAGTGATGGAACGATGTTGAATTCACAGACAGCGTTGCTCGACGTCAACCAGATGGGCGAAGCCGATCGCCTGACGGTTGTCGCTGGGACGCCAAGCAACCTGTTGATGGAGAATGCAGGAGGCTCGGTCGCGCAAGCGATCATAAAGCGCTGGTCGGCGCGTCCCGTGACCATCATGTGCGGACCCGGAAACAATGGCGGCGACGGCTTCGTGACCGCCCGACATCTTGTCGAAGCCGGCTGGAGCGTGCGCCTGGCGCTACTCGGAGCGCGCGAAGGTTTGAAGGGCGAAGCACACCATCATGCGGAGCGCTGGAGTGGCGCGGTCGAACCTTTGACGCCAGCCGCGCTCGAAGGGGCGGAACTGGTGGTGGACGCAATCTTCGGCGCCGGGCTCAGCCGCGCGCTGGAGGGCCCCGCCGAGGAAACTTTGGCCGCCGCGGCCCAGAAGGGAACGCCGATCGTCGCAATCGACGTTCCGAGCGGTGTGATGGGCGATACGGGTGAAGTCCTGGGCGCCGTCGCGGTGGTTCTCACCGTCACTTTTTTTCGCAAGAAGCCCGGTCACCTCTTGTTGCCCGGCCGGCTGCTCTGCGGCGAAGTCATTGTTACCGATATTGGTACGCCGCCATCGGTTCTGGATACGATTATGCCCAAAACTTTCGAGAACGATCCGGCGCTCTGGCTGGCGCACCTCCCCCGGCCGAAGAGCGGCGGCAACAAATACTCGCGCGGGCACGCGCTGATCTCCGGCGGCTACCCGATGACAGGCGCAGCCCGCATGGCGGCGCGTGCCGCCGCGCGTGCCGGCGCGGGGCTGACGACGATCGCGGTCACCGAGATCGCCCTGCCGATCTATGCGGCCGCGCTGACCAGCATAATGGTCCGGCCCATCGCGGCGCCGGCCGACTTCGATCGCCTGCTCGAAGATCGTCGCATCTCGGCTTTCTTGATCGGCCCTGGCGCCGGCGTGGGCGAGGAGACTCGAAGCCGGGCGCTCGCCATGCTGGGCTCCGGCCGGGCAACTCTACTTGACGCGGATGCCATCACGTCCTTTCAAGACGATCCCGAGGCGCTCGATCGGGCCATTGTGGACGCCTGCGTCGTCACTCCTCACGAAGGCGAGTTCAAACGCGTGTTCGACGCGAGCGGCGACAAGCTCCAACGCACGCGTGCCGCTGCCCGTCGCAGCGGCGCAATCATCGTTCTGAAAGGCGCCGATACGGTGATCGCCGCTCCCGATGGCCGGGCAATCATCAATGCGAACGCGCCCCCGACCTTAGCCACCGCCGGCTCGGGCGATGTCCTCAGCGGTATTGTCCTGGGCCTCCTCGCTCAAGGCATGGAGCCGTTTCTGGCCGCCGCCGCCGCCGTTTGGCTTCACGGCGCCGCCGCCGTCGCGTTCGGACCGGGCCTCATCGCCGAGGATTTGCCGGACCTTCTGCCGAGTGTGTTTCGGCGCCTTCAAGGCGCAAGATAGCGGTATCCAGGGACCGGCGCGAGAGATGAGGGAGATAGTTATGCAGGCAATGGTGCTGAAAAAGCTCAAGACTCCCCTTGAATGGACGACCCTGCCGGATCGGCAACCGGGGCCGGGGCAAATTCGGGTCAAGGTGACAGCGTGCGGCGTCTGCCGGACGGATCTGCATGTCGTCGATGGGGAACTTCCAGACCCGCAGACGCCGATCATCCCTGGTCACGAGATCGTCGGCCGGATCGATGCGATCGGAACCGGCGTGGAAGGGCTGACGATGGGCGAGCGCGTCGGTATCCCCTGGCTCGGCCATACCTGCGGGCTCTGTCCCTATTGCCGCATGCACCGGGAAAATCTGTGCGACCATCCCGTCTTTACCGGATACACGCGCGATGGTGGCTTTGCCACCGCGACAATCGCCGATGCGCGCTTCGCCTTCCCGCTGGGCGAAGCCGGCAGCGACGTGTCTCTTGCGCCTTTGCTCTGCGCCGGGCTGATCGGTTGGCGGTCATTGGCAATCGCTGGCGATGGCAAGAAGCTCGGCCTCTATGGCTTCGGCGCCGCAGCTCATATCGTCGCGCAAGTCGCGATTTGGCAGGGGCGATCCGTATTTGCCTTCACCCGACCTGGAGACGTCGCCACCCAAGCCTTCGCCCGGAAGCTCGGGGCCACTTGGGCAGGTGGCTCCGACGAGCTGCCGCCTGAGCAACTCGATGCGGCGATCATCTTCGCGACCGTTGGGGACCTCGTCCCCTTGGCGCTCAAGGCGATTTGCAAAGGCGGGCGCGTCGTTTGCGCCGGCATTCATATGAGTGACATTCCGAGCTTTCCCTATGCGCTGCTCTGGGAAGAGCGTCAGCTCCTGTCGGTCGCCAATCTCACGCGACAGGACGGCATCGATTTCCTGCGCAAGGCGCCGGAGATGGGCATCGTCACGCACACCACGACCTATCCGCTCAAGAACGCCAACCAGGCCCTGGCCGATTTGCGCGCCGGCCGCTTCGACGGCGCCGCCGTGCTTGTGCCCTGAGCCGCGCTTCCGATCCGACCCATTGACTTGCCCGAAGCCGAGAATGAGATGTGAAAACTGATCGAACTGAGACCCCGCCTGGTGCGCCAGTGATGCCCATGAAGCCACTGGAGAACTTTAACGCTCAGAGGGGTCCCGATCAATGCCGACCGGGGCCCCTTTTTAGCGAATGATTATCCACGATCTTGCCGGGTTCTGTCGCACATTTTTACAGTGGCCGAGAAAGGCCTGGGACGATGAGCTGGGTTACCCCGCCAGCGCATAGAATTTCTGCGCTGGACGCAATTCACCTGTCGCGCGCATTTGGCCCTTGCGGATCATGTGCATGCGTTCGATGCTGGCAATGGTTGATGCAGCCGATCGAAACGATTTGAACCCGAGCATTGGCCGCGCCACTCGCTGAGCTACGCAGGATTTTCGGTGACGGCGTGAATCAAGCGGCGGATTTCTTCTCGGACGCGACTTCGATTCCGTCGCGGAATGTTACACCGCTGACGACTTTCGGCAACTGATTTTGTCCTTGCAGCCGCGTCGCCAGTTTTTCGACGCGGCCATCACCAGCTTGAACACCATCAGACGCGCCGTGTCCTGCGAGAGCGCACCCTTCATGCGGACCGTACGATGCCGCACCGTTACGAATGCGCTCTCAATCGGGTTCGAGGTGCGCAGATGCGTCCAATGCTCTGCGGGAAAATCAAAGAACGTCAGCAGCGCGTCGCGGTCCTTTAGCAAGCAATCGACGGCCTCTTGGTATTTGGGCGCATATTTCTCGGCGAAGGTCGCCATCGCCGNNGCGACAGCCAAATTTCGCGTAAGTCGTCGTGTGCATTCGGCTGCACGGACTTCGGCAGCTTGCCGGCGCTCGAAACATCAGCGTGGGGATTATTGCCGGCGCGCGAAACACCGGCGTGGAGCCTATTGCCGGCGCTCGAAACATCGGCGCCGGCGGGCGGCGCGTCGCAAAACAGCTGCATCGTGGCGGCGCTGGCCTGCGCCGCCGCGGCAAGCGGATTGCTTTCGCTTTGCGCAATCTGTCGCAGCGCTTCGGCTAGCGCTTTCAGGTCGAGGTCTTGCGGCAGCTCGAGCAGATCCGCGGCGTAGCGCAGGGTTTTTGCGTCAGGCTCGACCGGGCGCCCCGAAAATTCGCGCCAAAACCGGTGCAGGCGCCCGGCGGGGCCGGTGCGCCCCCCGCCGGGGGAGAGATGTTCGGCGTCGCGCAGCGCGGAAAGATCCTCGCGATGGCGCGCCAGGGCGGCGCAGGCGGCGGCGGCGCGCAGGGCGAGGCGCTGGCGCAGCGCCCCGGCGAACGGCGGATCGCGGCGAATAATTTGATCCAACAAGGCGAGACTGGCGCCGGCGCGGAAAGCCGCGTCGCGACTCCCCTCCAGGCTGGCGGGTCGCTGTTTCGGCGGCCGCGCCCAAGACGGAAACGCCTGCTCCAACAGCGGATTGGTCGGGACGCAACGCGACGCGGCGAGCTGGCGCGAACGCCGCCCCGGCGTGGCGACGGGCGGCTCGCCGCGCNNGCTTATCGGACATGCTTCGAAAGCCCCGCGACGCCGGGCGTGTCGTTCTCGTTCGTTGGCTGGACGGCCGGCAAAAACGCAATCCAGGCGTCGGAATTTTCGCTGGTTCGTTGGACTCGCTTCGCGCCGGATCAGTGGACCGGCGCACGCAAACGCCCGGAAACGGCTGATCTCGGGTTGGTCCGATCGCGATCGAAGGAGCCGAAGGCAGTCCAGTGAATGACCGCAAAAAGTCCACTGATCTAACGCGAGTCCACCGATCCAGCGCGAAGCCGAAATGAGAGAAATCAAACGCATAGCGGTCCACTCAATAAGCGCGAGCGACAGGGAAAATTTTCGCGTATCATCGCCGGACGGCGATCCGAGGCGTCGGATTTTTTGGGGCCTATCAACTGTCAGGTTTCCGCTTAAATCAGCGGACCGGGGCGAGCTTTGCGGCGGCCACCGGCGCGGTGAACAGACGAAATCCGGACGAAAATCGAGAAATTTCGGCGCGCGATTGCGAGACTGGCTGAATCGCAATTTATGAGACTCAAGTCGGTGTTCTCCCCGACTGGCGCGCGCGGCGCGCCGGCTTCGGAGTCCTTAAGCTCGCCCGCCCGGGTCAGGGGGCGCGCGAGGCATGGACAGCGTCGCGATCCGACTTCATTCTGGTCGTATGAGGATCCGAATCACCAACTCGGACGTCCGCAACAATCTCGCCGTTCCACCCCTCGCAAGGCAAAGAGAATTCGCATGACGCCGCCGCAAGAGTCTCGGGCAATGGACGTCGACGAAGAACTCGGCTCGCTTGCGATCGTTCCGCGAACGGTTTCTCCCCATCTCGACGCTCTTGGGGAAAAGGCCAAGGATTACGCCCGCAACGCCCGCTCCCAAAACACGCGGCGCGCCTACGAATCTGATTGGCAGCAATTTTCCTCCTGGCTGCGCCGCCAGGGTTTTCCCGTGGCGCCGCCGGATCCACAGACCGTCGGGCTTTATCTCGCCGCCTGCGCCGATGGAACGGGCCGGATGACGGCGATGAGCGTCGCCTCGCTGGAGCGGCGGCTGTCGGGGATCGCCTGGCATTATCGACAATTAGGCCAGCCGCTCGACACCCAGGATCGCCATATCGCCACCGTGCTGGCCGGCATTCGCCGCGCCCATGGCCGCCCGCCCGTGCAAAAGGAGGCGATCTTCGCCGACGATCTTCTGGCCATGCTGGCCACGTTGGACAATGATCTGCGCGGATTGCGCGACCGCGCCATTCTGGCGATCGGTTTCGCCGGCGGACTGCGCCGCTCCGAAATCGTCGGCCTCGATTGCGGTTCCGGCCAGAGCGAAGACGGAACCGGCTGGATCGAGATCTTTGGCGCCGCCAAGGGCGCGGGCGCGGCAAAAGACGAAGGCCGGGACGCCTCCAGCGCTGAAAACGAAGGCGGCTCCGATGTTTCGAGAGCCGCGAAGGAAGGCGGTCTGTTGCTCACCATCAACGGCAAGACCGGCTGGCGCGAGGTCGAGATCGGACGCGGCTCCAGCGCCCTCACCTGCCCCATCGCGATGCTCGAAACCTGGATGCGGCTTGGTCGAGTCGCCGACGGACCGCTGTTTCGCCGTGTCACAAAGAAAAACACGGGCGTCACCTCGGAGCGTCTGACCGACAAGCATGTCGCGCGGCTGGTGCAAAAAACCGCACTGGCCGCCGGCATTCGCGGCGATCTCAACGAGGGCGAAAGAAAGCTGGCGTTTTCCGGGCATTCGCTGCGCGCCGGCCTCGCCAGCTCCGCGAAAATCGAGGAAGCGCATGTCCAACGCCATCTCGGTCACGCCAGCGCCGAAATGACCCGCCGATACCAGAGGAAACGCGACCGGTTCAAGGTCAATCTGACCAGAGCGGCCGGGTTGTAGGCGTCGGAAAGGTGTTTGATATCAGTGGTGGGAATGAGCTGATATTGAAGTCTTTAGGCAAAACCGACACCCAACCCGACGCCCGGTCGATCAAGCAACAAATTGAATGAATGAAATGCTGAAAGATCGTCTTCGTCAGGCGCTCATGGAGCGCGCTACGCTCGGAAGCCCGACGACATATAAAGCGCTCGCTGAGCGCCTTGGCCTTGTGCCGCCGCAGACAATTCATCGCATCTGTGAGGCGCTCGAAATCCTCATGGAGGAGGATGTAGCCGCCGGGCGGCCGATGTTGATCGCGCTCTACGTTAGCAAGACCGGGGCAAATATGCCCGCTCAGGGTTTCTTTTTGAAGGCTCGCCTACTCGGGGTCTTTTCCGNNTATGGCGCGCCGACCCATTGAACCATAAGCGGCGGCGAGAGCTTGCTATCCGCCGTCCGACAATCCGTCCTCCGGTGTGGCTGATTGTGAATCTGACTGCAGCAAGTCGGCTATGTCCGCACGATCATTCGGACGCTCGACGTAGCGCGCGAGCAGGCCTTGGATAAGGTCGGCGAACTTCGGGTCTATTTGCATTTCGGCGAGAACAGCGCCGCCGACGATGATTTTTCGGCGCGTGTCGCGTTTCCATTTTTTATTTGTGGCTTTTTGTTCGAGCGTGTTGAGCCGCCGTTCGATTTTTTCCCGCTGCTCTTTGAGCTTTTCGATCCGCTCCCCGTAACTCTTTGGCATTGGCTGTCCGATCAAAAAGTGATGTTGGGTTACAGTTCTACTTTACCGCGCACTCCCTTCGCGAAGCCACAAAACAGTCCGGCACCCCTGTTTCCATAGCCGGCGGACTGAAGCGAACGCGGGGTTCACGAGANNCGGTCGCAAGGCAGGCTTGATGCCGCATAGCTAAATCCGCCGCGCCGTCACCCGGCCGCTTTTCGTTCGCGCGCAGCTTTCGCGGCCTTTCCCCGCAGCAGCGCCATCAGCACCGGCCCAAGCGAAAACTCCCCTGCCCTCGCCTTCGCGGTCAGAACCCGCAGATATCCGCCGGCGCTTTTAATCTCCCCGCCGCGCTGCAAGATCGCGGCGATGACGATCGACGTGTCGTGCTCGCCCATGACCTCCAGGGCCTGCCCCCAAGCGTCCGGAGACACTCCGATGGCCCGCCGCACCGTCGCCGCCGTTGTCGCGAGATCGCGCCAATTGTCGATCCCGCCCTTGGTGGCGTAATCGAGGATATCGGGACAAGCCTCCAGCACCATGCCGAGGGAATAGGTTTTGGGCGCCGAGGGTTTTGGATGATGGACGTTTGGCGACTTGGGCGCCGATGGAGAGGGCGAGCCTTGGTCGTTGGACGGCAACGTCTCGCCCCTGCCTTTGTGAAGGCTAGGTTCAAGATCGATAGAGTCTGTAATTTGATTCTGTATGTGGCGCTCAGAATGGGACTCATTGCCGCTCTTTTTTTGGAGATTTACGTGGTTTTCCAGAGCGTTCCGGATTTCGGCGTTTAATGCGGCAAGTTCGCTCGCCAACGCCTCGAGATCGGCATGCAATAAATTGCGCACGAAGCGGCTCGATAGCGCCGCATAGCGCAGGTGCAACCCCTGCCAGTCTCCGGGAACGCCCTCTTCCAGCCCGGTCGCGATCATCTTGACGATGTCCCGCCGCAGCAGCGTGACGCGTTCGCGCAGCAGCCTGACGGCCTTGTTTTCGGCCCGCACTTCCTCGGCGAGGTTTTCTATTTCTTCCGCGCGCGCGACCAGCGGGGTTAAGTCGAAGCCGAAGGCGTTTTCGATCTCGCCCCCCTGCCCTCTTCGGGCATAGCGTTTGCCATTCGGGGAATCACGGCGGATGATCAGTCCTGCTTCCACTAGGCAGGCGAGATGGCGGCGTAGCGTCGCCGGCGCCATGCCATGGGCGCGGATCGACAGTTCACGATTGGACGGGAACACGACGATGCCGGCG
>PLAI01000186.1 GCA_003134075.1 Methylocystaceae bacterium | reverse complement strand
CTCGAATGACAATGCCGCGATGTCGGGGGGATCGCCGTTGCTTCTCGAAGGCCTTGGCCGTGCATAGCGCAGGCGCGAACGACCACCCCGGCGGGGGTATGTTTCCCCCGAAACATGCCCCCGCCGGTTGCTACTTTGTTACACGTTCACAGTTTAAGGGCTTCGCCGCCCTCGCGCTGGCAGAGCCAGCGCTCCACAGCCGCCCGGTGGAAGAAATTTCGCCGGCCCAACTTTATTGGGCGCGGAAACTCACTTCCAGGATCGTTCATCCACCTTTCAATTGAGCGCCTGGAAACGTCGAGTTCGAGCGCAAGCCTTACGGCGCTCACAAGGCGCAGCGGGTTCTGATTCGCGGACATAGGACACCATCCCGTCGGCGCGCGCCGACAGCTCAAGGGGTGGTGCCGCTTTGAGGATGCGGGNNTGGGTGACTTGGGGTGCGGCGTATTGGCGCACTTATAGGAGCGCCGCCGCGCGGCGTCAAGCGAAAACAAGGGACACAGCCACGAATACGCTTTAATTGTGCAACTAAGCTCTACTAATACTTTCTTTGGGATGAATTGGTCTTTACGACTATGCGGGGGCGCGGTCGTAGCGGCCTGAGGGCGTCACAACGCAGGGGCACGGGCGAAGGATTTAAGCTGCGACGAGGCTCGCAAATAAGTCGTCGTCCCTGCCTGCGGGTTTGATCCGTGCCGCGCTGCTCGCCGAGCAATGCGTTCCGCGCGACAACAGTTAAAAAGAGGAAGCGGGACGCGTTCAAATGCGATTTCCCTTCAGCTTGATGACTTTCACATCGCCACCGCCGGTGACCCCGCGCTCGACGTGTTCGGCCCGGCGCGTCAGCGCCGCGCACCTCTCCTCGGCGAACGGGCGCATATCTTCGAGTCGCTGCGCCAATTCCTCACGGGCGCGTGTAACCGAGCATTTTGGATCACGCAGCCGCGTCGAAAAGTCGGATGCGCGTGTACCGATGTCGGAAAGTTCGTTTTGCGGCTTGACGCGCGAAACGCGCTTGTAGGCTCGCCCGATCGAAGGAAGCCAATAATGTCAGAGTGTCGATAAGCAAATCCCGATCATGCTGACGAGGCGCAATCACGACCTGTCGACTCTCTTTGCGCTCTTCCTCAGAGTTGTCGATCGCCTTTGCGAGCCGTTCGTGAACATTGGTCATGCCGAGGCCCGCGTCGTCGCAAGTTCGATAATCTTGCCCGGTCTTTCGTTTGCTCCATCGTAAGCGCTTCGATATGCTTCGCCCAACGTACGAGCGCGACGCGCATTTCTTCGCGGTAATCGTGGCGCTGATAAACTCCACGGATTCCCGCAAAACTCTCGCCTTTGTGATTGAGGCAATATTCAGTCACTTCGATCGGCACGCCGAGCCGTTGCAGGCCGGTCGCAAAAGAACGTCGTAAATCATGAACGACAAATTCCTTGAGCACCTGACCGCCATTGGTTGCAGTGGTGCTTTTATCGAGTCGTTGCTTCGCTTTTGAGTGGCCGCTGACCGGCGTATCGCCAGAACTGAACACATATGGTCCATCGAATCGCGGCAACGATTCGAGTAGCGCCACGACTTGTGGCGCGAGAGGTAATTCGTGCTGTTGGCCGTTTTTCGAACGTTCTTTGGGAATTACCCAAACCGCTTCTTCAAAATCAATTTCGGACCACTTCATTCCACTGAGTTCATTGCGACGAGCGCCAAGCAGAATGGCAAGTTGAAAAAATGGTCCGAATGGAAAACCGAGCGCGGCAGCGCCTTTCCAAACGAGGGCCAATTCGGCGTTGTCGAGCGCCCGTGACCTGGCGCGGTTTTTTTCGGAGGTTGGTTTACTCACGCCGTCGAGTGGCGAGGCTGCGATCATTTTGCGGCCTATCGCCCAAACGAATAAATGGCGCAAATAGGAATGCAGCCTGTTGGCGGTAATTTCCGCCCCGCGCGCCGTAATAGCATCGAGCGCGGCATGAACGTCCGCCGTTTCAATTTCCCCAAGGCGGCGTTTCTTCCAGGCGCTTAATTCCTTCTCGAACAGGCGCGCAATCTCTTTCTTGGTGGACGCTCGCAAATTGTGGCCATGCGTGGCGAGATAAATCTCCACCACTTTGCCGAAGACGTCGGGCTGCGGCTCGTTGGCCGCCTTGACGACTGCACGCTCCTTCTGAATGGCTTGCGCGGCGGCAAGTCGAGCGGCCTTCTTGGCGGCGGCGGGGTCCAAGGCCTCCGCCGATGGCTTGCGCGCCGCCGTCAACTGATTTTGCGCCTCGCGCGCCAGGGCGCGAATTTCGCCGAGACCGTTGGCGTCAGGGTCGAAGCGGCCAAGCGTTACTTTCTTGTTGGCGTTCTGAAAGCGGAATCGCACCACGTAGGACAAGGCTTTCGACGGCCAAACGACCACATAACCGCCGGTCACGGCGGGGTCACGGACCTCGTAAGGCTTGCCGCGAGCCTTCAGCGCCTTGAGTTCCAGGACCGTCAATCCGACAAGCTTCGCCATGTCTACGGCTCTCCAAAGGTATGCATCATAGGTATGCGCTCGCGCCTGTCTGAGGTTGGCGTGAGCTGTCGCCTAAAGTCGTGGTTGGTTGAAGAAAGTCAAGTGATTTGTTGGTGTTAGCGACGATTTTCTGTCGCGCCCTGTCGGCGGCTGACAGCCTATCGCCTTTGATTGTGGATCTAGAGGTCCCCCGTTCAAGCCGGGGTGGCGGTACCATTATAAAGTCGCGGCGCTGCGCGAATCGGCGATATCCCCGAAAGCAGGTCTTTGGCGAGTTTAGCTTGGCGCTCATCGTCGCGAACGGGCTAACGTCGCTTGCCGGCGTCGACAGCGCGAACGCGGCCGAGGAAGGCTCTCGTGCCCTCGTTCAGCGCCTCCCAGTTTTCCAGCTGCGCCGGCGGGAAGCGCAACTCCACGTCGAGTCCGTCGACGCGAAACACAAAAAAGCACAACTCCGCGGACGCCAGGTCGTCGCTCGCCGGCTTCGGGCAGCGGGCGAAGAAATCTCGCCCGTCGGGCGGCGCGACGTAAAGCTGTTCAAGATCGTAAGGCGAGCCCTGCTCGAAGCGGCGCATCACCAGACCGCCGGGACCGGCGGCCGTTTCGGCCTCCAGAAAGCGGGCGTAAAGCTGCATCGGACGATCCGCCGGATCGACGCCGTCGTCCTTGGACGACACAGTGATATAAACATTGTCGCGCGCGCGCTCCGTCAACGCCTTGGGCGACAGCGCCCTTGCCGGCCGCGGCGGCGGCGAGAAGTCCGGAATCACCGCGACGAAGGCGAGGCGGTCCTGGAAGCCGCCGGCGGCCGTGGCCTCGTCGCGGGCATAGGCCGGCGCGAAGGCGAAGCGCGTGTCGCCGATATTGGCTTCGACCGTCGCGGCGGGCAAGTCGGCGCCCGCTCGCAGCAGGCCATAGGCGCCGAGGCCAAGACAGGCGAGAAGCGCAAGGCAAGCGAGGAAAAGGCGCATTAATCTAATCGCTTCGCCGCTTAAGGAGATTTCAGCCGCGCATCAACTTGTGACGCGCCAAACATCGCCCGTTTTGCAGGCCTGCCCCTTCGCCTCTTTCGGGCGCCCATCGATGAAGATTTTGTGGGTGTAGTAGCGGCAGCCTCCGGCGCCGCTTTCCGGTCCCGGCACGATGAAGCCGTAGGCGCCGTGGTCGCCCTTCCACGCCTTGCGGGTTCCTGAATTCACCGCCTCGCTTTGCGCGGCGATTGCGATAGTCTTGTCCTTTTCGTCGAGATCGCGGCCAACCGCCGTGCCGACCACGCCGGGCGCCGGCGGCTCTGGGGCGACCGCGACAGGCGCGGTGACCACCGGCGCGGGTTTCGAGGCGTTGCAGGCGGCGAGGAAAAGCGTCGCCGTGACAAGGCTGGCGGCGATCAGTCTAACGCTCGGCATATTCGTTCCCTTAACGATTAACCATCGCATTCACGCGTCGTCATGCCGGATCGAAAGGCGCATGTCAAAACCCCGGCAGCCGCAGTTGCGCCCGCAGCCCGCCCTTGGGGCTGTCGGCGAGGCGCAGCGATCCGCCATAGGCGGCGGCGAGATCGGTCACGATCGAGAGGCCAAGTCCCGAGCCGGGCTTGGTTTCGTCCAGGCGGCGGCCGCGCTGCGTCGCCGCCGCGCGCAGTTGCGGAGCAAGTCCAGGGCCGTCGTCCTCGATGGTGAACAGCAACAAGGCGCGCCCCGGCGCGCTTGGCTCCGCCTCGCGCGTCACGGCGATGGAGACCGCGCCGCTCGCCCATTTGCCGGCGTTGTCGAGCAGATTTCCGACCATCTCCTCGAGATCCTGGCGCTCGCCCAGAAACCACAATTCCTTCGCCGCCTCGCCCGAGAACGCCACGCCGCGCTCGGCGCATATCTTCGCGAAAGTGCGCAGCAGAGCGGCGACCACGGGCTCCACCCGCGTCGTCGAGCCGATGGCGCCCGCCCGCGCCGCCGCCCGCGCCCGATCGAGGTAAAAGGTGATCTGGTCGCGCATGACCGTCGCCTGCTCGTTCACCTTTTCGGCGAGCGGCGACGGCGCGGCGTCGGCCTCGTTGACGATCACGCTGAGCGGCGTCTTAAGCGCATGGGCGAGATTGCCGACCTGCGTGCGCGCGCGCTCGACGATGTCGCGATTGGCGCCAATTAGCAGATTCAGTTCGTCGACCAGCGGCGCGACTTCGATGGGATAGCGCCCGGAGATGCGTTCGCGCGCGCCGCGCCTGATCTCGCCAAGCTCGCTTTCCAACATGCGCAACGGGCGCAGACCAAATCTCACCTGGAACGCGGCGGCGATGGCGAGCGCGATGGCGAGCAGCGCGAAGGCGATGGTGAGGACGAAGCGAAAACGGTCGATGTCGTGCTCGACCTCTTCGGCGTTTCCGGCGACCTGCACCAGATAAACGCCGGTGTCGCCCACGTCGATCACACGCTCGACGATGCGCAGCAGCCGGCCGTCCGGCCCCGGCGCCGTCCCGCGCCGCGCGCCGCCGGTCTCGGGAACGACCCCGAAATTGGCCAATTTGGGCAGTTGCGACGCGAACAGCGACCGCGACGCCACGATTTCGTGCTCTTCGTCATCGGTGCGCGTGATCTGCCAATACCAGCCGGAATTGGGCAGTTCGAATTGCGGTTCGCCAAGTTGGCCGGGGCCGCGACCTTCCTCGCCCGGCTGCGACACATGGGCGACGATGGCGCGCAGATAGACTTCGAGCCTGCGTTCGAACACATCTTCCGCGTTGCGCCGATAATATTGCGTCAGCAACAGGGAAGCGACCAGCAAAAGCAGGAAACTCAGCCCCGCGGCGGTGAAAAACAGCCGCCGGGCGATTGATCTCGTCGCGAAAGCGAGAACGGGCATGGGCGCCGCCTATCCTTTCCCGCCCTCCTCCGGCGGCGCGGCGATATACCCGAGCCCACGCACCGTCTGGATCACCTCGACGCCCAGCTTTTTGCGCAGACGGCCGACGAAGACCTCGATCGTGTTCGAGTCGCGGTCGAAATCCTGATCGTATAGATGCTCGATGATTTCGCTACGCGAAATCACGCGCCCGCCGTGATGCAAGAGATAGGCGAGCAGCCGGTATTCGTGTGAGGTCAGCTTAATTGGAGCGCCATCGACGACGACGCGCCCGGACTTGGTGTCGAGCCGCACGGGTCCGCATACGATCTCACTGGTGGCGTGCCCGACGGCGCGGCGCAGCAAGGCGCGGATGCGGGCCAGAACCTCCTCCATGTGGAAGGGCTTTGCCACGTAATCATCGGCGCCGGCGTCGAAACCCTGCACCTTGTCGCTCCATCGGTCGCGCGCGGTCAGGATCAACACCGGCATGACGCGCCCGGCGCGGCGCCATTCCTCGAGCACGGCGACGCCGTCCTTTTTCGGCAGGCCGATGTCGAGCACCACGGCGTCATAGGGCTCGGTGTCGCCGAGAAATTGCGCCTCCTCGCCATCATAGGCGCGATCGACCGCATAGCCCGCCTGCTGCAGAGCCGTGACGATCTGGCGGTTCAAATCCTTGTCGTCCTCCACCACAAGCAGCCGCAATGGATTCTCCTCCTTGGGTTTCGCCGCGTCAGTGTTCCGGACGGTAAGGGCTAGGCTTGCCGCTCGCGGCGTCAACGAAAACCCTTATGACACGTCCGTCCCGCCGTAGCAGATTGATCTCGTAAAGAAACAGCTCGCCGATACGGCAGAGCCGCGTCGACAACGCGTCGGCCTGGTTGGCGCTGCTTTCGGCGCGCATCAGCGGAAAAGGTTCGGCGAGCCGATGCTGGGCGATTTTCTGGCGCGTCTGGGCGACCGAAAAACATTCGAGCCCGGGAGGACCGCCCTCCTTGGCGCGGCCATCGGGCGGGAGCGGGAGCGGGGGCGGGGGCGCCTCTTCCCTGCCGCGGCCGAAAGGCGCGAAAGCTGGGCCGCCTTCCCTGGCCTGAGCGAGCGAAGCGAAAGGCAGCGCGAAGGCCACGCACAAGATTTTCCCCGTCCGCCGGATCATTCCCGCGCCTCCCAGAAACGAATTTCGAGCATATCGGCTGAACGGCGAATGAATAAGGCGAAATCGCGCGCGGCTAGCGCGCCCTCTTCGGCCATCGCTTCGGCCACAGCCGGATAAATTCGGGCAGATCGTCGGTGTCGACCGCGTCCTCGGCCGCCTCGACCCGCCCCTGGACCGACACGCCGGCGCGGTGCACGCTATCGGGATCGCCGCTCAGGAGCGGATGCCAGGACGGCAGGCTCTTGCCCTCAAAGCGCAGCCGGTAGGCGCAGGTCGGCGGCAACCATTTGATTTTGGAGAGCTTCTCCAGGGTCAGCCGCACGCAGTCCGGCACGATCTTCTTGCGGCCGGCGTAATCGCCGCAGCGGCAGCTCCCTTGATCCAACAACTTACAGGCGACGCTGGTGTGGTGAATGGCGCCCGTGTCTTCGTCCTCGAGCTTGATCAGGCAACAACGCCCGCAGCCGTCGCAAAGCTTCTCCCATTGCGCCCGGGTCAAGTCTTCGAGCGGCTTTTCCCAAAAGGGCGCGGTGGCCCCTCCCTTGGGACGGGTGTCGGCCGATCGCGCCGCGGCGCCGCTATTTTCCGTCATGCTCACAGTTTTCTTATACCGCTCCCCGCTGGAAACCATAACCGCAATGAAGCCCACGCGAGCCATCGTCAAGATGGTTTAAAAAATGCTAACATCGCGGCGCAAGGGGAATGGGCGGTCGCGCGGGAGTTTTTGGCCTTGTGGAAGCGTTTGGGTTCACTGCCGATCGTTAAGCGCCTTTCGCGCGTGCTGCTGGCCGTCGACGCGATGATCGACTCCAGCATGTTCGACAGCGGCCGCAGATCGCGCGAGACGTATGAGAACTTCTCGGCTTTCATGGCGCGTTTCCACGTATCGGGCCTCAGCCGGATCGGAGTCGAAATCGCCTGCGAGGCGCTCACGATGTCGCTTGGCGGCGGGATTTTGGCGCTGGCGCTGGCCTCCTCGGCGTTTCACATGACCAGCGAGAAGGACTGGCTCAAGCGGGCCGACCTCGCGGTGACTTTTTTGGACCGCTACGGCGTCGAGGTCGGACAGCGCGGAATCAAGCACGATGACGCGGTGCCGCTCGAAGACTATCCCGACTATCTGGTGAAGGCCGTGCTCGCCACCGAGGACCGGCGTTTTTACGAGCATTTCGGAATCGACGTGATCGGCACCGCGCGGGCGCTGACCGTCAACGCGCGCTCCTCGGGCGTCGTGCAGGGCGGTTCGTCGATCACCCAGCAGCTCGCCAAAAATCTGTTTCTCTCCAACGAGCGGACGGTGACGCGCAAGATCAACGAGGCTTTTCTGGCGCTTTGGCTCGAGCATCATTTGACCAAGCGCGAGATTCTCAAACTCTATCTCGACCGGGTTTACATGGGCGGGGGCACCTTTGGCATTCAGGCGGCTGCGGAGTTCTATTTCGGCAAATCGGTGAAGGACGTGACGCTGGCCGAGGCGGCGATGCTGGCCGGCCTGTTCAAGGCGCCGACCAAATACGCCCCGCACGTCAATCTCCCCGCCGCGCGCGCGCGGGCGAACGACGTGTTGAACAATCTGGTCGACGCCGGCTTCATGACCGCCAGCCAGATCGTTCCGGCGCAGCGCAATCCAGCCACTCCGGTGGCGCGCAAACAGGACTCGAGTCCCGACTGGTATCTGGATTACGCCTATGAGGAAGTGCAAAAACTCGCCGACTCGGGCAAGCTGGGCGAGGATCGCGTGCTGAACGTGCGGCTGGCGCTCGACTCCAACGTGCAGAAGCGCGCCGGCGAGGTGATCGAGGACAATCTGCGCGAGAGCGGTCACGCCTATCACGTCAAGCAAAGCGCGATGGTCGTGATGGAGCCGGACGGGGCGCTTCGAGCCATGGTCGGGGGCCGCGACTATGGCGCGAGCCAGTTCAATCGCGCGACCGAGGCGATGCGCCAGCCAGGCTCTTCGTTCAAACCTTACGTCTATCTGACGGCCTTGATGACCGGCAAGTTCAAGCCCACAACCATCGTCGTCGACTCGCCGGTCTGCATCGGCAATTGGTGTCCACACAATTACGGCGGCTCCTACGCTGGCTCGCTGCCGCTGGCCAATGCGCTGGCGCGCTCGCTGAACACCGTCGCCGTGAAGCTCTCCATCGCCATAGGCAATGGCAATCCCAAGGCTGGGCGCGCGAAAATCGTCCAGACCGCGCGGAGTCTCGGCATCACGGCGCCGTTGGAGGATACGCCGTCGTTGCCGATCGGCGCCGACGAGGTGACCTTGCTCGAACATGCGGCCGCCTACGCCGCCTTCGTGAATGGCGGCAAAAAGACGCTCGCTTACACCGCCATGGAAATCGACAATCGTCACGGCGACCTTCTGTACAGGCATGACCGGAATGCGCCGCCGCAAGAGCAGGCGGTTCCATTCGACAAGGTCGTGGAACTCGGCTCGATGATGCGAAAGGTGGTCGAGGAAGGCACCGGCAGGGCGGCGCAGCTTGGCGATGGCAGAGAGGTGATCGGTAAGACCGGAACCACCAACGGCTTCAAGGACGCTTGGTTCTGCGGCTATTCGGGGGCCATGGGCGGCTGCGTTTGGTATGGCAACGACGACGGCGAACCGATGAACAATATGACTGGCGGCTCGCTCCCGGCTCGCACATGGCACGACATCATGGCCTACGCCCATCAGGGCGTGCCGCTCAAGCACATCGTCGGCATGGCCCAGGCGCCCGTGGCGGAAGCCGCGGCCGCCGGAACGCCGATCAAGCCGCTGGAGCTCGGCGCGCCGCAACGCCCCGCCACGCTCTCGAAGGGCGCGGTGGAGGCGTTGGGCTCGATCGAAACCAAAATAAAGGCCCTTTCGCTTGGCAAGCGAGGCGACGCCTTCCAAGAGTTGGCGCCTTTAAGCCCAGCGCGTTCACACAGCGCCGCGGGAGGTTCCCGGACGCTCGGCGGCGCGGTAGAATGAAGCGCGGGGCGTCCTTTGGCGCTCCCTGAAATATCGAGAAACTCATACCCTTGCGAGCGCCCTTCGATAAATATATGCGCGCCTTTTGGACGATGCTCTGCGGCCTCGCGCTCGGATTCGGCGTCACGGCGGCGACGGTTGAGAGCGGCAGCGGCTTCGGCGCGTTTCGCGTCGGACCCTGGACCGCCTGGCCGCGCGCCAGCGGCCCGGAGATCGACCCTTACGCGCGCGCCGGTCTCGCCCGCCGAGGCGAGGCGCCGCTGGGCCGCGACGAGGGATTGGTGTTCGTCGCGAGCGCGGATTCGGCTGGCGCGCCGCTCGACGGCCGCTGCGACTATCACGTCGCGGACCCGCTGCCCGCCGCGCGCTATTGGACACTTGGCCTCGCAAGCCCCTCAGGCGCGCCGCTGGCCAATCCCGCCGAGCGACTTGGTTACACCTCGGCCGACATTGTTCGCCGCGATGGCGGAGCCTTCGAGCTCGTCATCTCGCGTCATGCGCGCCCGGGCAATTGGCTATCGCCGGGCGACGCGAATTTCTTCGTGCTGGTCCTGCGCCTCTATGAAACGCCGCTCGACACCACCGCGCGCCTCGATCCGGCGCGCTTTCTGAAAATCGTCAAACTGGGCTGCGAATGAAGCTCGTGGATCGCGCGACCGGTCTTTTGCCTTGGGCCATGGCGACGCTGCTGATCGCCGGCGTGGTGCATATTGTCTCGGTGCTGCTGATGCCCCTGGTCGCGCCGCGCCACGCATACGCCCGCCTGGTGGAAGCCGCCAAATCGGACCGGCCGGCGAACGCCGAGACCGCGCGAAACGGCGTGATGTTGTTCGACCCGCCGGCGCCGGGCCCGCAGCTCCTGCCTTTCGAGGACCCGGCGATGGCGGAGGGGGTCTGTCTGTTCGATCTCGCCAAAGGCCCGCTGCGCCTGCGCGTCGACATCGACAGCGGGGATTATCTCGGCCTCTCCTTCCACGACCCATCCGGCGCGATTTTCCACTCGATAACCGACCGCGCGTCGAACAAGGGAAAGATCGACATCATCGTCGGCGACGCGCGCCAAATCGAAGAAATGGAGACAAGCGATTCCGACGAGACGCCGCCCCAGGAAACCCGCCTCACCGCGCCGTCGCCGCTGGGATTCGTGCTGATCCGGGCGCTCGCCAAGCGCCCTTCGGACTATGAGCGCGCGCGCGCCAGCGTGGAGGCGGTCAGCTGCGAGATCGAGGCGGAGCCCTAGATGGCGTAACGGGCCGCGGCAAGCGACTCACTCCTTCGCGAAAGCCCTGGGCAGCGTCACGCGCGCGATCAGCCCGTGCGGCTCGTGATCGAGCAATTGCAACCCTCCGCCAACGTCCTCCACGAGCGAGCGCACGATCGACAGACCAAGCCCAAAGCCGCTGTGATCGTTCATGTTGCGAGCCGGCTCGCCGCGCACGAACGGCTCGAGCACGCGCTGCTTGTTTTCGGCGCCGATGCCCGGCCCGTCGTCGGCCACGTCGACGCGAATGACTTCGGGCGAGGGCTGGTCGAGCGTGATGACGACCTTTTTGGCGTAGGTCACCGCGTTCTCCACGAGATTGTTGAAAACGCGCTGCATTTCGGTGAGCGAGCCGAGGATGATCTGATGTTGGCCGCCGCGGTAGGTGACATCGTGGCCAAGATCGGCGAATTGATCCGAAACCGTCTGGAGCACGCTGTCGAGATCGATGAGACCGCGATCCGGCGCGCTGTTCGCGTCGCGCAAGTGCTGAAGATTTTTGTAGAGCATCGAATCCATCAGACCGGCGTCGTGCAGCATTTTCACCTTTAGATCGACGTCCGCGATGAATTCGGACCTGAGCCTCACCCTGGTGATGATGGTGCGCAGGTCGTGACTGATCGCGGCGAGCGCATGACTGCGCGCTTCGATCATCGCCTCGATCCGGCTCTGCATTCTGTTGAGCGCTCGCGTCAGATCGCGCACCTCGCGCGGCCCGGCTTCGTCGATTGGCCGCAAATGCGCGTTTTCGGCCGGATAACGCTCGGCTTCGCGCGCCAGCTTGACGAGCGGCGCGACGACGGCGCTCGATATCCACACCGTCAAAATGCTCGCGCAAAGGAAAAAGAACAGCGCCGAACGCTCCAACAGCCGCATGAACAGAGTGGGCGCGCCATAATGCCTCGACGAAATCGATCCCAAAGGGGAGAGCCTCGGCTCCAGCGTCGTGGCCACGGCGTATCCGCCTTTTCGCAAAGCGACGACGATCGCCTCCCCACGCGTGTCGATCGCATTCGACGCCGCCACGCGCGCGCCCGCCCATATGCGTGACTTCAGGTCGGCGAGATCGGTGCTGTCCGCGCTGTCGGCCGGGAAATCGGCCGCTTGGTCTCGCACCGCGAAACTCACCCATGGCGCCGCCTTGGCGAGCACCGCGAGGACATCGCTTCGCTCCGAAACTGGGGCGGCGTCGATCGCCAAAAGGGCGCTGGCGATGAATTCGCCGGGCTCGATGATCGGCGGGCGTCCGTCGGGATTGGTGAAATGTTGAATGGTCGTCAGGGTCAGATGAAACATGACGATCGCCGCCAGAATCAGCAGCGCGATTTGTCCCGCGAGATGATCGGGGCGCAATCGACGTAAAAAGGCTTTCATGACCGGGTCACCGGCGTCGTGAACATATATCCTTCCGACCGCACCGTTTGGATCAGCTTGGGGTTTTTCACGTCCGTCTCGATTTTTTGGCGCAGACGGCTGATCAGCGTGTCGATGCTGCGTTCGAACGGCCCCGCCGTCGGGCCATGCGTCAAGCTGATCAACTGGTCGCGCGTCAGCACGCGGTTCGGATGTTCGCACAGCGCGTGCAAAAGATCGAATTCGGCGCCCGTCATCGCGACCTTCATGCCGACCGGCGCCACGACCTCGCGCGCCGCGAGGTCGACGCTCCAGCCGGAGAATTTATATACCTGCCGCGCCGAACCGGCCTCGATCGGGTCCGCCGCGCTCGCGCGCCGCAGCACCGAGCGGATTCGCGCCAGCAATTCGCGCGGATTGAACGGCTTGGCGACATAATCGTCGGCGCCCATTTCGAGACCGACGATCTTGTCGACATCCTCGCCCTGCGCCGTGACGATAATGATCGGCAGATCTCTCTCGGCCCGCAATCTGCGGCAAATCGACAGTCCGTCCTCCCCGGGAAGATTTAGATCCAGGATCAGAAGATCGAAGTCGCGCTCCGCCAGCGCGACATCCATCGCCGCCCCGTCCTTGACCACGACGACGTCGAACTGATTGGCCTTGAGATAGCGCGAAATCAAATCGCCGATCTCGGCGTCGTCCTCCACCAAAAGGGTCGAAGCGGAATATTTCACGTCTCGTTCCTGATCGGCGCGCCCTTCCTGGACGGTGGATTTGCCCCGCGGTTGTCTCTCCGCGGTTTCTGGCTCAGGGCGCGTCATTGCATCGACCAGATAAAATAAAACAACGACCCGTAAACTAAAAGAGCCAAAAACACCGCGAAGTAGTCGCTCATCACCGTCTCCATTCGCGCCGCGCCCCCGGCCGACCATCGGGATGGGGCCCTTGCAAGGTTAAATCTTCTAAGGAATGAGCATTTCCTGGGTTTGTCTCGACCAGCCAAAATGTTTCTGAAATGTGTCAAATGCATCCGATGGCAAAATTCGGCTGAAATATGGCAGGAAGACACTAGTTGGTAAGATCTAATTCTGACTAGACAAAGTATGGAAACATAAAAGCGGCACAGTGGCTCCGCGATAATCTGGTTAGATAAGGAGCTATCGAAATGAAGCATGCTGTATCGGCGCTGGCCATTTGCGCCGCGTTTGTTGGCGGGCCGGCTTTGGCCGCCGATCTGCCCTCTGGCAAAGCGCCGCCGCCGACCTATTACGAGCCGGCGCCCATCGCCACTTGGACGGGCTTCTATGTTGGTCTGAACGCCGGCGGAACCTTCGGCGGTAGCGACAATATCAACGTGACGACCGGGTCGCTGGGCTCGGGCTTCAGCCCCGCTTATGGAGTGGCCGGGACGGGAACGGGCAACGGCAATTTCGGCGGCTTCATCGGCGGCGGCCAGATCGGGTACAACCACCAGTTTTCGCCGGCTGTCGTTGTCGGCGTCGAGGCGGACATCCAAGGCCTCGCCGGCGGCGGCGGTTCGTCGTCTTTCTCGAGCGCCTCGCCCGGCGTCCTCACCTCGTCCCACACCTACACGGGCACATTGGCCTCCTCCCAGAGCCTCGACTATCTCGGCACCGCCCGCGCCCGCATTGGCTATTTGTTCACGCCGACCTTTCTCGTTTACGCGACGGCTGGTCTCGCCTATGGCGGAACCAATCTGAGCTCCACCTTCTCCGGGACGGCGGTTAACGCCACCGGCGCCGTGATCAACAGCGCCTTTGGCGGCGCGAGTTCCTCAAACACCAATATCGGCTGGACGGTCGGCGGCGGTCTGGAGTGGATGTTCGCGCGCAACTGGAGCGCCAAGGTGGAATATCTCTATTACGACCTTGGCTTCAACACCGCCGCGGGCTCCGTGCAGTCGGTCTATGCTACCTCGGGAGTCACCGGTCTCGGCGCGAGCCAGACCAGCGCTCAATTCAATGGCCATATCGTCCGCGCCGGTCTAAACTACCACTTCAACTGGGGCGCGCCGGCTCCGGTGGTCGCGAAATATTGATCGCAACCCTTTGCGAGTCGGGCGCCGAGCGTCCGGCTCGCGCCCGCCTCGGTCACGGACGCTCCTTCAAGCGGGCGAGATCGAAGCCTTCGAGGTCGCGCAGCAGTTCGACGAAGGCCGTGGCCCAATAATCCGCCGCCGCCGCGCCTTTTTCCGCCGTCGCCCTGGCGGCGTCGCCCATCGCGCCGGCAGGCGAGAGATCTTGCGCCATCCAGCCGAATCCCGCCGGGCGGTCGGCGCGCAGCCAGGCGAAGTCGCGCTCGAAGTCGCGGCTCGCCGGCAGAAAATTCTTCGCCCGCGCCATCTCCACGAGTTCGGGCCGAAAGGCCAGCATCAGCGATGTCTCGACCTCGCCGCCGTGAATGCCGTGCTTCAGTTCGTCTGCGCTGAACAGTCCGTCGGGATAGCCAAAGCGGGAGAAGGAGCAGGTCGCCACGAGGACGCCGTGACGCGCGCGCAGCTCCAGCGCCGCCTGCGAGATGAGCGGCGAATTGCCGCCATGTGAGTTGAGCAGCAGTAATTTTTGGGCGCCGGCCGCGATGGCGCCTTCGACGACCTCGGTCAGCATTGCGAAGGCGGTGGACGGAGAAAAGCTCAGCGTGCCCGGAAAATCGCGATGCTCGACCGAGACGCCGACGCTCTGGATCGGAAGGAACAGCACGTCGATATCGTCTGGCAGGCGCGGGACGACGCGGTCGATGCAGCCCTGCATGATCTGCGCGTCGACCCCGACCGGCAGATGCGGCCCATGCTGCTCCACCGCCGCGATCGGCGCGACCACGATGACGCGCTCCCAGTCGAGAGCCGCGAATTCGCGTGTGGTGAGGTCGATCCAGAAGCGTGAGGACTGCATGAAGCCGTTCTAGCGGGTTTGCGCGCGAAGCGCCAAATATTCGAAGCGGCCCGGCTGGCCGGGCGCCGCGCGGCGGGCTAAACATGCGCGCCCAAAGCCAAGAGGTCGCCCATGTCCGCGCAAGATTCGACGCCGCGAGACCCCGACGCCCGCGCCTTGCTGTTCGCCCGGCTCTGCGTCGCGGCGGGGGCCATCGCGATGGAGGTCTTCGCGCGCCGCGCCATAGAGGCGCGGGTCAAGAACGACTCGAGCCCGGTCACCGAGGCGGACGAGCGGATCGAGGCATTTTTGCTGGCCGAGTTGTCCCGCCGCCTCCCCGGCCTCCCGCTCATCGCCGAAGAGCGCGCCGCGCGCGGCGAGACGCCCGCGCAAACCGGCGCCTTTCTACTGATCGACCCGCTCGACGGCACGCGCGAATTTCTTGCGCGCCGGCCCGAGTTCACGGTCAACATCGCGCTCATCGAGAATGGCGCGCCCAGGGCTGGCGCCGTCTACGCCCCGGCGCTCGGCGAGCTTTGGTTCGCGGGCGCGACGGCCTTTTTCGTCGCGGCCGCGCCGGGCCTCCCGCTGCCCCCGCGCCAAAACTGGCTTCCCCTGCATACCCGCGCGCGCCCCGACGATGGCATGACAGCGCTGGTCAGCCGCTCGCATTTCGACGCGCGAACGGAAAGCTTTCTCGCGCGCGAAAAAATCAAGGACCGGATCGAGGCCGGGTCGTCGCTAAAATTCTGCCGGCTGGCGGAGGGCGTCGCCGATATATATCCGCGCTTTGGGCCGACGATGGAATGGGACACGGCGGCCGGCGACGCGGTGCTGCGCGCCGCCGGCGGCGTGGCGCTGACGCCGAAGGGCGCGCCCTTGCTTTATGGCAAGGCGGCGCAAGATTACCGCAACGGCCCGTTTATTGCCTATGGCGACCCCGCCGCCGCAACCCTTTCTTAACTACGTCGCGCGAAGCTGTCCGCCGATATCCGCATCGCCCCAATCGCGACGCAACCGCGCCGCGCCGGCGGCGACATTCTCACGGATTTTTCCGGCTTGTTCCGTCCACTCCAGGGGAGAACGCCAATATGTTCGACGCCGATATCAGCGCAAATTTTTCGCGCCGCGCTCTGCTGCGGCTGGCCGCCGGGTCCGGCGTCGCGCTGGCGACGCAAGCGGCGCTGGCGCGCGAGACGCCCTCGCGCGAGGCGCCCCCGCCCGAGGGCTATTCGGACGATGACGTCGTAGCGAGCGGCCATAGGTTTTTCGGCACTTTCTCGCGCGACCTCGCCGGGGGAATCGAATCGGCGACCCGGCATTGGGGCCGCCCCAACGCCTATGTGCTCGGTCAGGAGGCGGGCGGCGCCTTCATCGGCGGCCTGCGCTATGGCGAAGGCGAGATGTACACCCGCAACGCCGGTCGGCGCCGCATCTTCTGGCAGGGTCCGTCGCTCGGGTTCGACGCTGGCGCCGACGGCGACCGCACGATGATGCTGGTCTACGGCCTGCCGGCGGTCGACGCGCTTTATCAGCGTTTTGGCGGCGTGGACGGCTCGGCCTATTTGGTGGGCGGCTTTGGCTTCACCGCGCTCTCCGCCGGCGAGGTGGTGGTGGTGCCGATCCGATCCGGGGTCGGCGCGCGGCTGGGGCTTAACCTCGGCTATCTGAAGTTCACGCCCCAGGCGACCTGGAACCCGTTTTGACCTTCCGCCGCTCTCTTTCGGCGATGTACTCTCGCGAGCGCCGCGGCAAACGCGTGCAAATCGGCGACCGGCAGGTCGTCGTCGAAGGTCTGCCGCGCAACTTTTGGACCGATCTACACCATTACGCGATGACGGCGAGTTGGTCGATATTCTTCGCGGCTTTGGCTCTGGCGTTCACAACCGTCAATCTTGTCTTCGCGGGATTTTATATGCTCGCCGCGTATTTTGGCGACGACCCGGTGGCCAATGCGCCGCCTGGCTCCTTCCTCGATTACTTCTTCTTTAGCGTCGAAACCCTCGCGACGGTCGGCTATGGCGACATGCATCCGCAATCGCCGATCGGTCATGCGATCGCGACCGTGACGACCTTTATCGGGCTTTCCTCGGTCGCCATCACCGCCGGGCTGCCCTTCGCGCGTTTCGCCCAGCCGCGCGCGCGGCTGCTTTTCGCGCGCAATCCGGTGATCGGCGTGCACGACGGCGCGCGCACGCTGATGCTGCGCTTCGCCAACGAGCGCCACAACGCCATCACCGCCGCGAGCGCCCAGATGTGGTTCATTCGCAACGAACTCACGATGGAGGGCGCGAGTTTCCGCAAGTTCTATCCATTGAAGCTGACCCGCGAAGAAAATCCGATATTCGCCTTCACCTGGACGTTGATGCATGTGATCGGCGAGGACAGCCCGCTGCATGGCTACGCGGCCGCCGACTTCGAAGACCCCTTCACCAGTCTCGTCATCATCTTCGGCGGGCACGACGAAACATCAGCGCAGTCGGTGCGCGGGCGCCGTATTTATTCCGCTAGCGATATTTTGCTCGACCAGGAATATGTCGATATCGTCGAAACCGACGAAACCGGCGCGGCGACCTTCGATTACAAGAAGTTTCACGCCACCAGGCCCGC
This sequence comes from Methylocystaceae bacterium, assembly GCA_003134075.1. GTDB lineage: Bacteria > Pseudomonadota > Alphaproteobacteria > Rhizobiales > Beijerinckiaceae > Methylocystis. The sequence continues at coordinate 34,764 of PLAI01000186.1, read as the reverse complement.
CGCGACGCCCCGCGACGACAAAGGCGGCTTTTGATTTCCTAATGCCCCTGTTTTAGAAAGATTGTGGCGACGACCGCATTCCAACGGCGCGGGCGGAAAGCGCCGTAGCAGGCAAGGACGAACGCGTGTTGATTGAACAGGCGATGTATTTCGCGCTCGGACTCCTGGTCGCCGGGCTTGGCATGCTGATGTTCCTGCCCGCCTTTTGGCGGCGGGCGATGCGCCTGTCGATGCGCCGGCTGCAGATGCTGGCGCCGCTCTCGCGCGAGCAGGCCATCGCCGAGCGCGATCTGCTGCGGGCGGAATTCGCCCTTCGCGAGCGCCGGCTCGAACAGGAAATGGACGCGATCAAAGCCTCGAAGGCGGGGGATCTCGTCGACATCGGCCGCCATGCCGCGCGCATCGCCGATCTCGACGACCGCCTGAATAAATCCGAGGCCAATGGCCGCGAACTGGAGCACCGGCTGAGCGAAACGCTCAAAACGCTGGCGGAACGGACGGAACTGCTCGGCTCGACCGAAATGGCGCTGCACGAGGTGACGGAAGGCGCGGAGCGCATGGTCGCCAGCATGCGCTTACTGCGCTCATACAGCGAGGAACTCGGTCGCGAGAAGGAGGTCGTGCTGACCCGCGTCGCCGCGCATGAAGCGATAATCGGCGATATGCACCAGCGGAACACCGATCTACAACACGAACTGGCGCAATTGCGCGACGATTTCGCCAAACTGAAGATCGAGGCGGAGCGTCTCGACGGCGTCGACGCCGTCCTGGGCGCCGTCGTCGGCGAACTCGAAGCGGCCAAGGCGGCGAACGAAGCGCTCGAACAAACGCTCAAGGCGGTGCGCGCCCGCGCGCGCGAGGACGAAGAGCGGTTCACGAACGAGATCGCCCATCTCGAAACCGCGCTGCGACACACCCGCGGAGAAGCGCGCGAACAAGCCGATCGGCTGGAGATCGCGCGCGCCGACAATTCCATGCTGCAAGGCGCGGTCGAGGCGCTCCGCAAAGATCACGCGCGTCTGCGCGACGCGGCCGCCCACGGCGTGGCGGAGGCGACGCCGCTCGATGCGCGCGATCTCGCGGCGCTGCGGCGGGAAATCGCCGACCTCGCCGCGCGCTTGATCGAAACGCCCGACATCCCGCCGCGGGAACGCGATGCGGCGGGCGCGAAGCGCGCGCTTTGAGCCTGGACAACTCCGCCCGACTTCCGCCGCCCGCTTGACCGCGCGCCCGCGCTTTGGGACAAAGGCTCGGCGGAATAAAAATCTCGCGAGGTTCGTTTTGCTGTTCGCCGCCATTTGTCTGGACAAACCCGGCCATGTCGAGTTGCGCCTTTCCACGCGCGCCGCGCACCTCGCTTTCCTCGAGGCCCATGCGCCAAGCATCAAGCTCGGCGGCCCCTTTCTCGACGATAACGACAAGCCGGTCGGCTCGCTGCTGATCCTCGATTGCGCCGACGCGGCGGCGGCGCGGAGCTTGCTCGACGGCGATCCCTACGCCAAGGCGGGACTGTTCGAGAGCGTCGCCCTGCGGCCGTGGCGGCGCGTCGTCGGCGCGGCGTTGTGACATGGCTCATTGGTTGTTCAAGAGCGAGCCCACGACATGGTCCTTCGACCAGCAGATCGCGGCCGGAAAAAAGGGCACTTTCTGGAACGGCGTGCGCAACCATCTGGCCAAGAAGCATCTTATGGCGATGCAGGTCGGCGATCGCGGATTTTTTTATCATTCCAACGAGGACAAGGCCATCGTCGGCATTGTCGAAGTGATCAAGCCCTATTACCCTGACCACACCGACGAAACCGGCAAATTCGGGATGGTCGACGTGCGCGCGGTGAAGGCGCTCAAAAACAAGGTGACCTTGGCGCGAATCAAGGCCGAGCCGCGCCTCGTCGGCATGACGCTCGTCAATAACTCGCGCCTTTCCGTGCAGCCCGTCAGCGACGAGGAATGGCGCATCGTGCTGGAGCTTGCCGGCGAGCACGGGTAAGCTCGACGCGGGGCGTCCACGAGACGCCCGTCGTCCCGACGGGCCATAGGGCGTCCACAAGACGCCGCGCGGTCTTGACCAAGGATGGTCTCAAGTGACGGATGCTAATCTTTCGCCTGACCCGCCGTCGCAGCCCGGCTGCGACTTCATTCGCGAACAGGCTTTTACCCTCGAACGCATGAGGCTCGCGCTCGACGCCGGGCGCACCGGAATCTGGGACTGGAACCTCGTCACCGGCGAGGTGGTGCTCGATGCGCGGGTGCGGGCGCTGTGGGGGCTGTCCGAGGATGCGCCGGCAAATCTCGATGTCTTTCGCAGCGCGCTGCATCCGCAAGACAAAAAGCGCACCAAGGAAGCCATCGAACAGGCGCTCGACCCCAATAGCCCGGACGATTACGAAAGCGAATATCGCGTCATCGGCCAAATCGACCGCGTTGAACGCTGGGTTTCGGTGCGCGGCCGCACCTTCTTCGAAAACGGGCGCCCCGTTCGAATCGTCGGCACGGCGCGCGACATCACCCCCCGCAAGCACCGCGAGCAGCACGTGCGCACGCTGCTGCGCGAACTCGTTCACCGCTCGAAAAACCTTCTCGCGGTGGTGCAGGCGATGTCGCGCCAGACCGCGACGGGATCAGGCTCGATCGAGGACTTCCAGCGCAAATTTTCGGCGCGGCTGCAAGCGCTGTCGATGGCGCACGATCTGCTGATCTCCCAGGACTGGCGGGGCGCCTCGATGCACGATCTCGTTCGCGCGCAAATGGCTTATTGTCTCGACATCGGCGCGAGCGAAGTCGGCGACCACGCGAGCATCGACGGCCCAAAGGTGATGCTCAAGCCCGAGGCCGCGCAGAATATCGGGCTGGCTCTGCACGAGCTCGCGACCAACGCCCTGGCCCATGGCGCGCTGTCGCGGGCCGGCGGCAATGTCGCGCTCAACTGGCGGCTCGAGGACGGCCGCTTTTTCGTAAATTGGCGAGAAAGCGGCGGGCCGCGGGTGGCGCCGCCGCCGCGCGAGGGCTTCGGCCATAAGGTGATCAAGCGACTGGTCGCCCTGGCGCTAGACGGCTCGACGACGCTCGATTTCCCGCCCGAGGGCTTCGCCTGGACGCTGTCCGTGCCGGCGAGCTCCACCGTCGCCAAAATTGCCTAGACCGGCGCTTTGCGCACGAGCGCGGTTGTTGACAAGGAGCTGTCATAGGAGCGTCGTCGCCGGGGCGGCGGCCGTTGTCCATCGCGGAAAAGGCGCGGCGGGGAGACTTGGGCGCGACTGGTCTCCGTCGAGTCTTGAATTACAGTGATCAAGGCGCCTTGCGCTCCAAAGGAGACGTGGCATGTTGGGGATATTCGGCCTGAGACTGCCTCGCCTGGCCACGCTGTTGCTCGCCGGCGCCATCCTGGTCGCCGTTTGCGCGGCCGGCATATTATATGTCTGGTCGCCGAAGGCCACCCTTCGCATCACCACCGGACCCGCCGGCGGAATAGCGCAACGCTTCATTTCCGCCTTCATCGGCGTGACGACGGCGGCGCATCCACACATCCGTTTTGAAACGGTGACGGTGACCGATCTGAGGGCGAGTTCCAAGGCGCTGGAAGACCGCAAGGTCGACATCGCGCTCGTGCGCAGCGACGTCGCGCCGCCAACCAATGGACAATCCCTGGTCATTCTGCGTCGAGATGTGATCGCGATGGTCGTTCCCTCTGGCTCGCCGATCAAAAGTTTCTCCCAACTTTCGGGCAGAACGATCGCCATCCCGACCGGCCCCCTGCAAGAGGAAAATTCGCGCGCGCTCGACCTTATTCTCAGTTACTTCAATGTGCAGCCGGAGGCGGTGAAACGCGTCTTTCTTCCCGGCGCGGAGATCGGCCCCGCCATCCGCGCCAAGCGCGCCGTGGCGGCTCTGGCCGTTGGTCCCGTCGCGCCTGGGGAAGTGGTCGACGTCGTCTCGAGCGTTGCGCGGGCGACAAAGGAAACTCCGAAAATTCTGGCGCTCGACGACAACGACGCCATAGCAAAAAGATTCCCGGGTCTCGAATCCGTCGATATTCCCGAAGGGGCTTTCAAGGCCCGTCCGCCGACGCCGGACGACAGCGTGAAAGGCGTCGCCGTCACCTATCGCTTCGTCGTGCCGGTGACGATGCTCGACGCGATCGCCGGCGCGATCGCAAGGTCGACCCTGAAGACAAAAGCCAATCTGATGGCGGTGACGTCGCACGCCAATCAGATCGAGGCGCCCGACCCCGACGAGAAAAATCCCGCGCTGCCGATCCACCCTGGCGTCGCCGCCTATTTGTCCAGCGGCGACCAGAGCTTTATCGACGAGGCGCAAAAATACTTCTACGCGATCGGCATTCCTCTGAGCATCATCGGTTCGGCGCTCGCGATCGTTTCCGGAATGCTGCGCAACAAGGAACTGCAAGGCGATCAGCAGAGGATTTTTCGACTGCTCGTGATCGCCGACGAGGCCGGCGACGCCGATCGCGACGAGCTCGACACATTGGAGAAGGAATTCAAGGCGAGCGTCGCCGCCTGCGTTGGCAAGCTCATCGAGGGATCGAACGCAACCGAACAGGCGCCGGTGTCCTTGGCGATCGAGCACGCGCGGCGCGCGATAGAAGCGCGGCGAATTGCGATTGGGACTCGCGCGGCTCCCGAAGCCGCGAGAGCGGGAAAAGACGAGGTCGCCGCCCAGAAAGAGACGGGGGCCGCGCCTGTCTTGAGCGACAGAGCGTCATGAGGAGTGGACTGCTTTCTCCCCGAAATAAGCGGGTTTAGCTGGCGCGTCATGTTTCGACCGGATCGCTCACCTCAAGCTTCATGCGGGCGGCCTAGACAATTTATCGATCTCTTCTAATTACGGAACCGTTCATCATCCGGACATGTTTCGAGGCGTAGCTTCGAAAGCGCAATCTTCGAAGAGGAGCAGCAGATAATGAAAACATTACACACGGTGCTACTGGCGGCGGGCCTTATGGCTGGACTCGCCTTCGAAAGTTCGGAAGCGCTCGCGGCCGTGCCGATGATGGCGCAAGGGGCGCTTGCGACGAATGGTGGGACGAATATTGAGAAGACTGTCGTTGTCGTGCGGAGACGCGCCGTGGTCCGCAGACCTGTTGTCGTGCACCAGCGCGTTGTGCGGTAACGGTATTGTCGAATTAAGTCATGACGACACGGACGACGAAATGATTGGTCGGCGGTTCCGCTGACCAATCCCAGCCGGGAGCGATGGGCTCGTCATCTCCGAGCACGCGTCCAGGGCGGCGACAGCGCCCCGCGAGCGCGCCTGGTCCGATCGCGGATTCGTCGCCCCCCGGGGAACTCGGTCCTAGAATATGTTCCATAAAAACCTATCGCACGGAAAAAGCCCGGCGATCAGATCATTGATCTCCATTGCGTAATTGGATAACACCGAGCCGACGCGGAGATCGACCAGCCCCGCGCCGTTCGCTCTCGACAGCCAGACGGATGTTTCCATGATCAATCGACGAACCATGATATTTCTCGCCACGTGCTTCTTCGCGACGCCGCCCGCGTTGGCTCAAGAGCAACCCAAGGGCCCGCCATCAGCGTCTGTCTCGATTGAGCAAATTCAGGTGGCCTTCATCGGATCCGGCGCGGCGGGCGGCGGAACGCTGAATTACCGCGGCGAGTCCTATCCCATCACCGTCGGCGGCCTGGGCGTCGGCGGCATTGGCGCGTCAAAACTGACAGCTTCGGGGAGCGTGTATGGTCTCCAGCGGCGGGAGGATTTCGCCGGCGCCTATGTTCAGATTCGCAAAGGATGGGCCTTGGGCGAGCGCGGAAAAGGGACGCTTTGGCTGCGCAACAGAAATGGCGTCACCATGAAACTGAATACGCGGCGCAAGGGATTGCAACTGTCGCTTGGCGCGGATGGCGTGGTGATCGCTTTCAAATAAACAGAAGCGCGTGAAAGCGCGGACAAAACCCGGACCAAGATCATGCGCCGGCTTGGTCAGGGGCGCCCTTGAACAACGAATTTGAGTCATTTGAGTCATAAGTCCGTCAAGAGGGGACGGAACAAGCGGCGACAAAGCGGTCGAACGCGGCGATTTCATTCGCCCTTCGGTCGGCATACGAATATTCAATTCCTCGGGGTCGATCGCGTCGACCCCGAAAAAGGCCTCGCTCCTTGGCCTCTAGTCAGGCCGCGTTACGCTCGACAACGCATTATCTATGAACGTCGATGCCCTTTTTCTCTCTGTATTCGTCGATAATGCGGCCGAGGACCTTGATCACTTTCTCTTCGCCAGGATGCGCCTTGCAATAGACGATCGTTTCGTGCTCAGCCTCTTTGCTGCGCGGGATATTGGCGAAATGCTTCTTCGCAAGCCCATTGTACCAGCCGCTATACCATGCCGTCAGATAATTGGCGTCTTCCTGAAAGGTGTCGGCCAGTTGCGCGCAGGTCAGGGCCTGCACGTCGAGATAGCCTTCCGCATCGGCGTAAGTGTTCAATTCCACCGCGGCGAACGCGCCGGTTCCGAGGGACGCGGCAATCACCGCAGTCGCAAGCAAGGTCTTTCTCATTAGATAGCACTCCCAATCCATAACGAATCGATGCGGAATTGTTCTCGAACATCAGGGCGTTCCGCCGCAGATCGGAAAACGCCGACGCAGCCTTTTATCGCGAAGCGCAAGCTTAAAACAAGCGCCGGGTCGCGGTTGCAATTAGCCCGGTCATGGCGTCGGCCTCGAAACGGTCCCTCGAGAACCGGCGTCCTCGTATTGACGAGAACCTTACGGTGGCGCCGCCTTCGCCGCCACACCCGGCCGCGGGCGCCTTTAGCCGTTGAAGCGAACCGTCCCGAATCCCGAAACGTCATAACCGCCCAAAGCCTTGGCTTTGTCGCGAAACGCCTCCGATAGGCACAGAGCTACGAGCTTCTGGAACGGCGGGTCAAAATAGGCTTTGCGCCACACCAGAAGATCGAAGCGCTCCTCGATCAGCGGCGCGAAATCGAGTTTGAACTGACGCGCCGCCGCCGCGATGCCAAGGCCGACATCGGCGCGACCATCGGCGATCGCCATCGCCAAATCCGTCTCCGATCGCTCGACCGCTTCGACAAGGCGCAGATCCGCCCGCTTCATTTTTTCGGCCGCCAGCAATTGTTCGAGGACCAGTTCGCTGGCCGCCTCGGTCTGCCGCGTGTGAAAACGCAAGCCGCGCGCGGCCTTCAGGCAATCGGGACGTTTGGCGAGATCGGGCCGCATGATCAGCCCGCGCGCGCGCCGGGCCCACTCGATAAGAACCCAAGGCTCATCCGTGAACCTCGCCGCGACCGCCGCGACGTTCCATTCTCCCCCTTCAGGAATATGAAGACCCGCCGCGATGCAATCGCCCGCCCGCGCCCGCTGCAACCCATCAAGCGCGCCGTCGAAAAAGCCAGCGATGCCGGAGCGCGATTCCCGCAGAGCCCATTCGAGGAGAGGATCGTGCCCACCGGCGGCGACCAGCGGTCGTTGCCCTTCGGACGATCGCGGCGGCCCCGGCGCGACTTGTGCGTCGCCGGCCACGCCATTGCCCCGCAGCCATTGCGCGATTTCGTCACGTGGAAACAGCAGCCTGCCCGTCACCCGGCGGAACGGCAACGTCTCCTTGGCGACGAGGTCATAGACCTTGCGTTCCTTCACCCGCAAAAGGGCGGCTAGCTCGTGCGTGGTGTAAAATTCCGACATTCCATCGCCGCGTTCTTTTTTCCGCCCTCGCGGAGAAAGTGACACGGAAAGACATAAATGACATCAAAATTCGCGGTGAACGGGAACGAGAGCCCGCATCTGAAAATTCACAGAGCGCCAGGTTGCCGCATTGCTTTCCAGGCTCTTGAGTTCCACGAAAGCCGCCTTGCGCTTGCGCGCAGCTCCAGCAGTTTAGCATCGGAAACGGCGAAATCCTCGACGGCTTCGACTAACGCGCGCCGAGCCTCGACAATTTTCGATTGCTCCTCGGCTTCGTCAACTCGTCCTCGAACAGCAATTGATGGGGCCGCGGATTGATGCTTGGCCTTCAGGCCGAAAACGGCCGCGATGACAACACCAAAGACGAGAAACACCATCAGAAGCGGCAGGACGCCGCCAAAAATCTCGCTTCCAATCAAAGCGAGGGGCCTTGACTGGTTGATCTCGCTCGCATCGACAATCGCCGCCGGGGGTTTTTCAGAGCTCTCCGATAGCGGCGAATTTTCCTCGGCGGTTCTTACGAATTTGCCGTCGCTCCATTCGCCGTCTTCTTTCCGACCGTCGGGATATGTGCGGACTCCACGGCCATTGAAATCCCCATTCCGCCATTCGCCGACGTATCTTCGTCCGTCGGGATAAGCATAGGCTCCTCGGCCGCTCGGCCAGCCGTCGCGAAACTCACCGACGTATTCTCCATGGCGCCGGTACGTGAGTGTCCCCAGCCCATTCGGTTTGCCGTCGCGAAATTCCCCTACGTATGTCCCGCCATTGGGATAGCTGGAACTTCCTTGGCAGTCGGTCCACGAAGCCATCCCGCCGGCTGGGCATGAAGGTAGACCGCCCTCGCCAATAGCGACCGTCGTGGACAAAACAGCGCCAAATGCGATTATTGCGACCAAACATGTAATTGCTGATGACAGGAGCCCTAGCTTTGGCGCTCTCGTCACTTGGCGGACCATCGTCTTCAACCCAAAATCTCCCGATCACGGCTCGTTTTCGCGCATCTCCGCGACAGAAAGCGCCGGTTGGGGCTCGCATCCAACGCTTTCGGCGAAATACGCGCATCAACCCATAAACCACCAGAAAGACCGCGACAAACCAAAGAACCATCGATTGCGAACCCGGGGCGCCACGCGCGTAGCTGATTTATCACCAGTCGGGTGGAAGCAGGATTGGCGCGACGCTGGCTGGCGTCGGCGGAGCCAATTCCGGCGGCGGCGGCGGCGATTCCGCCGGCAGCAAATCGCCCCAATTGGTACGGCTCGCCATTTCCTCTTGCATGGGAATCGGAACGATGGGTCTGCCCTCTCGCAGCTCCCATCCCCCGCCCAGGGCCTTGTAAAGCGCGATCAAATTGGTGGCGATGGAGGAGCGAGTCGCCGCCAGCTTGTTTTCCTCTTGCAGGAGCGAGCGCTGTGAGTCGACGACCCGCTGATAGTCCTCCTCGCCTTCCCGGTACCTGATCAGCGACAGCCGCACCGAGTCCTGGGCGGCCTGCACGGACTTCCGCGAGCTGACCGCACTCTCCTGCGCCTTGAGGAAAGCGATCAACGCGTCCTCGACTTCCCGCGCCGCCTTCAGCACCGTGTCTTCGTAATTCACGAGCGCTTGCTGGAAACGCGCGTCCTGCGCGCGCACGTTATTGGTGATGCGGCCATAATTCAGGATGGACCATTGGAACCCTGGACCAGCGGTGAAGAACAGGCTGTGGGGCGCGAAGAGCTTGGCGACGTCGCTGCTCTGCACGCCGACGTCTCCCAAAAGAAAAAATTTCGGATAGAGATCCGCCTCGGCGACGCCGATCCGCGCGCTCTCGGCGGCGGCGTTGAGTTCCGCCGCGTGGATGTCGGGGCGACGCCGCAACAGCTCCGCGGGTATGCCGACCGCGACGCGCTTCGACGCCGAAGGTATCCTGTGAGGTCCATTCAGCAGCGCCTCGACCGCGCCGGGCGGGCGCCCGAGTAGCGTGCTCAACGCGTTCTTCGATTGCTGCAGACTAGCTTGCAAAGGCGGGATGTCGGCGAGCGTACTCTCCAGCAAGGTACGCGCCTGCGTGACGTCCAGCTCCGACGTGGCGCCGTTACGGAAACGCGACTCGGCGATGTCCAGCCCCTCTTTTTGCACCTTGGCGTTTTCTCGGGCGATTTGAATGAGCTCCTCATAGGTGCGGAGCAAGGCGTAGGCGCGCGCCACTTCAGCGGTCAGCGAAACGAGCGCGCTATCGTAATCAGCGGCCGTCGCGAGCAGATTCGCGTCGTTGGCCTCGACGTTGCGCCGCAAGCGGCCCCAGAAATCCATCTCCCAGGCGGCGTCGAAGCCGAGGTTAAAATTCGCGAAGGAATGTTGGAGCGAGGCTTGGTTGGCGAGGCGCGAACTGAGAAGGTTTTGCTGCGCGGCGCCGGTACCCTCTTGCGTTTGCGGATAAAGATTGCCGATCGCGACGCCGAGTTGCGCGCGCGCTTCGAGAATTTTCAAACCGGCGATCCGCACTGGGAGATTTTGCTCGTAGGCGCGCTGGATGAGGCGATCGAGCGTCGGATCCTTGAACGTCCTCCACCAGTGCGACTTGACGTCGCTCTTCGCCACGCGCTTGTCGCCGCTTTCGATCCATTTGTCTTGAACGGGCGCTGTCGTCGCGAGGAAATCGGGGCCCACGGCGCAGCCGCCCAACGCCAGAGCCAAGCAAATCGGAGGAATTGCCCCGACGAACGTCGAGAGCTGCAAGAGCGCCGCGCGCTTGGACTCTGGACCACCGCCCATCAACATGCTCCGCTATCCGTCGAAGGGCGCCGAGCCGCGCTATCCTTGCGAGCCCCTCTTATGAGTTGGGGCCAGTCATCCGTGAAGAGAAACGCCGCTTCTCCGGGCGAGACAAACGCACGGCGAAATTCCCGAATCAATCATATCCGACATTCCTTTCTAAGGTGAATTTTGAGTAAATGCGAGCGACGCAACCGGGATATCCTGTCGCTCGCTCGCGGGGCGGCGTCGTGCCGGAAGCGCTATTTCGTCACCGCGATCGATTTCCGAAACAGCGCCAAACTGTAAACGAAAAAAGCAAGGCCCACCGCCGCCACCATCGTGAACTGCGGCCAGACGGCCTCGATACCGCCGCCGCGATAGATGATCTTTTGCGAAAAGCTGACGAAGTGCCGCGATGGCAGGAAGAACGTCATATATTGCATCCAGACCGGCTGGCTATCGATCGGCGTCGAGCCGCCCGAGAGAAGCTGCAGCATGACGTTCACGAAAATGATCAGCAGCGCGAATTGCGCCATGGAGCGGGAGATCGTGCCAAGGAATATCCCGAGCGCCGTCGCGAAAAAGAGATAGAGGAGGACGCCGGAGAACCACAGCGGGATCGACCCCGCGAAGGGAACCTCCAGCGCCTTCATTACGATGAGATAAAGCGACGCCCCCGTCGCGACGAGAATGACGAGACTGTTGGCCCAGACTTTCGCCATCGCGATTTCGAAGGCGTTGAGCGGCATGACCAGCAGATGTTCGAGCGTCCCATGCTCGCGTTCGCGAATGACTGCGGCGCCGGTGAGAACGACCGTCAACAGCGTCACCTGATTGATGATCGCGACCACGCTCGTAAACCAGGAGGATACGCCGTTCGGATTGAACAATCGGCGAATGACCAGATTGATCGGGGGTTGCGCCGAAGCGTCGGTGCGCCGGAAAAAACTGGAGATGCGATCGTTGACGATATTCTTGATGTAGCCGCCGCCGATCGACGCCTGCTGCATCGCGGTCGCGTCGATGTTGAGCTGGATGTCGGGATGACGGCCCGCGCGCAGATCGGCTTCGAACCGCGGCGGAATGGCGACGACGAACATGAACCGGCCCTGGTCCATCGTGGTCTCGACCTCGGAAGCGGAAATCAACTCCGGCGTCTGGAAGCGCGGCGGATAGAAGGCGTTGATGAGCTGCTTGGTCAGGGCGGAGCCGTCTTCATCGACAAAGGCGATCGACGCGTTGTTGACCTCGCTCGACGTGCCCGTCGCCTGCGCGTAGATCGCGCCGCTGAATGAGTAGACGACGAAGAACGCCATCACCAAATCACTGCTGAAGCTTCGTAGCTCCTTAAGGCCAAGCCAAAGAATGTTGAGAAGAGAGTTCATCTCTACTTCTCCTGCTTTTCGAGAGCCAGCGCGCTTACGGCCCAAAGAATTGGAATGATACAGGCGAGAACGATGAGGTCTTGCGCCCACAGATCGAGCCCCAGCCCCTTGGTGAAGACACCCTTGCTCGCATGCATGTAATAGGTTGTCGGCCAAATCGAGCCCAGGACTTTCGCGCGGCCCAATAGAGTGGAGACGGGCTGCATGAAGCCCGAAAACTGGATCGTCGGCAGCATCGTGAGAACCGTCGTGACGAAGACCGCCGCGACCTGGCTGCTCGTGAAGGTCGAAATGACCATGCCGACGCCGGTCGTCGCGGTGACATAGAGCAGTGTGCATAGCGTCAAGACGAGAAAACTGCCTTTGATGGGGACCGCGAAAACGACGAGCGCCATCGCCACGAGGATGAAATAGTTGATCATGCCGATCACGATATATGGGAGCTGCTTGCCAAGGAGATATTCCAGGCGGCCCGTCGGCGTCACATAGAAGTTGATGATTGAACCCAGCTCCTTTTCGCGCACGACGCTGATCGCCATCAGGATCGCCGGAATGAGGATCAGCAGAATAGGCGGGATGCTCGGCGCCATCGCATAGACGCTTTCAAACGTGGGGTTGTACATATAGCGATCTTGAAAATTGGCGGTGTATTTTTGCGGCGGGGTTTGCAATTCATTCGCCGGATCGCGCAGCATCTTGTCCTGGACGCTTTGCACATATTGGGTGATGGTTTCGCCGCGAAACGTGTCGGCGCCATCCGCCTCCGCCAGAACTTCAGGTATTGCCGCCTTGCGAAGATCCCGGCCGAAGTTCGGCGGAATTTCCAGGACAAGCGAAATGCTGTCGGACTGCATGCGATGCAGCGCGTCCTCGACGGACCGGACCGGCGGCATTTGCCTGAAATAGCGCGGCGCGCCCGCGAATTGTTCGAGATAGACCCGGCTCTCGGGCGTCCGGTCGAGATCAAAGGTCGCGTAGCGGACATGTTCGACATCGAAGGAGATGCCGAAACCAAAGACGAGCATCAGCAACGCCGAGCCGATAAAAGCGAAGGCGAGGCGCACCGGATCGCGCAGAATCTACATGGTTTCATTGGCGCTGTAGGCGAGAAGCCGACCAAGGCGCAGCGAAAGGCCGGCACGCGCCGCGTGCGCCGAGGCTTTCACGGGCGCGGCGGCGGGGGGCGCTTCCTTGCCTGGCCCTCCGGCGGCGCCCTCTCCGATCGCATCCTCCATATAACCGATGAAGGCCTCCTCGAGCGTCGCGGCGCCGCGCGCGTCGATGAGCATTTGCGGCGCATCGGCGGCTAGCACTTTTCCCGCATGCATCAGCGAAATGCGGTCGCAGCGCATCGCCTCGTTCATGAAATGCGTGGTGACGAAAATGGTGACGCCCTGCTTGCGCGAAAGATCGATCAGCAATTCCCAAAAGCTGTCGCGCGCGACCGGGTCGACGCCAGAGGTCGGCTCGTCGAGGATGAGCATTTGCGGCTCGTGCAGCACGGCGACCGCCAGCGACAGGCGCTGGCGCAAGCCCATCGGCAGATCGCCGGCGAGCGCGTCGAGATAGGGGCCGAGCCCGAATTTCGCGACGAGTTCGTCTATGCGAGTCTTCGCCTTGTCGGGCGGGATGTGATAAAGGCGCGCGTCCAGAACGAGATTCTGCATGACCGTCAACTCGCCATAGCGAGAAGGCCTGCGTCATGTAGCCGATGCTTTTGCGCACCTCCATGCTGCCGGCTTCGACCGACTGGCCAAACAGCGTCGCGCTTCCTTCCGTCGGCGGCAGCAGGCCGGTGAGCATCTTCATCGTCGTCGACTTGCCGCAGCCGTTGGAGCCCAAAAAGCCGAAGATCTCGCCGCGCTCGATCGTCAAGGAGACGTGGTCGACGGCGACGAAATCGCCGAAGCGGCGGGTCAGACCCTCGGCGTCGATGGCGATCTCGGACTTGCCCCCGGGGCGCGGCGGAATGGTCAGATCGACGTGGCCCGAGCGTTTTTCCTCGGGCAGCAATGCGACGAAGCACCTTTCAAGATCCTTCGTTCCCGTTCGCTCCATGAGCTCCGCCGGCGTGCCCGTCGCGAGCACGCGCCCGGCGTCCATGGCGACGATCCAGTCCCATTGCTGGGCCTCGTCCATATAGGCAGTGGAGATGACGACGCTCATGCTGGGCCGGTCGGCGCGGATGTCGTCGATGAGCGACCAAAACTGGCGGCGCGACAGCGGGTCCACGCCGGTGGTCGGTTCGTCGAGGATGAGCAGGTCCGGCTCGTGCACGAGCGCGCCGCACAAACCGACCTTCTGTTTCATGCCGCCCGAGAGCTTGCCGGCGGGGCGCTCCGGAAAGGGTCCAAGACCCGTCGCATCGAGCAACTGCTTGATGCGCGCGGGGCGCTCCGCGGCGGAAAGGCCGAACAGCCGCGCCATGAAGTCGACATTCTCCCGCACGCTGAGTTCGAAATAGAGATTCTTGCCGAGGCCCTGGGGCATGTAAGCGATGCGCGGGCAAGCGTCGCGCCTGTGGGCCGCGTCGGCGATGTCGCCGCCAAGCACCATCACTTTGCCCTGCTGCATCTTCTTCGAGCCGGCGACCAGCGCCAGCAACGTCGATTTGCCGACGCCGTCGGGTCCGATCACGCCGACCATGCGGCCCTTCGGAATGTCGAGCGAGAAGCAGTCAAGCGCGAGCGTCGCGCCATAGCGATGGGTCACGTCATTGATCGACACGACCGGCGCGTCAACAGCCGCCGCCGGAGACTCGCGAGACAATAAGGCTTCCATTAACAAGCTCTCCGGCGCGTCGCGGCCTCAGTACCAAGCTTGCGGGGCTTTAGAGCCGCGCCGATCCGTTCTTCCGTGGCTCCACAACCTCCCCAAGCGATGCTGGCCAAACCGCGGAATCATTCAGCTTCACATAGCCGACTCCGCGCACCCCCGTTTTGACGATATCGATGTACGACTCCACCGTCTCTTCCGGGACGCGGATCTTGACTCGGAACATCAGCTTGTCGCGCTCGCTCTTCGTCTCGACTTGCTTCGGGGTGAATTGGGCCTCGGGCGATACGAAGCTGACATATCCCGCGATGGCGCGGCCCGGAACAGCGTCCAGGGTGAGCAAGGCCTCGGCGCCGATCTTCAGTCTCGCGGCCTGTTCGGAAGGAAGAAATATTTCCATATACACGTCGTCGAGGTTCACCAGCGTCAGCGCTTTTCCACCGGCCGCCAGCACCTCGCCGACTTCCGCCAGTCGATACAGCACTCTCCCCTTGACCGGGGATGTGAGCGTCGCGTCGTCGATGCGGGTTTGGATCGTCGCCACGTTCGCCTCGGCGACTTTAACCTCTTGCTCGTTCGTGCTTAGCTTGGCTTCCTCCTCCTCAAGGCCGGCCGAGGTTGTCTGCAGCGCCGTTCTGCGTATATCCAGCTCCCGCTGGGAGCCGGCGCGCTCCGCGACGAGCGCGGTGCTGCGTTTAACCTCGATCTTGGCGAGCTCGATTTGAGCCTTGCTCCTGTTGATCGACGCCTTGGAAATCGCCGCTTTTTGCCGCGTGGCCGCGACGTTTAATCGAGCCTCGGCCAGTTGCGCTTGCAGCGTCGCGGTGTCCATTCGCACCAGCACGTCCCCCGGCTTGACCAGCGCGCCTTCGTCAACGAGGATTTGCTTGACCCTCAAGGGCTCCTTGGCGGCGATGTCCACAAGCTTCGCCTCGATCCGGCCGTTGCCCGAGGCGATTCCTTTCGGCAAGGCGGACTGCAAATCCCGCCAATATTGGTAGCCGAAGAAACCGCCGGCCGCGATGATGGCCGCGATAATCCACATCAGGTATTTTTTGGACATCAACGCATCCTCTCGCGAGCGGGCATAGGCATGCCGCGTTCAGGCCCGCCTAAAACGACTCAGCTACAATATATCGCCGACCGCTTAGAAAACGCATGACTCTTTTCTTGCCCACGCAAGACGGCGGGTCAAACTGGGTTTGATTTGACGCGCCGACGAATCTTAATTGCTGGGGAAGACGAGGAGAGCCAGCGGCGAGTAGGCGGTTCCGCGAGACGGGGACCGCCGAAGTGAAAAAGACCCGGCCGCCGGGGCCGGGCTTAGTTTTCCAATCGAGGTTCAACCGATCACGGTTTGGCGACGATCGGGGCCGAGGGATCGAAATTAAAGCGATAGTTCAGGCCGACGCGGACAATGTTTCCATGGAATTGGCCGCTGACCAGGCTCACGCCGTTCAGGGTGGCGCGCGTGTTTAGGGTTACGCCCTGAGTCTGCGCGCCGATGTTGTAGGAGCCCAGATCGTAATAAAGATATTCAAGCTTGGCGCTCCAGTTCGGCGCGAAAGCCCATTCGGCGCCGCCGCCGACCGTCCAGCCGACTTGAGTGCTCGACGTATTCACGTTGCCGTAGCTTACGCCGACAAGGGCGCCGCCGTTGGTCACATTCCCAAAGACAGTGTGGCTCAGATTGGTCCAGCCATAGGCGAGTCCGCCCGTCGCATAAGCCAGCAAGGTCGGCGTGAACAAATAGCCTGCGCGGGCGCGCGCGGTGCCAAGATAGTCGAAGCTTTGCGACACGTAGCCATTGCCAGAATAGATATTGGCCGGGTTGAGGGCGCCGGCCGCGACGCTCGAAAACGCCGGAGAGCCGCCGTTGCCGACGACGCCCTGAATGTCCGTCTCGAGTCCCGCGACGAAGACCGGCGAGAACTGATAATTATAGCCGACCTGGCCGCCGCCGATGAAGCCGGCGAAGTCGGTGTTCGCAACGCCCGACAGCGCCGCCGAGGCCGCGGCATCGGGATTCGCGTCGAGATGCGTCACGGAGACGCCGCCGCCACCGCCGAAGGTTCCGCCGGCATTCAGGCCTGCGTAGAAACCGGTCCAGATCGGGGGAGGCGGCGGAACCGCGACCGGACCTTTGCTGGATGGAAGATCCGCGCCAACAGCCGATCCGGCGGAAAGCACCAACGTGATCGCCGTGACGGCGAAAAGAGCCTTTTTCATCTGGAACCCTTACCATTTTAACTCGGTATTGCATAGCTGTATTATATGATATTTGTCCGAAACTTTGCCCGCGAGTCAATGAGAGAGCGAGGCAGCGGCGACTCAACCGATGCGCTTTTCGTTGGCCTGTGACAAATGCGCCACAGTCGCTCGTGATCGCCCCTGTCGGTCGATCGAAAATCAGCGCTAGTGTATGAAGGCGTGTCGGCGGAGAGAGGAATCTCATGATTTACAGAGCGCTTATCGTCCTTTTGCTTCTTCTGGCGTCTGCTCAAGCCGCATGGGCG
This sequence comes from Methylocystaceae bacterium, assembly GCA_003134075.1. GTDB lineage: Bacteria > Pseudomonadota > Alphaproteobacteria > Rhizobiales > Beijerinckiaceae > Methylocystis. Next base: position 17,664 of record PLAI01000186.1, on the reverse strand, counting down.
CGGGCGCCCTTGGTGCTCTATACGGATTTTGGAATGGCGGACGGGGCTGTCGCGGCGGTGAAGGGCGTGGCCTATAGCGTTTCGCGGGACATTCTGATTTCCGACCTCAGTCACGAAGATCCCGGCAGCGTTTTCGCTGGCGCCTATCGGCTCTATCAGGCCGAAAGCTTCTGGCCAAAAGACACGGTCTTTGTCGCCGTCATCGATCCGGGCGTTGGCGCCGAGCGCCTCCCGATCGCGCTGAGAACGCGGACCGGCCATATTTTCCTTGCGCCAAACAACGGTCTGCTGACCCTGGTCGCGGAGCGCGACGGCATAGAAGAGCTTCGACGCATCGATGAGACGACCAATCGCCGTCCGGGTTCGGAAGAGTCGCACACGTTTCATGGCCGTGACATTTTTGGCTACACCGGCGCGCGTCTTGCCGCCGACGTCATCGCCTTCGAGCAGGTCGGGCCAAAGCTATCCCTGGACGCGCTGATGACGATTCCTTACCGCAAGGCGGAGCGAGTCGGTGAAAAAGTGACGGGGATCATTCCTGTCCTCGACGCGCAGTATGGCAATGTCTGGACGAATATTCCCAAGGCGTTGTTCAATGAATTGAAGCCCGAGTTGGGACAAAACTTTCGCGTGCGCTTTTACCGCGAGGACCGGCTCATCGGCGAGAGCATCGCGCCATATCGGCGCACCTTTGGCGAGGTTCCGCCAAAGGCGCCGCTCATCTATGTGAACAGCCTGCTCAATATGGCCGTGGCGCTCAACCTCGGCAATTTCGCGCGGGAGAATGGCGTCGGCTCCGGCCCGGAATGGACGATTGAGATCGGCCGCGAGTGACGATCCGGTCTCGACGACCTTGCTTTCTGAAATATACTAAATTAGTAGGGATTGGCGGCGCGCGATGGGTATCGCCGCGAACACCAGGGAGATGATCATGCCCGACGAATGGGAATATCAGGTGCGGATCAATGTCAGCGACGATTACGCGGAAATCCTGCGTCGCGATCTTGGCGACCCGGCCGTCAAACCCGTCGCGGACATTCTGTCGAAGCATCGCGCGACGCTGAAAAGCCAGTTCGACGCCTTCGCGGATTACGTCTTGGAGGCGGAAAAGCATGGCGTTGAACATTATCCGCTCTACAAATGGACCAAGGTGACGATCGAAGACCCCGTCAAGAAGGCGAAGCACCTTAAGTCCTTCACCTTTTATGTCGAGGGCAAAGAGGTTTACGCCAAGGCGGAAGCCGACGCGCTCGAGGCGGATTTATTGCCTCTCGTCGGCGGCGGAGTGATCACGAAAGTGTCGAAACACGACACCAATCCCGCGAACAACCCGCAGGCGCCGGCGCATCTTCGCTGAACATGGGGCATCGCGGCCGCTGGATCGGCGTTATTGCGTTTCTTGCTCGACCTCGGCTGTTCGATCAAGGGCGTCGATCCGTTCGTCGATGATGTCGGCGTCGCCCGCTTGCGTCTCGAACAGCCGCCGATAGACGCCGTTCGGGAGACGCAAGAGCTCCGTGTGCGTCCCGTCCTCGATGATGCGGCCGTGCGCGAAGACGAGGATCCGATCGAGCTGCCGCACCGTTGAAAGGCGATGCGCCACGATTAAAGTCGTGCGTCCATGCGACAGCTCCTCTATCGCGGCGCGGATGTAATGTTCCGACACGGAATCGAGCGACGAGGTGGCTTCATCCAGCACGAGGATCGGCGAATTGGCGAGGATGGCGCGGGCGATGGCGACGCGCTGGCGTTCGCCGCCGGAGNNGCGCGGCGCGCCGCCTGCCTGATTTCCGAGGGCATCGCCTCTGGCCGGCCGAAGGCTATGTTCTCCCCCAGTGGACGATGGAACAACATCGGGTCTTGCGCCACGACTCCGATCGCGCGGCGCAACGACGCCAGCGTGACCAGCGCGATGTCCTGCCCATCCACGAGAATGCGCCCGGCGTCGAGATCGTAGTAACGTTGTAAAAGCTTCACCAGAGTTGTCTTGCCGGCGCCCGAGGCGCCCACGAGTCCGACGCGCTCTCCGGCGCGTATCGTGAGCTTTAGCTTTTGATACAGGGGGCGTCGCGACATTGGATAGGCGAAGGACACGTCCTCGAATACGATTTCGCCGGCGGAGACGCGTAGCGAGCGTGCGTTTGGCGCCTCGATTATATCCGGCGCGCGGACGTCAAAGCCGACAACGTCCTCCATCTCGTTCACCGCCTTTTGAACATTGCGCACATGCTGGCCAAAGTCCCGCAGATAGGCGTTGAGCAGCCCCTGGAAGCCGATGACGCTGACGACATCGCCGGTTGAAAGACTGCCCCGCGACCACAGGATCAGGCCCGACCCCAGCAAGGCCGCCTGCATCGCGATAAGCGTGAGACTTTGAAGAAAGCCCGTCGTGTTGTCTCGAGTCCAATTGAGGCGCGCGGCCTGCCGCCACTCTCTCGTCAACCCCACGAAGGACGCATCCTCGCGCGCCTCGGCGGCGAAATCCTTTACGACCTGATTTCCCGCGAGCGCATCCGCGAGTCTCGCGCCCAGCGCCGAGTCGAGCCGCTGCTGCGCCTGTCCCGCTGGCGCGATCCAATAGATCGAGAGGCTCACGCTGATCGAAAGATAGACCGCGATTCCAATCGCCACGACGCCGCCAAGCAACGGCCAACGTGACACGAGCAGCGTTGTCGCGCCAATGACAACGACGGCCGCGGGAAAAATTCCGAAAAGCAGCGTATCGCCGAGCTGGTCGAACGACCACATGCCGCGCGTGATCTTGCGCACCGTGGCGCCGGCGAAGGAATTGGCATGCCAGTCCGAGGAAAAACGTTGAACGCGGGCGAAGGCGTCTCGCACCAGAGCCTCCATCGCGCGCGACGACACATAGATGAGCGCCCAAGCGACGAACGTGCGCAATGCATGAAAGGCGACCACCAGACCGATGAGACGAGCCAGCGCGCGCAAAGCGGCGGTCGGATCGCCGCCGCCCGAGGCCAGCGTGTCGACAAGCGCGCCCGAGGCGAGCGGAACAAAAATATCGACCAGATTCGAGGCGATCCGCGCCACGATCATGAGACCGAAAAGGCGCGGAGACAGCAGCCAGTAGCGCGCCGCGAAGCGAAAGGTGTCTCGATAGGCGTCAAGGGTCATGGCGAAACTGCTCGTTCAGATCGAGATGAGGGCCGCCGTGAATGGCGAGATGAGTGCTGTTGGAAGATGACGGAACACCCTCTTGAAAAATAATTGTTCGCCGCGGACGCGTCAGCCATTGCTTGTCGTGAAGCGACGATTCAGCCTCGCCCGCAAGGTGTTTTAGGGCGCGACCTCACATCTGACGACGCTTCGCGAGGCGGTCACGAGGCGAAGTTTCCTGATCCTCGCAGGGCGGCGCGGGCGATCGGTTTTTTTGACTTTATCAGAGCTGGAAAACTTCCCCATCGCTCTACCGGAGCATATATCATACTGGATCGATAGGAAACTGTCATTGATTGTGCGATCCTGGGCCCCGAAGCGGCGCCGATCGCGCCGCGGGGTTCGTTGTAGCCGCGCCCGATTCCCGCAAGCGGTTCCTTGCGTCGCGCCACTTTCAGACTTCATCCGCGTCGCGATGGAGCGAAGCGGTTAAGCGCGGTGATCGACAGGAAGCCGCCCAACCAAGAGCCCACGGCCGCGAAAACGACGTAAGCCCAATTCGACGTGTAGCTGATGACGGCGAAAGCGGACAGCAAATACCAGAGGCTACTCCAGTTAGCCGCGGCAAATCGTCTGCGAGACGAAACGGCCGCGTTGAACATCACATAGACCGCGTCCGTCACGGCGGTTGAAAGAACGACGCCCGTCGCAATTAGTGGGTCGATTGGGGGCAAGGCCATTTGTATCCTCCGTCGGGATGCCGCGCTTTCAGACGACGAGGGCGCCTTTCAGCCGCGGCCGCTTCCGGTTATTCTGGCGCCCTCTTCCTTCCCCGACGGGAATGCGAACCCGAGGCCGCCAAAAGTTGTTGGGCGGAGAAAGAATATGATGCTTCGATCCGTCCTCGCGCGGCTGATCGTCTCAATGGCTGGAGCCATGCCGATGGCGCTCACCGCGACAGCGCGCGCACAGGACCTTAACGCCTATTGCGCGAAGGCGAGTAACGACGATCGCGTGAAACCTATCCCCGAGGCGCTGCTTCCCGCGGCGCGCCGGCTTTTCAACCTTGAGTCGGCGGACGACGCCGACTTTGTCCTTAGGAGCACCGTTTATCGCTGCATGAGCGGCGCGGTCTGGCTGTGCAACCACGGTGCGAATATCCCCTGCGCCAAAGCCGACTTAAGACGCATGCCGCCGAGCGTGACCACCTATTGCAAGGAAAATCCCAACGAAGGTTTCGTGCCCATGGTCGTGACTGGTCACGATACTATCCACTCGTGGGAGTGTGTGGGAGGCAAGGCGCGCATCAAACAGTCCCAAAACGTCGATCCTCGCGGTTTCGCCGCCGACCAGTGGCGGCGCCTTCAATAAATGCCGCCGGGTTTTGAACCCGCATGAAATTGGCCGGCCGATGCGACGCGCGCTTCGCCGCGAGCAACAGTTGAAGGCGTCAACCGCAGTGCGGCTCTGGCGCGGCGATCGGGGTCGTCGTCGTCCCTTCCATGCCAATGCTGCGCGTCATCAATACGGCTTGGCTTGTGTCGTCGCGGGGCGAAGCCGGCGCCGAGCCTGGGATTGCAGCCGTCGGGCTCATGTCGATGCCGATGCCGGGCACGACCTTCGTCCGCTGCGATCACGCTGGCCAGTCCCAGAATTGCGGCGCCGAGCGCGAATTTGTTCGCGGCCGAACCGCGCGAGTTCAAGAAAAAGCGCATCAATTTCAACATCTGGTTGTCAGTCGCCTCGAACACAGCAACAGTTGCGCGAATATGGTTAATGACCCATCTACGCAGGGCGCCGTGACGCTTTTGTGGAACCCATAATTCGAATAAACAGCAACGCTGTCGCCAGAAATTAGGTATAATTACTTAGAAGCCGAGCGGAGGCGTAGCTGCGTTGGCAAGTGGTGCAGTATACAGGCGGCGCTGAGATAAGTTTGTGGCGGGAATGACCAGCGGAGCTTCGAAAATCAGGTCGAGCGAGACCTAGCGATCGCCATGGATTAGATGCTCTTCAGTCATTATGTGTGACATTTTGGCCACACAAATTCGAATTCTTATCCCAGCACAAAAATTGAACGAGATTTTCACGCGCATCCGAGTATACTTGTGGCTGTGTCCTTCTCCTCCTTGGGCACCCCTCCCAGACTTGGGCCGCTGGCGTTTCCGGCGGCCTCTTTTTGTGACGCCGGGCTGGACCAGAAGATTGACACGAGCAACGCGACCGGAAAACACGAGGACGCGCGCTCGCGGAAAGGTTACCGAGGCGCTTGTTTAGGCGAGTCCGTGAAACCCGCGGTCCTTCGGCAATTTCAAACTCCGGTCGAAGCGCGAGCGATTTCGCCCAAAATTGGTTTTGCGCGTTCGAGGCGCGTTTCAGTCAAGACGGCGGTGATTTTCGATGTTTTTTGCTCGATCCCGCCGACGGGTTGCTGGGGTTTTCAGTCCGTCATGACCTCGATGCGGCCGTCCGCTAGGCTATAGACGCGATCGGCGAAGCGCCGGGCTTTCGGATCGTGGCTGGCAATGACGACGGCCTTTCCCTTTTCCTGCGCGAAGTGGCGCAGCATCTCGAAGACGATTTCGCCGTTCGCGGAGTCGAGGCACGCGGTCGGTTCGTCGGCGAGCAGGATGAAGGGGTCGCCGACAAGCGCGCGGGCTATGGCGACGCGCTGCTTTTCGCCGCCGCTCAGACTTGCCGGATAAAAGTCCATTCGGTCTTCGAGACCGCAGCGCGCCAGCAGGTCGACCGTGCGCTCCCGGCGCACGCGTGCCGATACCTTGCGCAGACGCAACGCCGTCTCGACGTTTTCGCGCGCCGTCAGGAAAGGGAAGAGGTGAAAGGACTGAAACACAAAGCCGAAACATCTGCCGCGGATGCGCGGCAATTCCCGATCAGACAATCGGCCGACGTCGCGTCCGGCGAGAAGGATCGCGCCGGAGGTCGGCCGGAGAATGCAGCCGAGCATCGACAGCAGGGTCGATTTTCCCGAGCCGGAAGGACCGATAATCAACGCGATCTCGCCGGGCAGGACCGAGAAGGACACAGAGTCGACGGCGGCGACGGCGATTGATCCTTGTTGGTAATGTTTGGAGAGCGCGCGCGCTTCGAGCATGGGCCTCATGCTAGCTCCTGAACACTGTCGCGGGATCCAGATTTTGCACGCGTCGGATCGAGAAATAGGCCGCGGCCAGCGCGACGGCGAGCGTGACGCAGAACAGCGCGGCGATCAGCTTGAGATCGACCGCCAGCGTGACCCCCGTCTTCTCCAACGGAGCCTTGCTCAGCAGCGCGAGCGGCACGGCGATCGAGAAGCCGACGCAGGCATCGATGGCGGCTTGCGCGAGAATGATCGTATTGAGGTCACGCGCCGTCGCGCCCATCGCTTTCAACGTCGCGAATTCGCCGAGATGCTCCATCGTGTTGGCGAAGACCGTCTGACCGATGGTCCCGGCGCCGACGACGAGGCCGAGCACGGCTGTCAGGCAAAAGGCCGCGCCCATCCCGGTCTGTACCGTCCAGTAAAGTATCGTCCGTTCGACGAAGGCGCTCGTCGTCAGAATTTCGTTGTCCGGCAAATCGTGGCGCAGGGCCTTGGCGACGCGCTCGACGTCAGCGGGATTTCGCAGCTTTATGGCGATGTAGGCGGCCGCCGCCTGGCGCGAGACGTCCGGTGTCATGTCCTGCGCCAGTACGTAGGAAGTGAAGACGATCGGCGCCGTGGTGAAAGTCTTGGCCGAACGCGAGACGCCGACCAGTTTGATGGAACGATCGTTGAGTTCCCACAAGCTGCCGAGACGAAGTTTCCCCAAGCGTTGCGCCGCGCTCTCGTCGACGATCATGTTCGCGCCCCCGCCCACGTCGCCGGGCGCGCCGCTCGCCATGTCCCAAGGGCCTCCGACCGGAGCGGCGGGATCGTAGCCGATGATTTCGACGAGTTCCTGCGCCCCGTCCGGAAGTTTGAGGAAGCCCCAACTCAGGCTGATGGGCTTAGCCCACGACAACTCCGCGCGCCCATGTATCAATTTCAGCCGCTCGTCCGGGAAGGGCTTGGCGAAATCGAAGTTCTGAACGCCCTTCGACGCCACCCAAAGGTCGGTGCCGGAGTGACGGATGATCGAGGTCGCGTTCTCCATCATCCCGATATAAAGGGCGGTCTCCGCGAGCGTCAGATAGGCGGAAAACACGACGCCGAAGAGCGTCACCAGCAGACGCGCGCGATTATGAAAGGCAAGGCGCGTCGCGAGCCAGATCATGGCGCCGCGCTCCGCGAACGCGACGTCGAGGCGTGGGCCAGCAAGCCCACTCCCAACGCCACCACGTCGAAGGAGGCGGCGGCGGGATGCCTTGCGCCGACATGGGTCGCGAGCAAGCGGTTGAAAATCGCGGGGCGCCCCTCCAACGCTTGCAAGGCAAGTTTGCGCAAGGTGTCGTGGCGATCCATCATGAGCAGCAGACGCGCCATGAGGAATGGCGTCCGGCAGATCTGGCGATGCCGCGCCTCATAGCGCGAGAGATCGCCTTGTCGTAGCGCCTCGCCTAACGCCGCGGCCTGCCGAAAGGCGAGCGCGAGCCCGTCGCCCGTGATCGCGTCTATGGCGGCGGAGGCGTCGCCGATGAGCGCGACATTGCCGGACACAACCCGGCGCGGGCGAACCGTCCCCGTGAAGGCGCCGCGCGCGAGGTTCGCCGGCTCCGCGCCACGCAGGCGTTCACCGAGTCGGGGAAACCTGTCCGCGAGATTGGCGAAGCCGGCCTCCCGCGCGCACCCGAGCAGCGCGATGCAAACCTCTTCCGCGGCGACCGGCGTCACATAGGCTTGTTCGCCCTTGGACCAGTGCACTTCGACGAAATCCGTCCAAGGTTTGACGCGAAAGTGCATGCGCAGCCCGATGCGGCGGCCATTCTCCCTGATGGCTCCCATCCCGGCCAAACGACGGGTCTGGGAGTCGACGCCATCGGCGCCGATGATCCAGCGGCATTCGATGAGGCGATCGCCAATGCGAACGCCCTTTGGCTCGATAGCCGTCGCCTTCGTCCGCCACAGGGTCGTCACGCCGGCGGCCTGTGCGTTCTCCATGAGAAGCTGGTGCAGCCGCGTGCGGCGGATTCCGACACCCGCTTCCCCGGGGAAGGTGGCCTCGGCGACGTGCCGGTCATCCAGGAAGCGGATGCCGCGAAACGGCGCGTTTTGCTCGGCGTCGAGCCTGACGCCGAGCCGACGCAGAGCCGCGACGCCATCCGGCATCAGGCCCTCGCCGCACGCCTTGTCGATCGGAGGAACGCCACGATCCAGGACGCAGACATCGACTCCGGCTCGGCGGGCGGCGAGCGCCGCGACCAGACCGGCGGGACCGCCGCCGATGACGACCACGTCGGTTTGCGTCGGCGTCACCATCGCAGCAAGAGCATTTCGGAGCAAAAACCGGGCCCCATGGCGAGCAGCACCCCCAAAGTCCCCGGCGCCGGCCGATGGTTCTTGACGCTGTCCTCCAGCACCATCAACACGGACGCCGATGATAGATTGCCGATGCGGCTTAGGCTGTCCCAGGAAAGCTGCGCATCGCTCTGCTTCAGGCCGAGCGCGTCCTGCATGGCTTCGAGGACACGAGGGCCGCCAGTGTGGATCACCCAGTTTCCGACGTCACCGCGCGTCAGGCCGTGGCGTTTGAGGAACGTGTCGACGTCGCGGCCGAGATTGCGCCGGATTAGATCCATCAGTTGCGGCGACAGGACGATCTTGAAGCCTTCTTCCGAAATGTCCCANNGAGACGATCACGGCGGCGGCGCCGTCACCGAATAGTCCGGTCGCGATCAAATTCGTCGTCGAAAGATCGTCGCGTTGAACCGTCAGCGAGCAGGTCTCGACCGCCAGCAGAACGGCGTTTTGATCGGGATAGGCCAAAGTGTAGTCCGCGGCTCTGGAGAGGCCCAGAGCGCCGCCGACGCAGCCGACGCCGAAGATCGGCGTGCGCTTGATGTCGGGACGCAGATCCATGCGGTTGATCAATCGCGCGTCCAGCGAGGGACTCGCGACGCCCGTGACCGAAACGACGAAGAGCGCGTGCAAGTCGCGGCGCGATAGCCCTGCATGTTCGAGCGCATTGTCGATGGCGCGTTCGCCCAATTCTTGCGCGGCCTCGAACCAGGCGGCGTTGGTGTCGCCAAAGGTGGTGAACTCAAGATAGCGATGCATCGGGTAGGCGAGATGCCGCGTGGCCACCTTCATATGCGCGTGCAGCCGCTCGAATTGTTCCGGATTCTCGAGCCGGGAACCCCAATAGTTTTTGAAGGCCTGGGTCAGAATTTCCTGCGGGTAGCGATATTCCGGCAAAGCACTGCCAACGCCGCTTATTCTCACTGAGCGCTCCATCTCTAGGCTGTCGCCAAGACGCGGCGCGCAATGCCCAATGGTTCGGACCAGAAGGCCGGCGAACCATGCATGTCGCCGACCACGGCCGCGATGGCCGAGACATAATGATCCATTTGCGCGTCCGTCACGATCAGCGGCGGCGAGATCTTCAAGCTCATGAAGTCGTTGCCGCAGATCTGACTGAGGACGCCATGGTCCCTGAAGAGCCGCATCACCACCACCTGTCCGAACATTCCGGGATGGATCAGGTTGAACGCTTCGAAAGGGGCGCGCAGCAGCAGCGACCCCGGCGGCTCGAATTCGAGAGCGCTGAGCAGTCCGAGGCCGCGGACTTCCGCCACCATCTCATATTTGGAGAGGCGCTCCCTCAGCATCTGGCGCAACTTGTCGCCTTGCGCGGTGGCGCGCGCGCCGAGTTGTTCGTCCTCCAATATGTCCAGCGTCGTCAGCCCCGCGCGCATCGCGAGCCCGTTCTCGCTATACGTGGAGGTGTGGATGAAGGCGCGTTGCAGCGAGCTGTAAACCGAATTGCACACGTCGTCCGACATGAGCACCGCGCTGCAAGGGATCAACCCGCCGCTGATCGCTTTGGCGAGAACGACCATATCCGCTTCGACGCCATAGTGATGGGCGGCGAGAAAAGGCCCGGTTCGATGGAAGCCGGTCTGCACCTCGTCCAGCGCGAGCAGGGTTCCGTGGCGCCGGCAGAGCTCCTGGGCCTTCTCGAGGTAGCCGGGCGGCGGCAGGCGCACGCCGCGCTCCCCCTGGATCGGCTCCAGCACGAAAGCCGCGAAGCGCTTCGTCGCGAGGTGGTGTTCGAGCGCTTCGACGTCACCGAACGGCGTCGCCTGCGTGTCCGGAAGCAGGGGACCAAACCCGTCCTTCCAAAATGCATTCGACATCAGCGAGAGCGCGCCGCAGGTCAGGCCGTGGAAGCCGTTCGCGGCGTATAAAATGCCAGTGCGCTTGGTGTGGGCGCGCGCGAATTTAATCACGGCTTCGACGCCCTCGCTGCCGGAGCAGGCGAAAAACACCTTGGAGACGCGTCCGCCGGCACGGGCGCAGAGCTTTTCCGCGAGTTGTCCGGCGAGGCCCGAGACGTGACTTTGCAGCATCGCCGGACCGGCGAGATCCAGCTCTTGCTTCAGCGCCGAGACGAGTCGCGGATGATTGTGCCCGATGTTGTGAACGCAATATCCCGAATTGAAATCGAGGATTCGTCGGCCGTCGGCGGTGTGGAGCTCGGCTCCCTCGCAACGCCCGTATTCGACGTTCATTTGCATGATTTCGAGCAATCGCGCCCATTGCGGATTGACGTAGCGCTCGTAGCCTGCGACGGCGTCGCTGGCGTGAGGAACCTTCTGCAACATCTACATCTCCGTCGCCGATCATACGCGGCCAAGTCTCACTAGGCGCTCGTTCTCGCCCGCGCAACGCTTCTTCGCTGTCTTGCCGCGGCCGGCTCTTCAATAGGACCGCTTGGTCGCCGTCGCGACCAGACCCTTGACGCCGGGCGCGACGTCGACCTCGCGGATCGAGACCTCGTCGTCGCGAAATTCGGCGCCGCGGATCAACGCGGCGAGTTCGTCGCGCCCGAAGAGACGATGCGTGGCGGGGCTGGCGAACTTCCAGCGCGACATGGATGATTTATCGGTGACATAGATCGCCATTTTTCCGCCGGGCTTCAGTAGGTGACGCGCCGCTCCAAGTTCGCCGGCGTCATCGTCGAAAAAATAGGCGACGTTGACAGCGAGGATTTTGTCGATCGACCCAGGCGACAGCGGCAGATCGTCGACACGGCCCTTCATCAACCGCACGCGTCCTTCGGCTATCGCTCGGCCGTTCCGGCGGGCCGCGCTCGCCATCATCTCTTCGGACGGGTCGACGCCGAAAATCGTTCCCCGGGGCGCCATTTCGGCAAGACTGCCGATGGCGCAGCCCGGACCAAAGCCCATTTCGAGGACGACATCGGTGGGGCCGATCTCCAATGCGTCGATCGCTTCGCGGTTCGGCGCCACGTTGATCAACTCCATCACGCGACCCATCAAGCGACCACCCTTTCCGACGGGCCGCCTGAATTGGCGCCCGATGGCGCTCCATATCCCGTCGAACGCCGATCTCACCGCGCTTCTTTATTTTTCGGCCTTGCTCCGCACTTTCTCGAGCAGTTCCTGGATCACGATGCGGCGGTTTTTATCCCAAATCGGACGCTCGGGATGCGCGGGCAGAGTGAGCGCATGTTTTANNCGCGTCGAGACCGTTGGGCGCGTTGCGGACCGCCTCTTCGAGATAATGGCGCGCCTTCTTCTTATCGCCGAAGCCCATCGGAAAGCCGGGGACGCGATAATAGAGCACGCCAAGACTCGTCGGCGCGCCGCCGTCGAAGGCCTTCGGATCCTTCTTTTCCATGCGATCGAGAAGGTCGCGGGCGCGCATGGCGTATTGGAGCGCCTTTACCGGTCCGGTGAGTCCGCCATGTTCATTGGCGAGCGAAGCGCGCTCGCTGGTGATGATGCCATCCCAGATCACGACTTCCGTATTGTCCGGATGCTGTTCGGCCAAAGCGTCCGCCTGCTGGCCGAGCGAGTCCATCTGTTTGAGCAGATCGCCAGGATCGTCGACCTGAAATTTGATTTTCTCCCAGGCGAGCGCGAGGCGGAGCGCGTCCGGATCATAGCTGGGCCCAGTGGCGGCTTGCGCGGCGTAGCTGCCCGCCGCGAGCAGCAGAAGACCGGCGCAAGCGCGTGCGAACAGATGCTTCATGGACGACATTGCGATCTCCCGTTTCACGTTTTTGCTGGACCGAAACACGTCTCAACCGGCAATCTGGCGCGCCATCTGTTTGCAAACGGCGTTGTCGATGAGGCCTGGAAACAGCCGTTGCAGCAGGATGAACATCCGCTCTGGCCCGGTTGGATAAACGCTCCGCGCGTCCTTTTCGACGGCGCGCCAGATTTCCGCCGCGACCGCCGACGGATCGTCGAGGCGCGGCTGAACCGAAGTGATCAGCGTTTCCAGTGAGTCCACGGCCTCGGTTTTGGTCGCGCGCGGCGCGGCGTAGGTCACGCCGACGCCGCGATCGCGAAATTCGCGCCGCAACGCGTCGGAAAAGCCGCGCAAGCCGAATTTCGACGCCGAATAGGCGGCGAAAAGCGGAAAAGCTATATCTCCGAACATCGATCCGACATTCACGACCCGTGACGGCTGGGCGGCGAGCAGCAGAGGCAACAGGTCGCGGGTGAGAGCGATCGGCGCCGTGACATTGGTGGCGAGCACCAGCTCCAACGCGTCGTCAGTCAGGCTTTCGACGGCTCCGCCCGGGACGATGCCGGCGTTGTTGATCAGAACGTCGAGCTTACCCCAACGCTCGCGGATTCGATTGACCAACATCCGCCGATCGTCGGGCCCCGTGACGTCGGCCTGGATCACGATATGCGCCGCGCCGGCGCCGAGCAGCGCGGCGGTTTCGGCGAGCGCGTCGGCGCGGCGACCGCAAAGCGCGACGGTCATGCCGCGCCGGGCGGCTTCGACGGCCAACGCCCGGCCGATCCCCGAGCCGGCGCCGGTGATAAGGACGCATTTGCCTTTAAGCCGCATGGGACTTCACTCCGTGTCGGGCGCCGAGCTCCCTGAAGATGTCGCCGTACAGCTGGTAGAACATTCGGACGCTATCCAAAACAACGTCGAACGCGCGCGGATCGGCGATCTCGTTCACGAGGGACTTGAAGAACTCGACATGCAGGACGTCCAGCTCGCCATGCGAGCACAGATAGGAGAAGCCGCCGTCCTCTCGGACGCCGAGCGATTTCTGGATGGCGCTCGCGGCGTGGACGGCAAGCGCGGCCGACATGCCCTCGAGCACATGCACGCTGCCGAGCAGCGCATAAGGGCTGACGTGCTCGACGGCGTAATAGCTGTAAGCGACCATGAGCTGGCAGGCGGCGCCCGCTTTGCGGTCGCGGACGCCTTCGGCGTCGCCCCCAAGCGCGCGGATATCGTCGAGGATCCATTCGTCATGGCCGCGCTCCTCGTTCATGTACGAGAGCAGCGCTTTTTGATAGGAGAGATCCGTCGTTCGCGCCGCCGCCGACGCGAGCAGCGGGAACGTGTGCCTCACGTGATGATAGGCTTGCGCGAGAAAATCCAGATACATCGCGCGCGTCGCGCCGCCGCCCATGACCTCGCGAATGAGCGGGATTGCTTGGAACCCCTCGCGTTCGGCCGCGGTGTCCGCGATTAGGCGCTCGTAAAAGCTCATCGTCGATTGGCCTCCCGCGTTGAGCGCGTCCCCAGCGCCCCAATGGAGATTATTGGCTGAGTTTCGACGCAGCGTGCGTCAAAAGAAAACCGTGGCGTCTACAGATGAAGACCGTGCAGAAATTGTGAGACGTATTGCCTTGGCTTCGCTCGGCCTGAACCGCGCTTATTTAGAGCGTCTACATATTTTTGATGCTGCAACATTTAGTTGACCAGTGCAGAAAATGTCAAGCTTCGCTCGCCTCGAAATTCAGCTCGTCAGCAAGTGGTTCGCAAATCAAATCGTGGCGCGATGTTCGTTAAACTCGATTTCGTCGAACCGCTGCGATTTGGTTGGCGGCCACGTCGCTTGTGGGGCTCGGACGACCGCGGTGGTCGCCTCGGCGCGTCATCGAGTCGTAGTCAAACGGCGCCGTCTCGCTTCTCGTTGAAATACGCCGCTGTTTCCTTGCGACGGAAGCGTCCGTTGGGCGTAAGTAGACCGAGTCTCGCGATTTCATGCGGCGGCAACACGACGCACTCCCGCGGAATGGCATAGGGCGGAGCGCCGGCGCAGCAGCGAGAGATCAGCTCGAGCACCTCGTCGCTTCCCGCCTTCGAAAACCACTCGCCGCCTGCGGCGGAGGGTGCGAGCAGCGCGGTCAAATGCGGCTCGCCATGGCCGAAAACCATGCAGAGGCCGATGCGGCGGTCGCTCAGCAGCAGCGTCTCGATCCATTCGGGACTGACGTTGCGGCCGGCGGCGGTGACGAGAAGATTGTCCTTGCGGCCATGCACCGTGAGATAGCCGTCGGCGTCGATCGCCCCAAGATCGCCGGTGCGCCAGACGCGGCCCGCATCCGTCCCGCCGAGATAGCCATCCATGACCGAGGGGCCTTCGACGATGATTTCCTGTTGGTCAATAGACATTTTAAGTTCCGGCAACGCGCGTCCGACCGAACCATTCTTGCGCGCGCCGGGTCGATTGAGCGCGACGACCGAGCAGCATTCGGAAAGACCGTAGCCTTCGAAAACCGGAATTCCGAGCGCCCAGGCAGCCTCGACCAGGGCCTCGGGCGCCGGCGCGCCGCCCACCGCGACGAAACGCAAGCTTTCGGGGGCGCGCATGCCCGCGGCCGCAAGTTCCCGCACCCAGGCCCCGAGCACCTGCGGCACGAGAACGCTGGAGGTGGGACGGGCGCGTTCGAACGCGGTCGAGACGCTCGGCACGTGGCCGGCCGCGAAGATCTTGGCGCTCTCGTTTGAAAAATGCGCTCTGCCGCCAACCAAAAGCGGAATAAAAATCGCGCAGATCGTCTCGAGCAACAGCGGCAGGGGAAGGATCGAGAGATAAGAATCCGCGTCGCTCGCGTTGCTGACCTCGGCCAGCGCTTTCGTCGACCATCCGATTTGGCGGCCGGCGAGGCGAACTCCCTTGGGATGGCCGGTGCTCCCCGAGGTGTAGATGATTTGTTTGAAGCCCTCGACGAATTCGATCGGCGCCGCGCGCTGCGTGGTTTTGATCGCCCGCGTCGCGATTCCCGACGCCGCGGCCAATGGCCGCATGCCTTCGCCGCAGAGGATCAACTCCACATTGGCGTCGCGAACGATATGGCCGATCTGCTCGGAGCTGAAAAAGGGAGGCAAGGGCACGACGGTCTTGCCTGTGGCGACACCCATGATCTGCGCCGCCGCCCAATCGACGTCATTCGACGCCAGAATTCCGATCCTGTTCGCGCCGGCGGGCAACTCCCGCCCCAACGCGCCCGCCCGCGCTAAAAGTTCCTCGCGCGTGAGCCTGTTCGCGTCGTCGTTGAAGACTAGCTTTGCGCCGTCCGTCGCGGCGCGCCGCCGCAGCGCGTCGTATACCTCACGCATTCGCGACGAGCCGGCGCCGGGCGGCGAAGCGCGTCGTGAGACTGTCCCGATTTCCCGCGCACACTTTCGGATCCGTCTCGTAATAACTGCCCCAGGACGAGGGGGCGTCTATGCGCGCGCTAGTTGCCGAACCCAGCGGAGTAAGCTCGAGGCCGATCCGCTTCAAAAGCAACGACAACCTGTTCGTGAGGGTGAAAAAACCCCATTCGAAACCCGCATCCTCGCCATATTCGATGACCCGCCCGATGAAACACGGAACGGAATGAGGCGAGCGGCTGGCGAAGGTCGATATCTCGAACACACGGTCGCGTCTGACGACTTCCCCGCGAAGGCGCCCGAGCGCCGCTTCGATCGGCGAATCCAGGTAGCGCTCGGAAAAAAACCCGTCGTCCCGGGATCGCAAACCCGCCGCGCACAGAATATCGCCCCGCTCGTCCAGGATCGCCATCATCCTGGCCGGAAAACCGTCGAGCGTAGCGCCATATTCCCTATGATAAATCTCTTTGACGAAACGCTCGGCTTTCGAGCGTAGGCGATGGCGTTCGGGGATGACGAGCGCCGCCATCGCCGCGTGGGCTTGCGTTCCGTGCGCTTCGCCGAATGACATCTTCGAATCCATGCCGCTAGATTTATCCTGGCTGAGCCGTGACAAGACGGCCGGACTGGGGCGTTTGTGTGGCGGGCGCTCCTTCCAGCCGTCGATCGACGTGATCGACTTGGTTTTATCGCAAAATTACTCAATGGACGAGAGCGGCCTCGGACGAGGAACTGGTTCACGCCGCCAGCGCATAGAACTTTGCGCTGTACGCAATTTGCCCGTCGAGCGCAATTGGCCCCTGCGGATCATGTGCATGAGTTCGATACCGGCAACGGTTACCGCAACTGACCGGAACGATTTGAACCGCAGCATTGGCCGGGCCACTCGCTTGACGGCTCGGTGATCCTGTTCGACGATGTTGTTCAAATATTTGATCTGACGGATTTCGATGTCTGCCTCATGTTCCGCGTTGTAGCTTTCTATCGCCGCCGTGTTGGCGCCACTTTTGTCAATCGTGATCTTCTCGGGGACGCCGTGATGACCATCGCCTTGCGCAGGAATCGCAATGCGGCTTTGCGATCCCTCTTGGCCGTCAGCAGGAAGTCTACCGTGGCGCCCGCCTTATCGACGGCCCGATACAAATATTTCCAGGCGCCTTTGACCTTCACATAGGTCTCATCCAGTCGCCAGCTCGAACCAACCGGGCGCTCGCGGGCGAGAAATTGCGGATCCAGCAACGGGACGTATTTGACTACCCAACGATTGAGCGTCGAATGGTCAACCTCGACGCCGCGCTCTTCCATCATTTCCTCGAGCTGTCGATAGCTGATTGGATAGGCCACATACCAGCGGACGCCCCAGAGGATCGTCATGTTCAAAATGGCTGCCCTTGAACTCGATCATCGTGCTGTTCCGCTCGAACCCTTTCCAGCGATCACACTCAAGGCATCCGCCAAGCAAAATTTGCGACAGAACCCACGCAAGAAAGCCCTGCGCCATAAGGGTTTCTTGTTGTTTTTAGCCCCCTTCGGCCTTGAGCGCTGGCTGTTTCCGAATCTCAAGCGGTCGTGAATGGTGGCTTTACTCCCGACAGCGGACGCCGATGGAACGAGTTTTGGCGACCGCTCGACAACGGGAATGCCGTGTCGGGGGGCCAAAGGCGTAGCTGTTAACGCGAGTTACTCTAACGAAACGGTAGCGCTTGGCGGCACTTTGAGTGAAGTCTTTGTCTTCCGAGTGGCAGGCTTTGCTCCTGAAAACGCCTTGACGATCATCTCGGGGGCAAGGAACACGTCCGGGGACGAACGTTCTTTCCAATTCTCGTCGCCGTAGCCCTCGTGTTTGCCACCTGCGACTAAGTATAGAGCGGTTATCCCGGGCAGTTTACAGTTGGCTGCCCGGAACAGCTCGACTGACTGCCCGCCAAGGCTTTTTTCGTGGATCGAAATGCTGGCCAATCGGGTGCATTGGCGCCGATGCAACAGCACATCGCCCAACCGAGCCGGGCTCCACAAAGGACCTA
>PLAI01000095.1 GCA_003134075.1 Methylocystaceae bacterium | reverse complement strand
GCAGATGACGAGCGACGGCTTGTGATTTTTTTTGTTCTGCTCCTTGAGCCAGCCGAGCCAGGCGAGCGTCTGGAGCGTTTTGCCGAGGCCCATGTCGTCGGCGAGGCAGGCGCCCAGACCTAATTGCGTCAGGAAATAGAGCCATTGCACGCCCGTTTGCTGATAGGGCCGCAGCGTCGCCTTCAAACCGTTTCCCGGATCGGCGCTGGTTAAACCTTCCGGGCCGCGGCAGCTCTCGAGCGATTTGGCGAGCCAGGGGCCGGCTTGCACATGCGCCCATTGCGCGGTTGGCGCGGCGTGGCCGGCTACGCCAATGTCCTCGCCCGCCAACAGGCGCATGGCCTCTCCAAACGGCACACCCTCTTTTGCCGATAACCGCTCGATCGCCTGAAATTTGTCGAGCGTCGCGCGCAGGCGTTTGGGATCGACCTCGACCCATTTCCCGCGCAACAGGGCGAGGCCGTGCGTCGCGACGAGAAGTTGGTCGATCTCGTCATCCGTGAGAGCCTCGCCGTCGAGGCTGACCTCGACGCGAAAATCGAGCAGGCCGTCCACGCCCAGAATCGAAGGCTGGTTTGAGCCCACGGTGGCCTCGATCGATGGACGACTCGGCCTGTTCGCGGCCCAATTGGCCGGCATGCGAACGACGAGGCCGGCTCGCTCCATCGCCTCGACATCGCCCAGGAAGCGCGCGGCGTCCGCCGGTTCCCAGCGCAGGGGATGGAATATGTCGCCGGCGTCGACGATCGTCTTCAGCCAGGCGCAGGCCTCGCTCGCTTCCTGCACAGGGGCGAGTAGTTGCAGCAGCTTGGCCTTGTCACCAGCGTATTCCCGCAACGCCTGCCCGAGCGGCAAGTGCCGCAGGGCGCCGGCAGCCGACAGACTGGAGGCGTAGGTCGCCATGAAGGCGAAGGGGAACGTCGCGTCGCGACGATTTTCCGCCAAATTGAAATGCACGCGTCCGACGAAGCGCCAGCGGCGATCACGCTCTTTTAGGAAATCCTGGAGCGGAAGCCCGCTCTCGATGAGTTCGATCTCCAACGCCCTCGCCATGTCCCGCCAAAGTNNGCGCACAGATCGGCGATGAAGCGCATGGCAAAATCTCGCCACCACGCCAAGGAGGGCGGAAGGTTGCTTCCCGCCTCTCCCGCGCCAAGGAGCAAAAGGCCGTGGCCGGCGCCCCGCGCGAAACTGTTTTCGAGCCGTTCGGCGAGCCCGGCGTCCAGCAAGAACTCGTCCTCGGCCCGATTGAGCCAAAGCGAGCCATGTGGCGTCAGCGCTGGGGCGAGCGCGGAGGGCATTTCTTGCGAGTCTCGCTTCCGTGGACGTTGCTCGGTTTGCACTACCATGGGATCGCCGCCGCCAGCAGGGATGTCGCGGAGAAATTCACAAGAACCGGCACCCGCAATTTCGGCTTGTGAACAAAGACTGGCGACCCGGCGCCGATCGCCAGCGAGGCGACGATTCGCGCGCAATATCAATGACACCCCCGAAAATTCGGCGGTGATCATGTATCCCGGCGGCGTGGGAGCCGCCGTTCCAGTCTCAAAAACCCGACAACCCCGACTTAAGTCTCATCAATTGCGATTCGGCCAATCTCACGATTGCGCTCCACGAGTCTCGCAATCGCGCGCCAAAATTTCTCGAATTTCGTCCGAAGTGCAATAATTGAAGCCGAGATCTAACCGCTGATAGGCCCGGAAAACCCGACGCCTCGGAACGCTGAGCCTCGCGCCATTCGGCTGGACGGCACTTGCCCGTCAGGAAATATTTTCGATGCCGGGCGACCAATTGCTCGAGGTCCGAAACGGCCATTAGACGTCTCCTGATTCATTCACCCGACGTCGCAAACGAAGTCAGTCTATTTCACCATCACCACCGGAGGCACTGGCCAGGCATTCGGGTTCGAGAGGATGTCGATTGCTTGCTGCGTCGGCGCATAGGCGCGCGGGATGAGATAGAATTGGCCCGGGGCAGGTGGCGCGGGAAGCCAGTTCGATTCCTTGTCGGGTCCGGGACTGTCGCTCTGAATGTAGATCGTGAACGAACCGTCCGGGTTCTTCTTGATGTCTGGCGTATCATTGCCCAGCATGTAACGGTTGATCGGGTTGGGGACCGTGTAATTATTCGCCGAGTCATACAGCGTAATCGACCAGAATCCCGGCGGGATGAACGGAATGCCTTCCTTGAATGTGATCGTATATTTGTTGCCGCCACGCAGAAATTTGCCTTCGCTGTCCAGCGTGTTCCCCCAATAAATTGCTTCATAGGGCGTGTTGGCGGTCAAGCCGTTGCGGGCAATGAAGGCGCGCGTCGCGTAATCGTCGCCGAAGTTTCCGATCGTCGGCGGCGGAATGAAGGCATTGTTGACAATCGACCCGAAGGGCAGCTTCGCCAGGATGGGCCCGATGTTCTGGGCCGCCTCGCTCATCGCCTCGAGCACGACCGGCGACACCTTGGAGCGATCCCAACGCTTGCCGAGTTCGATTCCGAGCGGCTTGAGCATCGGAAGCAGCGCCGTGATCTGATCCTGGGGCGGGGGATTTTCGTTCATCGCCACGCTCAAGAGATCCCAGAATTGCAGCGGGTCCTTGAAATCTAGCGCACTCACCGGCAGCTCGGGGTTTGCGGACAGTGGAGCCGGGTAGTCGTATTTCGGCGCGGGTAGAGGTTGCTTGCCGGTGTATTCCGCCAGCCCAATCGGCTTGATGGCCTCGAGCACCTTCTTGGCGCCCGCCAGGTCGAGCTTGCCTTTATCGTAGATATGTACGCGCGGCTGGATCAGGACCCAGGGCGTCGGGCTGTCGATGCGTTTCACGCCATGGGGCAGCTTGCCCTTCCAGCCGGGGCCGACCAAGGCGAACTTGCCACCCTTGTAGCCGGTGGTCTTACCGCCCACATAGGCGAACGCATTGGTCCACATGTCGACGATTTCGACCATGTAATAGAGACCGTTCGAATCTGGCGCCAGCAGGATGATCGGCTCCTGGCGCAGATCCAGAAAGCCGAAGCCATAGATCACGTTGACGTTGGGGGAGACGTAGCCCGCTTCCTTTGACAGTTCGGGCGTGGAGATGTCCTCCATGCGCCATAGCGTGTTCGGGCGCGCCTTCGGCTTCGGGCCAACCGCGTCGTTGTGGCGCAGGTCGTACATGGTAACGAGCGGGCCACCCCAATTGGCGGCCTGCAGGGCGAGCGAATAGCTCCAGTTTTTCAATGCGACGATGTTCTCGGGCTGCAACTTGACTTGCGCCCGGGCCGATCCGGGAAGCAGGCCCAAGGTCCCGCCGGCGATCATGCCCGCGGCAATCGCCGCAATAATTGCGTTCCAATGCTTCGGCTTGGCGAATTGCATTCTCGCGAACTCCCGTACCGCAATTTTACTACAGCAGAGCTTCTATCATTTTCTCGTCGCTGACAATGCGTAATTGCCATTCATACGGTCCGCCCGAGGTCCGGGATGAGGTGCCGGCGATGAGCACGGCCTTGCTGCACGGAGGTTTCGAAACGCACGACGGCACCGTCGCAAAATCATTTACGCGACGCGTACGAAATTGGCTTGCCCGAGTTTACGCATTC
>PLAI01000244.1 GCA_003134075.1 Methylocystaceae bacterium | reverse complement strand
GACTTCCTGACCGTCTTGTAAAGTTGCAAGAAGCTTCTCGTCTTCACCCGTGCGAATGACCCGCGCCTTCACTTCAGCGGGGAGACGGCGATTGAATAAACTGAAATCGGGCACCGTGACCGAGATTGCTTCCTTTGGCGTCGAAAACGAAATATTGAGCTCGGGAAGGAACTTGTTCAAGACCTCGGCGAGTCGCGCGCGGTCGGGAGCAGGCGTGGTATTCAGCGCGATAAGGGCGCTCAGCGTCGTGTTCGCCATTGCATTGCGTGGATCCGCGGGTCCGGGAGAAAAAAACAGCAAAATTGACGTGACCGCCGCGTGGAACAGCGCCACACAAACGAGAAGCAGCAGGGCGATCTGCGCATTTATGCGGCGCGGGAGCGCGATCTTCATTGGGAGGTCACCTTTGCGGAGAAGACATATCCCGCTGATCTTACTGTTTGAATTAGGACTGGGTCGCGCGGGTCTTTTTCGATCTTCTGCCGCAGGCGGCTCACGGTGATGTCGACGCTTCGGTCCGTGGTCGCCGCCGACTTTAGTTGATCGCGCGAAAATACACGGCCCGGTCGCTGACAGAGGGTTAGCAGCGTCTCGAACTCCGCGCTTGTCAAGATCACCCTGGCGCCACTCGGTCGCGACAATCGGCGTGTAAGCAATTCGAGGACGAACCCCTCAAAGCAATACTTCTCAGTCGCTTTCTCGGCCTCTTGCTCCGGCGCGCTTCGCCGGAGAACGGCGCCGATGCGCGCGAGCAATTCGCGTGGAATGAATGGCTTGACGAGATAATCATCGGCGCCGAGTTCGATGCCCAGGATTCTGTCCATGTCCTCGCCTCGGGAAGTCACCATCACGACCGGCAGCCTATTAACGTTGCGGAGTCGCAAGCAGATGGAGAAGCCGTCCTCTCCTGGAAGGTTGACGTCGAGCACGACGAGATCCACCTTTTCAGTCGCGAGAATCTTGTCCATTTCTCCGCCACTTCCAGCAAGCGTCACCGTGAACCCGTGGTCAACGAGGTACTTCGCGATGAGGGTGCGAATATCTTCGTCGTCTTCGACCACCAAGAGGTGGCGCGGGTCGATGGTTGTCAAAGCGGATTTCTCGGTCCGGGAGGGTTCATCTGGGATGTAAAGGCAAACTCACGCTCGTCAGATAATATGGCCGGAATTGGGCGTTTTTGTTTTAGATTGCTCGGAGCGGCCGCGTCCTCCCGACGTTTATGGGCGCGCTTGCCATCTTTTTTGTCGACGGGCATTGGGATGCCGCCATTGAGGAGCCACTCTGTCAAGTTTGGTTTTGCCCAAAAGCGAGGCGCATCGGCATGCCGACCAGCGACGACACAATCCCGCGCTGTCTCGAACGGCGGCGAAGACGCGCCGCGCCGCGGCGAATAGGGATCGCCCCGCGCTCCAGATGGTGAGGGCCGATCTTGTCAGTGATCATGGGCGCCCCCCAACCTCATTGTCGGCGTCGCGGTCGTTCGCGCATGCTCCAGGATCAGCCGCGTCATCAAGACCTTTCCGCGGGGCGCTGTCCAAACAACCGGGGCCGGCTCTTTACTCTACCGGCTCAAAACAACGAAACACGACTCTCGGCAACAAAATGAAACTGAACCGCCGTGATGTTGCCGGACGCCGCTATTGAAATCAAAGCACGCACAGCTTCGACGATCACATCGACAAGGCGCCACCGTGACATTTGGCTCGTGAGACTCTGTAGGAAGGCTGGTTCAATGGGGACGAGCTAAAGGAGGGGCGAGCGTTGGAGTGATCTCAGGGACGCTTCAAAAGAAGCGCGCGGCGCGCGTTCGGGTTCGCTGGAAGCAGGTTTGTTGTCGCGCCGCTCCGTGGAGGATGGGTCAATGTTGACGGCGCTCTGCGCCTGTGGATTCTTCACCAATCCGCACGTGCCCATCATCGATCCGATTGAAGCGCTCGGCAGAATCGCGTCTCTGTTCGTGGGCGGTGTGATTTTCGCCGCGATTCTTCGGAAGATGCGGAAATGATCCCCATGCCAGCCTTGGCTCAACTTGGCGGCGCCGCCAGAACGATTGTCGTGCCGATTTTCGCGCATGTGTCGGTTCGCGCGCGGCGTAGCCGCCGCAAGAAAGGTTGCAATGGATATGCGCTGGTTCAAAAAACGGTTCTGCCGCAAATTTTCACAGTGGCCGAGAAAGGCTTGGGACGATGAACTGGTTCACCCCGCCGGCGCATGGAATCGCCGCGCTGGACGCAACTCACCTGTCGCGCACATTTGGCCCTTGCGGATCATGTGCATGAGTTCGATGCCGGCAATGGTTGACGCAGCCGATCGAAACGATTTGAAACCGAGCATTGGCCGCGCCACTCGCTTGACGGAAAAGCGGCCTTTGACCTTCACATATGCCTCGTCCATTCGCCAGCTGGAGCCAACCGGACGCTCGCGGGCGCGAATTGCTGATCCAGCAACGGCACGTATTTGACCACCCAGCGATTGAGCGTGGAATGGTCGACTTCGACGCCGTCGCTCTTCCATCATTTCTTCAAGCCGCCGATAGCTGATCGGATACGCTACATACCAACGGACGCACCACAGGATCACGTCACGTTCAAAATGGCCGCCCTTGAACTCGATCATCTTGCTCTTCCGCTGGAAGCGCTTCCAGCGATCATATCCCAGTCAACCGCCATGAAAAATTTGCGACAGAACCCGGCAGCGTCTCTTCGTCAAGGCCCCAGTCCTGTCGGGCGAAATCCGGGAAATTGAAAAGCCACTGAAATGCCGACGATACGCACACGAACTCCACTGCGATTAGGTCTTGCGGGCGGCGGCACCGATCTGTCGCCGTTTTGCGACGAATATGGCGGCGCCGTGCTGAACTGCACGATCGATCGCTATGCGCACTGCTATCTTGAACCGCGACCGGACGGGGAGTTGGTCTTTCGCGCCTGCGACCTTGGTGTCAAAGAACGGCACACGACCGGCGCGCCGCTCGACGCCGCCAACGGGCTGCGCCTGCATCGCGGCGTATACAACCGGTTCTTAAGAGAGGGCTATCTGCCCCGGTCGCACGGCTTGGCGATCGTGACGACGACCGATGCGCCGGCGGGGTCGGGGCTTGGCACCTCGTCGGCTCTCGTCGTCGCTCTTTGCGAAGCCATGCGCGAATATGTCGGCGCGCCTCTCGGACTCTACGATCTCGCCCATTTGGCCTTCGAAGTTGAACGCCAGGATCTGCGGCTCGCCGGCGGCAAGCAGGATCAATATTCGGCGGCTTTCGGCGGCGTGAATTTCATCGAGTTTCTTGCCGGCGACCGTGTGATCGTCAATCCGCTGCGCGTCCATAAGAACGTTCTTCTGGAGCTCGAATCGTCCCTCGCGATCTGCTTCACCGGGGTCTCGCGCGAGTCCGACACGATCATCAAGGAGCAGACGGCTCACATTGAGAAGCATCACGACGACGCCATTGAGGCGCTGCTGGGACTCAAGGCCGCGGCTCACGATATGAAGCGCGCCCTGTTGGCGGGAAACCTCGCCGAGTTCGGCGATGTTCTCAATCGGTCGTGGCTTTTCAAGAAGCAGACCGCGAAAACGATTTCCAACGAACTGATCGAAACGCTGTTCCAGGTCGGTCACGACGCTGGCGCCTATGCGTGCAAAGTGTCCGGCGCGGGCGGCGGGGGCTTTCTCATGTTCTTGACAAAGCCGGAGAACAGAACAACCGTCATTCGCGCGCTCAATGGGGCGGGAGGCCAGGCGACGCCGGCCCGCCTGACGGAGGGTGGCGTTCAGACATGGAGCGCGCCGTCATGGACATGATCGAAGAGCATCTCCAACAGTCCTCGCAGGCGCTCGGCCTCGCGGCGCGAACGCCGGACTTCATGGACGCGATTCGAGCCCCGACGCAGGCTTGCGTGAAATGCCCGCGGGACGGCGCCAAGCTGCTCATCGCGGGCAATGGCGGCAGCGCCGGGGACGCTCGGCATATCGCGGGCGAATTTCAATCGCGCCTCAATTTCGATCGCTCGCCGCTCGCCGCTATAGCGCTGACGACCGACGCTTCCGTGCTCGCGGCGATCGGCAATGATTACGGATACGAGCATGTGTTCGAGCGGCAGGCGCGCGGACTTGCGCGCCCCTCGACTTCGACGCCCATGATCCAGGAGATCTACATGGTTGCGGCGCATGCGCTGTGCGGGGCCGTCGAACAGGCGCTTTTCGGCGGAGCCGCACGGTAATGGGGCCGAAAATCGACGCTCTTCAAGCCGTCGTTTTGTGCGGAGGCCTCGGAACGCGCCTCGGCGACCTCACTCAGAAGACGCCCAAGCCGCTACTGGAGGTGGACGGAAAGCCGTTTCTCGAACGCCTGCTTTTCGAAGTGGCGCGGCATGGGATCGGGCGCGTCGTCCTGCTCGCCGGTTTCAAGGCCGACGAAATCCGCGCTTTCGCGGCGAAGACCGCCACGTCGCTCGGCCTGGGTATCGCCGTGTCCGTCGAACCTCAGCCGGCAGGCACAGGCGGAGCGCTCTGGTGCGCCCGCGAGCTGCTTGGGCCGGAATTTTTCCTGCTGAACGGCGACAGCTGGTTCGACGTCAATCTTCTTGATTTGCGGCTGCGAGCGAACCGCGCTTCGGCTAACGTGTTCCTCGCCCTGCGGTCGCTGCCCGATGTGAGCCGCTACGGCGCCGTGCGGCTCGAAGGCGACAGGATCGTGGAATTCGGCGCGGCGGCGAAGCCGGATTTGCGCGGCGGACTCGTCAATGCCGGCGTTTATTATTTCAAGAAGGGAATTGACGATCTCGGCGCGCCGTTTTGTTCGCTGGAGGCGGACGTGCTTCCAAAATTGGCGCGCGACGGAAAACTTGGCGGCTTCGCCTATGACGGATTTTTTATCGACATAGGAATACCGGACTCCTACGCCGAGGCGCAGCGCAGTGTTCCCGAGGCGCAGAAGCGCCCCGCCGTGTTTTTCGACCGCGATGGGGTGCTCAACGAAGATTACGGCCACGTCGGCGCGATCGACCGTTTCAAATGGCGCGACGGCGCGATCGACATGGTCAAGAAATTCAACGACGAGGGCAAATTCGTTTTTATCGTCACCAATCAGGCGGGCGTCGCCAAGGGGATATATCGCGAGGAAGACATCGCGACGCTGCACGCCTTCATGCAACAGGAGCTGGCGCGGGCCGGCGCGCATATCGACGACATCCGCTACTGCCCTTATCACCCCGAAGCGGTGATCGAATCCTATCGCCGCGCCTCCGATTGGCGCAAACCCGAGCCGGGGATGATTCTCGATCTCTTGCGGCGTTGGCCGGTGGATCGCGCGAACAGTCTTCTGATCGGCGATAGCGAGCTTGATCTCGAAGCGGCGCGCAGGGCCGGCGTCAGGGGCGTGCATGTGTCCGAGCACGGGTAGCGAGCCGGAGGCCTGCGGTCCACGGCGCATTGGACCTCGGGCCTCCGGCTCGCACAAAAGGTTCCGCGTGGCCTTGTTGCACGGAGGGTTCGAAAGGCGCGACGGCGCGGTCGTGGAATCATTTACGCAACAAGCGTCCGGTTGGCTCCAGCTGGCGAATGGACGAGACATATGTGAAGGTCAAAGGCCGCTGGAAGTATTCGTATCGGGCCGTTGATAAGATTGGCGGCGCGGTCGACTTCTTGTTAACGGCCAAGCGCGATCGTAAAGCTGCATCGCGGTTCCTGCGTAAGGCGATTGGTCAGCACGATATTCCCGAGAAGATTACGATCGACAAGAGTGGCGCCAACACGGTGGCGCTCGAAAGTTACAACGCGGAACATGAGGCCGACATCGAACTGCATCAACGATTGCCGGCATCGAACTCATGCACATGATCCGCAAGGGCTAAATGTGCGCGACAGGTGAGTTGCGTCCAGCGCGGCAATTCTATGCGCCGGCGAGGTAAACCAGCACTATGCGTGTCGCGGCATGGACTGCCCCGATAGGACGGAGATCACTATGAACCTCACAATCGCAATCGTCGCGGCAGCTTCCGGCCTTGCCGGTTTATCGTCCCAAGCCTTTCTCGGCCGCTGTGAAAATTTGCGACAGAACCCGCCGCCGCGTGGGGCAAAAATCGCCCCGCCGCGTCATTCGCGTCGCTCATACGTGGTCCCGAGCCCGGCCGCAAATCGCTTCGCGGTCAACGCGAGCGCGCCAGCAAGGGCGCCACGAGGGACGCCAAATTGCGCTCATAGGCCCGGAGTGAGAAATTCGCCTCATAATATGCCCGCGCCGCGCTCGCCTGGCGCTGCGCCGTCGTTGGAATCGGCCCTTTCGCGGTTTCGCGGAGCGCGCGCGCGAAAGCTTCCGGCTCGTCGACGACCACTACGCCTTCGAGCGCCGCCGCCTCCGCGCTCATCCCGCGCAGGGCGTGAGTCGTCGCGATTATGGGGAGCCCGCTCGCAAACGCCTCCAACGTCTTGATCGACAGGCCGGAGCCGCTGATCGTGGGAAGCAGCGCCAGCCGGGTGTTGGCGTAGACGGCGTCGAGATCGTCGACGCGGCCAAGAAACCAGCTTTTGTATTTCTCGAACTCGTCCGGCGCTCGAGAGCGCACGCCCGCGTCGACATTGCCGACAATCTTGACGCTTACGTCTTTCGCATGCGGCGCGACCTCGCGCAAGAACCAGATCACGCTCTCAATATTGGCCGTGTTGAAGCTCGCGACGATCACAATGTCGGGGCCGCCAGGGCCCGTCGCGGTCTCTGGTCCGGCCGGATAGAGCAGAGCGTGCGCTTTTTCGGGAAGGAACTTTTGGAACTCTTCGTTTTCCTCGTCATTCACATGAAAAAGCAGATCGGCGCCGCGCATCAGGCTGAGTTCCTGCGCCCACATCGATTCAACTGTCGCGCGCGGACGCAGCCAGGGCATGTCTTTGTTCATGAGTATGAACTGGCGGGCTTGAAGGTCGTGGCTGTCGAGCGCGATTGGCGCTCGTCCCTTCGCCAATCTCGTCGCGATCGGCATGAGGAAAAAATGATTGCAGTGGATGTAGTCGAATTCGACGTTGGCGACTTCGGCCGAAATTCGCGCACGCGCCGCCGAGCCGGCGCGGATCTTCGCTTGGTCGCCGTGGATATAGGGCCACACCACATCGCGAAGGAACCGCGGGTCTGCATAGACGTGAAACGGCACGCCGCCGAAATAGCGCTCGCCGGCGTCAAGTTCGGGCGTGGCCTCGATATAGGAGCGCCAAATCCAACGCCACTCCGGCGAATATCCCGGATCTACGCTGATCGCGATGGGAAACACGCGCGCGCCGAACGCCCGATAGGCCGCGATCTGCCCGACGACGGAGCGATATGTCCCGCAAGAATGCCACGCCGGATGGATCAGCGCGACATTTTTGCCGGCGAAGCGCGCGGCGGCCGCGTTTTCGCGCGAAAGAGTTTCGTTCATCCACACACCATCGGAACTGTGATTTTTGCGAGCGCGCGCGCATAGGCGTCGTTGCTGAACGCCTCGTCGTAATAGCGGCGCGAGTCTGTTGTCGCTCTTGAGCTATCCGCGCCGCCGGCCTGGAGCCGGGCATGAATGTCGCGAAGGGCCGCGGCGAAATCTTCTGCGCGCTCGGCCACAGCTACATTGGCGAGCGTTCGCGGATCGACGCTCATGCCGCGAAAGGCTGCCGGAGTCGTTATCAACGGCGCGCCGCTGGACAGAGCCTCGACGGCCTTGATGGAAAGGCCGTAGCCATCGGTCGTCGGCAGAAGAACGCATCCCGCGTTCGCGTAAACGGTGCCGATGTCCGGCGCGCGCCCCTTGAAAAGGCGCTGATGAGCCTCGTAGAGCGCCGCGTCGCGCGACCTTACGCCTTCGTAGATATTACCGTAGATCTCTATGTCGACACCAGGCGCGAGAGGCAGGACTTTCTCCAAAAACCACCGCAAGCCGAGGTAGTTTGGATAGTGATTGCTCGCCACGATGACGATTGCGCGCCCTCCGGCGCCCAGCGGCGCCGGCGCCACAGCGGGATACACAAGCTCGTGACGCGCTCCTGGGAGGAGCCGGTGGAAGGCTGCGTGCTCTTCCGCGTTGATGTGGACATTGACATCCGCTCGCTTCATCCAGCCGACCTCCGCCGCCAGCATGTCTTCGTAGATGACGTACGGCGGAATGAAAAAGCCGTCCTGATTGCGCAGCACAAATTGACGAGCCTGAATATCTTGCGTCTCCAAGATGATCGGAACGCGCCGCTTCGCGATTAGCCGTTCGACGAGAGGCAGTGTGAAGTAGTGGTTCGCGTGAACCAGATCGATCGTTTCGGTCTCGACCCCCTCGGGCATGGGCGCGCGCTTGGCCAGTTCGATGAGCCAGGTCGCCTGATCGCCATGAATCAGGGGCCACCAGCCGTCTTTCAGCAACGAAATCGTCCAAACCGCCGAATTTGACGCGCCCGTGAAAAAGCGCCGGTCGGCGGGCAGGTCGCGGCTTCCCTCCAGATACCGCGGCCAACGGCCTCCATCGGGCGCCGGCGGGCCCGGAACGTCCATGAAGGCGATGGAAATCACCCGCGCACCCAAGGCCTTATAGGCGATCAGCTGGCTGACGTTCACCTGATAGCTGCCGCAGGAATGCCACGCGGCGTGAACCACCGCCACTGTTTTGCCCGCAAACGGCTTGATGGCGTCGCTTTTCCGAGCGAGCCCCTCGGTCGCGCCTGCGACAGACCCCATAAAAACCGCCCCTTGCCATGCGTCGGAGTTTCCAAGTAGACCGGATATATGAGCCTTCCTTCCTCGTATCCACCCTCGCATCCACTTTTTTCGCCGACCCGCGCCCCCCTCTCGGAGGGGGCGGCCGCGGAAACCGGCAAGCGCTACGGCATCGCCATCGTCGGCAACGACAAGATCATCGACTGGCTGCTGCCGTTCCTCGAAAGCTATCTCGCGACCAATTCGACGCTGCCGATCTATCTCATCCCCTATGACGACAATGTCGCGATGACGCGACGGGCGGCGGAGATATACGGCGCGACCTTTATCGAGGAGGAGCCCAAGGAAATCGACAAGCTCGCGCATGAGCTTTACCCGGGTCTTTTCAATAATAATCGGCGGCGTCTGCGAAAACTCCAGGCGCTCGCGCTGCCGCTCGACGAAGTGGCCTATGTGGACGTGGACGTCATCCTGTTCCGCGACTTTACGCCGATTTTCGGCCGGCTGAAGCCCGGAGAGTGCGAGTTTATCGTCGCCTCGCCAAGCTTCGAATATGTCTACAACAACAGGAAGGACAAATATCCGTTCCTACGCGACGTGGCGCTGTTCAACGACGGATTCTGGGTCACCTCGAACAAATATCTTCAGCTTTCAGATTTCATAAATGTGATCGCGCAGGATGCTGAGATTTTTCACGAGGTGCGCAAGCGCGGGCAGTTGTTCGCCCAACCGCTCGTGAATTTCGTCGTGCATCGGCGCGGGCTGAAGATCAAATACCTGCCGCATTGCGTCGAAAACGCTTCGCACGAGAACTTCTACAAGGCGACAGGCGTGACGTTCAAGGACGGCAAGCCGCTCGACTATGAAGGCAAGGAGATCTACCTCGCCCATTGGGCGGGCGCCACCGTCCTGCCGTCGCGCGACGTGTTCGACTCGGCCTGGAAGGAGTTCTCGAAAGCAGCCTGGGCGAGATTCAAGAAGTGACGGCGCGCGGCTTTGGTGGACGGATATCGGCGTGGCGGCCGTTTAAGGGGTGTGGGGCAGATGTTTACCGTGGCTATCACGGGGGTCTGTCGTGCCGTTCAAGTTTAA
>PLAI01000383.1 GCA_003134075.1 Methylocystaceae bacterium | reverse complement strand
ACCAAGGGCCAGATGGTGCAGGTCAATCTCACGGCCTCCACCAATCTGCACACCGCCGAGCAATTCGCCGAGCTGGTGCTCAAACAGTCGGGCGGCGCGATCGTGCGGCTCAAGGATGTCGCCAATGTCGTGCTCGGCGCCGACGATTATGAGAGCCAGGTCGGCTTCGACGGCAAACAGGCGGTCTATCTCGGCATTCAGATCGCGCCCGCCGCGAACCTGCTCGACGTGATCGCCGGCGTGCGAAAAATCTTTCCCGAAATCCAGGAGCAATTGCCGCAAGGATTGACCGGCGCCATCGTTTACGACGCCACCTCCTTCGTCAACAGCTCGATCCGCGAGGTCGTTTGGAGCCTGTTCGAGGCGCTGGCGATCGTAACGTTAGTTGTGTTCGTATTCCTGGGCTCGCTCCGCTCGGTGCTGATCCCGACCGTGGCGATCCCGCTGTCGTTGATCGGCGCCTTCACGATGATGCTGATGTTCGGCTTCTCCATAAATCTGCTCACGCTGCTCGCCCTCGTCCTGGCGATTGGCCTCGTGGTCGACGACGCGATCATAGTGGTGGAGAACGTCAACCGGCATCTTGCGGAAGGGTTGACGCCGACCGCCGCCGCGATTCAAGCCGCGCGCGAACTTGGCGGGCCAATCATCGCGATGACCATCGTGCTGATCGCGGTCTATGTGCCGATAGGGTTCCAGAGCGGACTGACCGGAGCGCTGTTCACCGAATTCGCCTTCACTCTGGTCGGCGCCGTCACTATTTCGGCCGTCGTGGCGTTGACGCTCTCGCCCATGATGAGTTCGCGCCTGCTCATCGCGCACGACCCCAAAAGCCGCGGTTGGCAGGATCGCCTGTCGGAATTCATCGACAGCGCCTTCGACAGACTGCTGCGGCTATACCAGCGCGCGCTGCACGGCAGCCTCGACACATTGCCGGTGACGACGGTGTTTTCGCTGATCGTGCTGAGCAGCATTTATTTTCTTTATGTGGAGGCCGGAAGCGAGCTCGCGCCGCAAGAGGACCAGGGCATTATCATCACCTCCGCCTCGCCGGCGCCCAATGCGACGCTGGAGCAAAAGCTCATCTACTCGAGACAAGTCTACGCGGCCTTCGCCGAACACCCGGAGACGGCCCACGTGTTCCAGCTTGACATGCCCGGTCAATCGATCGCCGGCATGGTGCTGAAGCCTTGGGATGAGCGGTCCAAAACATCCATAGAACTTCAGCCGATCGTTCAGCAGCAGGTCGCGGCGATCGCCGGCGCGCGCATCGCTGCGTTCCAGATGCCGCCGCTGCCGGGCAGTCAGGGACTTCCCGTTCAATTCGTCGTGACCTCGACCGAACCGTTCGATCGCCTGAATGTCGTCGCCCAGGAGATGTTGCAGGAAGCGAACCGGAGCGGCATGTTCATCTTTCTCGATACGGATCTCAAGATCGACAATCCGCAATCGACGGTGGAAATCGATCGCAACAAGGCGGCGCAACTGGGGTTGAAGATGAGCGACGTCGGCAGCGCGCTCACCGCGATGCTCGGCGGCGGTTACGTAAACTATTTCAGCCTCGACCAACGCTCCTACAAGGTGATACCGCAGGTCCAGCAGCGCTCGCGGCTCAACGCCCAGCAATTGCTCGACTATTACATCGCCAGCGTCAACGGCGTGCCGGTGCCGCTGTCGACCATCGCGCACATCTCCACCAAGGTGGTCCCTGAATCGCTCAACCATTTTCAGCAATTGAACAGCGCCACGCTGCAGGGCGTCGTCATGCCCGGCGTGGCGCAGGCCGACGCGCTCAACTATCTCAAAAATCTTGCCGCCAAAAAGCTGCCGCTCGGCTATTCCGTCGATTATGGCGGGTTGTCACGTCAATATGTGCAGGAATCCAGCGGCTTCGTGCTGACCTTCGGATTCGCGCTGATCGTGATCTATCTGTCCCTGGCCGCTCTGTTCGAAAGTTTTCGCGATCCGCTGATCATATTGGTGTCGGTTCCGATGTCCATCGCCGGCGCGATGATCTTCATCAGCGTGGGCGTGGGCGGCGCCACTCTCAACATTTATACGCAAGTAGGACTCGTGACGCTGATGGGGCTCATCAGCAAGCATGGCATTCTGATCGTCGAGTTCGCCAATGATCTACGGCGGCGCGGACTCTCGAAACGCGAGGCGATCGAGCAGGCGGCCGCGATTCGTCTGCGGCCGATCCTGATGACGACGGCGGCGATGGTGCTCGGCGTGATCCCGCTGATCATCGCCAGCGGCGCCGGCGCGGTGTCGAGGTTCAACATGGGCCTCGTGATCGCGAGCGGCCTATCGATCGGCACGCTGTTCACCTTGTTCGTCCTGCCCGCGGTCTATTTGCTGATCGCGACGGGGGAATCGCGCGAGAGCGCGCCAACTGATCTGGACGCTCGGATCGCGCGACGCGAGGTCGCCTAGGCGACTGAAATTCGCCGACGCTATAGCCCGCGCGACCAGGCTGGCCTCAACGGAGCCGCTTCGGGCGCGACGATGGCCGATCGCAATTCTTGCAGCAGCCGCGGCTTATCCAGTCCCAGCGTTCCTTTCAGGATCAGCCAGTTCGAGGCGTGATCGCTGCGGAATACGGTGCGCTTCAGCTCCAAGTCGGAAATGAACAGCTCCATTTCCTGGAGCAAGCCCAGCACGCCAAGCGGCTCCCAGTCGGGAAAATTTCCGCGCAGTCGCGCCTCGCCTTGTGGAAAGCTCACGACAAGCGTGGCGAGAAATTCGGGTTGCGCGGCGTTGATCAGCGCCGCCGAGTTCAGCGCATGCTGTCGCGACAACGTCTGGCCGCCGAGGCCGTTGAGGATCATCACCGAGCGTTTGATCCCCGCCTCTTGCAACTTTTCGAGCGCCTCGCGCGTCGTCGCGAAAGTTTCGCCCTTATTGACCCGCGCCAGCACTTCGTCGTCGCCCGATTCCGCCCCGACATAGACAAGCGACAGACCAAGTTCCGCCAATTCCCGAAGCTCCGCCGCCGATTTCTTGCGCAAATTGCGCGGCAGGCAATAACTCGACACCCGCCGCACGCCGGGCAGATCGCGGCGGATCGCCGCAAGCACGGCCGCGAGGCGACGGGTGGAGAGCGTCATGGCGTCGCCGTCGGCCAGGAAAACACGCTTGAGGCCTACGCCAAACTGTTCGCCGCAGCGTCGGATGCTCTCGAACACCTCCTCCTCGCCACGAGGGCGGAAGCGCTTTTGTGGGGCGGTGTACATTTCGCAGAATGTGCACCCGTTCCAGGAACAGCCGTCGGTCACGGGCAGGATCAGCGAATCCGCTTCGCTCGGCGGCCGGTAGACGGGTTCGACATATCGGATGGGGGCGATGGTCATGCGCGAGCGACAGGCTTTCCAGAGCGGACGAAGGAACGACGACAGAACTTAACCCAGCGGAAGCGATAACCAAAATCCCTTGCCGCCAACTCCGAGGATGGACTCGCGCGCAATGTCGTTGGCGGGGCCGCGCCCTGTGTTAGATTGCCGAACTGGCGTTTTCTTGAACGGCGGCGGGAAAAACCTATTTTCTGACGAACAACCCGTGGAGCAACGCAATGAAGCTGGATCGTTCTCGCTCGCTCTGGCCGACCGCGGCGATCGCCGGCGCCGCGGCGCTGCTTTCACTTTACGATGCGGGTGCCCGCCATGCTTTTGCGTTCGAGGCTTGCGCCCATTGCGCCGCGGCGCCCGGCGCGATCGAGGTCAAGGACCAGACCACGGCGCCGCGCGTCGACATTCGCGAGTGGCCGACGCCGACGCGCGGCACGCATCCGCACGATCCGCTGGCGACGCCCGATGGAGCGATTTGGTACACCGGCCAGAAGGTCAATCTGCTCGGGCGGCTCGATCCCGCCACCGGGAAGGTGCGGGAATTTCCTTTAAAGGAGCCCGATTCCGGCCCGCATGGACTCGTCGCGGACAAGTCCGGAGCGATATGGTTCACGGCGCAAGCGAAGGGCTACATCGGCAAGCTCGATCCCGCGAGCGGCGAGGTGCGAGAGTATATTCCGAAAAGCGCGGGGCGCATCGATCCTCACACGCCGATCTTCGACAAGAACGGCGTGCTGTGGTTCACCGCGCAAGGCGCCAATCTGATTGGGCGCCTCGATCCGTCGAGCGGCGAGATCGCGTTGCTTTCCCCGCCGACGAAGGACTCGGCGCCTTACGGCCTCGTATTCGGCGCGGACGGCGCGCTCTATGTCGCCGAATTCGGCGCGAATAAGATCGCGCGCGTCGATCCAGCGACGCGACGCATCGAGGAGTTCGTGCTGCCGAGCGAAGACGCGCGACCGCGCCGCATCGCAGCGACGAGCGATGGCTACATCTGGTACACGGATTTCACGCGCGGCCGGCTCGGTCGGCTAGACCCGCGAAACGGCGAAGTCGTCGATTGGCTTTCGCCCGGCGGCGCGCAATCGGGCCCCTATGCGATCGCCGTGCTCGGCGACGACATTTGGTACGTGGAGACCGGCGCCGAGCAAAACATGCTCGTGCGCTTCGATGCGAAGACCAAAAGCTTCGCGCAATGGCCGATCCCATCGGGCGGCGGCGTCGTGCGCAACATGGTCGCGACGCATGCCGGCGGGCTGGCGCTCGCCTGCAGCGGCGTCGACAAAATCGCGCTGGTGACGATTTCTCCCACGGCGAAGTGAGGGGAGTGAAGGCGCGAACGCCACTGAACCAATTGCTTGTGGGCGATCGGTCCTATTCTTCGGCGCGGGTTGAAATTCGCGCTTCGCGCTCCAATTTCTCTGCTAGGTTCTGGCCAAGGCGCTCAAGCGCCCGAAGGCGCCGGAGGGGAGTTGGACAGCGGGAACCAAGCCGCGGGCAAGCGCAACTCCGCGATTTTGGCGCGACCGAGGCTCGAGGACTGAGGTTATGCTGCCCGAGATCGACAACATCGAACGCTATGCGATTTTCCTGGACCTCGACGGAACCGTCGCGGAGCTAGTCGCTCATCCCGATTCGGTTCACGTAGACCGCTCCACGCTGCGTTTGCTGGAGATGCTGTCGGAGAAGGTCGGCCGCGCGCTAGCCATCGTCTCGGGTCGCGAAATTGCTGTCGTCGATAGGCTACTACGCCCGCTCGTCTTGCCTATCGCTGGCGTGCACGGATTGGAGCGTCGCGACGCCAGAGGAATCATCCATTCGCGGGACGCGGCCGACATTTCGTCGATCATTTTCGACATTGAGAAGGCGATCGGCCATGAGGTTGGCGTGGCGATCGAACGAAAGCCCGGAGCGATAGCGTTGCATTATCGCCTGCGCCCGGAGCTTGAACGGCGTTGCCGCGACATTGTTCACGGCGTCGTCGAGAAACGTTCCGATCTGTGTCTGCTTCAAGGCAAAATGGTCTACGAGATCATGCCGCGGGGCAGCGACAAAGGCGGTGCGATCCAAGCGTTCTTATCCGAATCTCCCTTCCTCGGACGCAGACCGATTTTCGCCGGCGACGATATCACCGACGAGGCCGGGTTTTCCGTGGTGAACGCTCGGCATGGCGTTTCCATCAAGATCGGCGCCGGAGAGTCGGTCGCGCGATTTCGCGCGCACGACGTTCGTCAATTCCGCGCTTGGCTTAGCGGGCTCGTCGACAACAGTTGCGAGGAGTCCGTCAGATGAGCGACCTCGACCTTGGCGTCGTCGGCAATTGCTCTTTCGCGGCCCTGATCGACCGCGACGCACGCGTCGTCTGGTGCTGCACGCCGCGCTTCGATGGCGATCCGGTGTTTCATTGCCTGCTCGGCGCGCCGAAGGGCGCGGAGGGTGAGGGGGTTTTCGCGATCGAACTCGAAGATCATACGCAAAGCGAACAACACTACGACGGCAATACCGCGATCCTTGTGACGACTCTTCATGGCAAACAGGGTTCACTCCGAGTGACGGATTTCGTGCCGTGCTTTTGGTGGCGAGATCGGCCGTTCTATCCGCAAACGCTGGTGCGGCGACTCTCGCCAATTTCGGGCAGTCCACGCATTCGAATTCACGTGCGTCCACGCTTCGACTATGGCGCGAGCGCGCCGAGTCTGACATTTGGCGCGCATCATATCCGCTATATCGGCTCCAATACGACGTTGCGCTTGACCACCAACGCGCCCATTGACTATGTCCGCGAAGAGACGCTGTTCAATCTTAACCGGCCGCTCGACCTCATCCTCGGCGTCGATGAAACCTTGAGCGAAGGCGTCGAGCAAACCGCCCACGCGTTCGAAAACCGCACAAGAGACTATTGGCTGACGTGGGCGCATCGATTGGCTATTCCCTACGAGTGGCAGGACGCCGTCATTCGCGCCGCGATAACGCTCAAACTCTGCACTTATGAGCCGACGGGAGCGATCGTCGCCGCCCTGACGACAAGCATTCCCGAGGCTCCCCACACGCAACGCAACTGGGATTATCGGTACTGCTGGGTGCGAGACGCCTACTTTGTCGTGCGGGCGCTCAATCGTCTCGCGGCGGTGCGCAAAATGGAGAATTATTTCGGCTGGTTGATGAACGTCGTGTCTTCCGCGACGCAGGATCACCTTCAACCGGTCTATGGCGTTGGCCGCGAAGCGGTCCTCCAGGAGAAGATCGTGACGACGCTGCCAGGATATCGTGGCATGGGGCCCGTTCGAATTGGCAATCAAGCCTATGAACATCTTCAGCATGACACCTATGGCAATGTGATTCTGGGTGTCGCCCAGGCCTTTCTCGATCGCCGTCTCCTCTCGCCTCCCACGCGAACGGACTTTCTGCACCTTGAAGAAATGGGGCGCAAGGCGCTCGCGAATTACGACAAGCCGGACGCCGGCATGTGGGAACTGCGATCGCGGGCGTCCGTGCATACGACCTCGGCGGTTATGTGTTGGGCGGCGCTCGATCGCCTTTCGTTGATCGCCGACTATATCGCCGAGCCGGAACGCGCGCGGGATTGGCGGGAAAAGGCCGATCAGGTGAAGGACACCATTCTGAGCCGTGCGTGGTCGCGGCAGCGAGGCGCTTTTGTCGATTCATTCAACGGCGAGTACCTCGACGCCGGCGTATTGTTGATGGTCGAGGTCGGCTTCATCGAACCGAATGATCCGCGAATGATCTCGACCATGGAGCAGATCGAGAATGTCCTGGCGCGCGGCCCCCATATCCTGCGCTATGAAGCCCCCGACGATTTCGGGACGCCAAAGACCGCGTTCAACACCTGTTCGTTCTGGCGCATCGACGTCTTGGCGCGCATGGGGCGGACGGAGGAGGCGCGGGAATATTTCGAACAATTGCTCGCATGTCGAAACCGACTAGGGATGATGTCCGAAGACATCGACATTGAAACCGGGGAACAGTGGGGAAACTACCCGCAAACCTATTCAATGGTCGGGATCATCAATTGCGCGATGCGGCTGTCGCGCTCTTGGGAGAAGGCGATATGAAACGTCTCGTGGTCGTGTCCAACCGGGTCGTGAACCCGGAGTGCAAAGCGGCTGGCGGCCTCGCTGTTTGCATTCTCGATGGCCTGCGCGAACGCGGCGGCTTATGGTTCGGCTGGAATGGCGAAATCGTCGCCGACGAGTCGGGCGTCGCGGTGGCGTGCACACGATACGACAAGGTGACCATCGTCACCATGCCGCTCACCGAGCGTGACTATCAGGAATATTACCTTGGGTTCTGCAATGCGGCGTTGTGGCCGGTTCTCCATTACCGATTGGATCTCGCCCGCTTCACGCAAGAGAGCAGCGAAGCCTATCGACGCGTGAACAATCATTTCGCGGAGACGCTCGCGCCCTTGTTGATGACAGGAGATCTTGTCTGGGCGCACGACTATCACCTCATCCCTCTGGCGGAGGGATTGCGGGCGCGCGGCGTTCGCAATCGACTGGGGTTCTTCCTCCACGTTCCGTTCCCGCCGCCCGATGTGCTGTTCGCGATGCCGGAGCATGAGTGGATCATGAACGCATTCGTGCAATATGACGTATTGGGTTTTCAAACGAAATTGGACCAGGCGAATTTCACTCGCTTCGCATGCGAGCACATGGGCGGCGAGATGGTTTCGGACGAGCTGCTGCGCATTGGCGAAAATGTCGTATCCGTTTCCACGATTCCGGTGGGCATCAACGTCGAATCCTTCGCCGCGGCGGCGAGACGTCCAGAAGCCGAAGAGCGCATACAGTGGCTGCACCGGCGCGGCGAGCCGCGGGTGAATATCATTGGGGTCGACCGCCTGGATTACACGAAGGGGCTGCCGGACAGATTCCGTTCATTCAAGCGTTGGCTCGAACTCTATCCGCGAAATTGCAAGGCGGCGACCTTGATGCAGATCGCCCCGCCAACGCGCGAGGAGGTGAAGGCCTACGCCGACATTCGGCATGAACTCGAAGCGCTGTCCGGCGAGATCAATGGGCAGTTCGGCGACTTCGACTGGACGCCCGTGCGTTATATCCACCGAAACGTTCCGCGCGACATTCTGGCGGCGTTGTACCGGGGCAGTCAAATCGGTCTCGTCACGCCATTGCGCGACGGCATGAATCTCGTCGCCAAGGAATATGTGGCGGCCCAGGACGACGACAACCCGGGCGTTCTGGTGCTGTCGCGATTTGCCGGCGCGGCCGAGGATCTTCAGGAGGCGCTGATCGTCAATCCCTACGACGCCGACGATGTCGCGCAAGCGATACAGCGCGCGATCTCCATGCCGCGCGAAGAGCGCATCGAGCGTCACGCCGCGCTGCTCGCCAGAGTGCGAGAGCATGACGCACGCAATTGGATGTGCAAATTTTTGCAGGCGCTGGACGCGCCCTCGATCCCGCTCGCCGCGTGACCGGTGGATCGTCTCTTCAAAGGTCGCGGGAACTCTAGTCCACGAGCGTCAGCGGCCGGCAAACGGCTTCGAGCGACTTGCGCTCGGCCGCGATGCCCCATGCCCATTCGATCGCGGCGGCGCCGATCATCAGCATGGCCGCCAGTGCGTAGCCGCTGAAAACCAGGGCGCGCGATCCTGTTCCGATGAGAGTCCCAAACAACCACGGACTGAAAACGCCGCCGACGCCGGTTCCCACCGCGAAGAAAGCGGCGATGGCCATGGCGCGGATTTCCACCGGAAACATTTCGCTCACGGTGAGATAAGCGGAGCTGGCGGCCGCGGACGCGAAGAAGAACACGATCGACCAGCCCGCCGTTTGCTCGGTCGCCGAGATTTGTCCTCGCTCGAAAAGATAGCCGACCGCCACGAGCAAGACTCCCGAAATGGCGTAGGTGGCGCTGATCATGATCCTGCGCCCAATCGTATCGAACAGTCGACCAAGCAACACGGGCCCAAGGAAATTGCCACCCGCCAGCGCAAGCAAATACCAGCCGACCGAGTTGGCGCCCACGCCATAAAATTCCGTCAGTATTAACGCATAGGTGAAGAACACCGCGTTATAGAGCATGGCTTGCGAAGCCATGAGGCTCAAGCCGACGACCGTGCGGCGCGGATAGGTGCGAAGCATCGCGCCGGCGAATTCCGCGAAGGGCGTACGAGCGCGGGCGCGCAATTTCACGCTCGGAAACGGGCCTTTCGCAAGAACGTAACCGGCGCGCGCGAACCGATCCTCGATCGAGCGCATAATGGCGTCCGCCTCTTCCTGGCGGCCGTGCGTAATCAGCCAGCGCGGACTTTCGGGAATCCAGGTGCGCAACACGAAAATCACGAGGCCGATCGTCGCGCCGATAAAAAACGCCAGACGCCATCCGATCGCTGGATTGAAAAGCGCGGGATCGAGAAGAACGAGCGAGCCCGCCGCCCCCAACGCCGCGCCGATCCAGTAGCTGCCGTTGATCACGAGTTCGGTCCAGCCGCGCACGCGAGCGGGGATCAGTTCTTGAATCGTCGAATTGACCGCCGCGTATTCTCCGCCAATGCCCGCGCCCACCAGCAGGCGACAGGTCGCGAAACTCCAAAAATCCCACGAAAACGCCGTCGCGGCCGTGGCGGCGAGATAGACCGCGAGCGTGATGAAGAACAGCTTCTTGCGTCCGAGGCGATCGGTCAGCCAGCCAAAAAACAGCGCCCCCGCGACGGCCCCCGCGAGATAGGCGCTGCTCGCGGAGCCGATTTCGGCGTCGCTCAACCCAAGCGCGGAGTCTTCCTTTAGCGTCGCCGCCACCGCGCCCGCCATCGTGACCTCGAGCCCGTCCAATATCCAGGTGACGCCGAGCGCGACAACGACAAGCGTCTGAAAACGGCCCCAGGGCAAGGCGTCGAGGCGCGCCGGTATGTTGGTTTCGACGACGTTCTCAGGTGTTGCGTCCATCCGTTCACGCCGCCTCTTATTCTTGCGGCGCCTGTCGGACCCGCGCCAAGCCGCTTTTCCTAATCTGGAGCGCGTCTCACGCGTGTCGAGCTTCGCCGCCCGGCCCGCAGCCCGAGCCTACCATGTCGAGGGCGATGGAGAGCAGCGCCTTGGCGTCGTCGGGTTTCACATAGACCCTGTCGGCTCCCGCGCGCATCGCCTCCTCATGGATGGACTTCGCCGTCGTGGTCGTCAGCACGAACACCGGGAGATCCTTTAGGACCAGGGATTGCCGTAATGTCATGAGAAATTTTATCCCGTCCAGCTTGGGCATGTTGAGATCGAGAACCAAGATGTCCGGAAGATTCTCCGTGAGATCCTGCCGTGAAACGAGGTAAAGCGCCTCGAGCCCATTCTCGATATGCTCAGTTTTAATGTCACGGCAAAGGATACGCCGCGCATCGTCAAAGGCGCGATTCAAAAGGAATACGTCATCTTGATCGTCTTCTATGATCAAGACGCTGCATGTCGGGTTCGAAGCGTCGACTGAGGACAACTGAACACCATATTGCAAGAGGGGTAAGCGCCGCCTGCCGCGCGCCTGAAAAGGCGTTGCATTTGTAATTATGGCGTGCGCGAAATGGACTGGCAAGGGGCGCTTCAATGGAGCTTGAAAGCGTGGAGGACGATCTTTTTCGCCTGGCGGTGGAATCTTCGCCCGCGGCGATGATCGTCACCGGCCAAGATGGAGCCATTCAGTTCGCCAACGCGGAAACCTCGCGAATGTTTGGCTACCAACCGCGGGAACTGATCGGACAAAGCATAGACATTCTGGTTCCGACGTGGTTAAGGCCAGCGCACCTATCCTTGCGGCAACGGTTTTTGGCGAATCCAAGCAAAAGACCCATGGGGATCGGCCGCGACCTCAAGGCGACCCGCCGCGACGGCAGCGAATTTCCGGTCGAAATCGGCCTCACGCCCATCAAGACGCTGAAGGGCATTCTCGTGCTGGCGACCGTGCTCGACATCTCCGCGCGGCGGGAGGCGGATCTGACCTTGGCGCAACGCGCCTTTGAACTCGAGCGCGCCAACGAGCGCCTGGCTCAATTCGCGTTCATCGCTTCCCATGATCTGCAAGAGCCCTTGCGCAAGATCGCGGCCTTTTCGGATCTCATGGAGCGGGCGATCGAATCCTCGAACAAATCCGAGATGGCGCATGCGAACCAGGTCATCAGCAAATCCGCTTTACGCGCCCGATCGCTTGTCGACGATCTGCTCACCTATTCGAAGACGATCAACGACGAGCAACAATTGCAAGAAGTCGATCTGCGAGACGAGCTTGAGTCCGCGCTGGGCGATTTGTCGCAACTCGTGAGCGAAACCAGCGCCGAGATTCAAATTGAAGTTCCTCACCTACCGTTCACGGCGGACCGCGGGCAATTCGCTCGCCTGATAACCAATGTCGTTTCCAACGCGATCAAATATCGCAAACCGAACGAAACCGCGAAGGTTCGCATCAAGTCCACCGATATCGACGGCGGCGGCGTGCTGCTCGAAATCACGGACAACGGAATTGGATTCGACGAGAAATATGCGCGGACGATTTTCGAACCCTTCAAGAGGCTGCATTCGCAAACTCAATACCCCGGCACCGGCATCGGACTGGCGATCTGCAAATCGATCGCCGACCGGCATGGCTGGCGGCTTGCTATAAAGTCGGCGCCCGGCAAGGGGACGACGTTTTTCGTCACGATTCAATCTTCGCCGCGCAAGGCGCGCTCTGCGCCTTCGGATGCCGATGATGTGAGCAAATAATCATTTGTCGCCTTCCTGGCCTTTCGATGAAACATCATCGCGCGCGGATTGCTCGTGCGCGGACCGCAGCAAATCCGCCATGACTTTTCGCAAGCCGTGAATCTGATCGAGAAGGTTCAGGATTACGCCGACGCCCTCGTCATTAACTCGCATGTCATGTTTTAGATCCCGGATGAGCTTCGCGCGCGCGAGGTCCATCTCGGTAAACACCAACTCGTTGGCCGCTCGACTGGGAAGCAGCCATTCCTCTTCGATCCACACTTCCAGCGTTTCGCGATCGAGCCGCGCGCGTTCAAGAAATTCCAGCTTGGTGATGATCATGACTGCATGTCCCGGCGCGGGTCGTAGCTCTTTCCTGGCGTCCAGTTGGAGAGAAAAGCCTCCAATTCAGGATTGGGTTCTGGCGGCAACATTACCCTGAGCGTGACGAATTCGTCGCCATGGCCATCGCGCCGCGGAACGCCTCTTCCCTTCAAGCGCAGGACTTTACCAGTATTCGATCCCTTCGGCACCGTCAGGACGACGGGCCCCCTTGGCGTGGGCGCTCTGATTTCCGCCCCGAGGACGGCTTCCGTCAGCGTGATCGGCAGGTCGAGATGAATGTCGTCGCCTTGCCGGGAAAAGAACTTGTGAGGATTGATCGAAATCTCCACCAGCGCATCCCCGGCTTCGCCCTCGCCGAGCGAGGGAGCCCCCTTCCCGCGCAGGCGCAGAACCTGTCCCTCCTGAATTCCAGGCGGGATCGTCACGTGAAGGGTCCCTCCC
The DNA here is from genome assembly GCA_003134075.1 of Methylocystaceae bacterium. Taxonomy (GTDB): domain Bacteria; phylum Pseudomonadota; class Alphaproteobacteria; order Rhizobiales; family Beijerinckiaceae; genus Methylocystis. The sequence goes on along the minus strand of PLAI01000383.1, from coordinate 4,989 downwards.
TTCGGCAAGGTGAGCACCTTGGTCGCCCCGTTGACCGCGTCGAGAAAATCGATCGAAAAATGATAATGCAAGTCTGGCCCGCGCGCATTTCGCGCTTCCCGCGCCCTCCGCCGCAACAACTCAGCGAAGATGTCGTCCGTTTCGGCGAAATCCGCGTAGCCCGCACGGTTTTCGTAGGGGTGGCCGGCGTCGGCTTCGGCCGCGTAATCCTTGTAATATTTTTCGCGCGGCCGTTCGGCGCCTGACGCGTCGATCTCTCCGCTGTCGAAGCGTTGACGCTTTTCCGAATCGGAAAGCAGATCATAGGCGGCCGAAACCTCCTTGAAGCGGTCCTCCGAATGCTTGCTTCCGGGGTTGAGGTCCGGGTGCAACTTCTTGGCCAGGCGGAGGTACGCCTTGCGTATCTCCTCGGGCGAAGCGGTTTGGGCGACGCCGAGAATTTCGTATGGATCTTTCATTGGCCCCCCGCGGAAACTGACATCGATCGCTTTCGCCCAAGCGCGCGCGAAGCGTAGCCGATTTTTCGCCTCGGCAGAAGAAAGACGCGCGGCGTCCATGTCTGCAAGCAGCGCGCGGCGACCATGCCGGGTCGTTTTTAACCTTGACGCGGTTCTCTCTCGTGCCGCAAAGGAAACGGCGCGTTCGAGGAGGTGGGACAATGCCGCTGAGCTTCATCCAACGCTATCGAATGCAGCTCGGATTTTGCTTGCGGGTGACGGTCGCGGCCCTGTCGGCCCTTACGCTGGGGCGGCTTTTGGGATTCCCCATGGTCCTCTGGGCCGTGTTGACCGCCGTCATCCTCACGCAAATGAGCGTCGGCAAATCCGTGAAGGCCACGATCGATTATTCCCTGGGCACTCTGGGGGGCGCGATTTACGCTGGATTAATCGCCGTGTTTGTTTCTCATCTAAGCGACGCCGCGTTTGCCGCGGTCCTGGCGATCGCCATAACTCCGCTCGCTCTGCTCGCCGCGATGAGCCCCAGATTCGCCGCGGCTCCGTCCACCGCCGTGATCGTCGTTCTGGCCCCAACTCTCACACATGCGACGTCTCTCGCGTCCGCCGCGGATCGCGTCCTCGAAGTGGCGCTGGGAGGTTCGGTCGCCCTGGCGGTCTCTCTTCTGGTGTTTCCGACGCGCGCCCGCAAGCTGGTGAAAGACCGCGCCGCCGACATGCTCGAACTTATCGCGGATATTCTTCCGGATCTGTTCCTGGGTTTCACGCAAAAATCCGACGAGGACGCCATCAGGGCCCTGCAGCGTAGCGTCGGCGCGGCCTTCTCCAAATTGGACTCGATTCGCGCGGAAGCCCGGCACGAACAAATGACGTTGCTCGCCGCCGAGCCGGATTTCGATCCGCTCCGCCACTCCCTGCTCCGATTGCGCCATGACCTCGTCATGATCGGGCGGGCCGCGACGGCGCCTCTCCCGGAGGCATTGCAAGGACGGGTGGGACCGCTGCTCGCGCGCGTCGCCAATGCCGCCGTCGAGCATCTGCGCAAGTGCGCGACGGCGCTCAGGACAGGCGGCGCCCCTCCCGCTCTCGAAAAATTGGACGAGGCGTTCGATGCGTTCGCGGGCGAAATCGCGATGCTTCGCCGGGACGGCCTGCTGCGAGAGCTCTCCGTCGAGGCGGTGGAGTATGTTTTCGCGCTGAGTTTCGCGTTGGAGCAATGGCGGCGGGATCTGCAAGATGTCGCGCGCCGCGTAAGCGAACAGGCCGACCGGCCAATGCGCCACGAAAACAACGACAAGAGCTGACGCGTTCAGCCTCGCCAAAGGCGTCGATCCACCCCCCTAATCGAAGCGCTCCACGCCGCTATATACAGCATATAGAGCAGCGCTAGATAGAGTATATAGAGCAGCGCTAGCGGCGCATGCCGGACGTCCCGCGATGGGCGGGTCGAGCGAAAGCGGACAATAGGAGAAATTTGATGACCTTTGACAATCCAAATCTCAGCGATATGCAGCGCGCCGTGAGGGACGCTTTTGGCGCCCATTGGCGATTGATGATGTTCCAGGGCGTGATCATGATCATTCTCGGCGTCCTTGCCGTCGCCGCGCCGGTAATCGCGACGATCGCCATCGACATCTGGGTCGGTTGGCTGTTTCTGTTCAGCGGCGTCATCGGCCTCATCGCGCTATTCTCGTCCCATCACATCCCCGCCTTCCTGTGGAGCCTGATCACGGCGGCGCTGTCGATCGCTCTCGGGATCCTGTTGATCTGGAAGCCTGTTGAAGGCGCGTTGTCGCTCACATTCCTCTTGACCGCGTTCTTTCTCGTCGAGGGCGTTTTCCAGATCGCCACGTCGCTCGTCTATCGCGATTCCCTGCCGGGCACATGGGGCTGGATGCTGGCGAGCGGCGTCTCGGATCTGTTGTTGGTCGCGATCATCGTTCTTGGTTGGCCGGCGACTGGCGTCTGGGTTCTGGGTCTTCTCGTCGGCATCAACTTGTTCATGTCGGGCTGGGCGATCGTGATGATGGCCTTCGCCGGGCGCCAAGCGACCAAGACGGGGCCGGACTCCACGCTGGCGCACCAACAATAGGCGCGCGACCCGATCGTTCTCGGCGGGCGCCCGCACCCGCCAAATATGCCCGGTCGCTTCGCGGCGCGAAATTGCCCCAAGCCCTTCTCCGTACCTCTCCCCGCTGGCGGCGAGAGTCACGGCGAGGGGCTTGGCGCATTGGATCTGAAACGAGCCGATCACGCGCGAACCGTATCACGGCCCCCAGCCGGAGATGTCGGACTTCGCGAAGCGCGCGCGATCGCGGCGTTCAGTTCGCCGCCATAAATGAATATCCCCGCGGAAAAATACAAAAAGACCAGCGCGATCATCGCCGAGGAAAGCCCCGCGTAAGTCAGCGCGTAACGATCCGCGAAAGCCGCGAGGTAACGCCCGAAGGCGGCGCCGGCGACGAGCCACAACGCGAGCGTTACGAGAACCCCAGGCACGATCTCGGCGAATCTACGGCGGCCGGCGGGCAGCCAATAGTGAACAATGAAAAGCGTCGTCGCGAGAACGACAGTGGCGATGGCGAATCGCGCGACGGTCACGATCAACGTGAATGGTTCCAGCCAGGCCAAATATCGCGTGGCGGCCTCGATGATCAGCGGGCCGAAAACGACGAGAACCGAGAGCGCCAGCAATGCGATCGCACTGCCGATGACATAAAGGACCGATTCCAGTCGAAGGACCCACCAAACGCGCGTCTCGCCGACGCCGTAGGCCCGATTGAGGCCGATACGAAGACTTTCGATGCCGCTCGACGCAAAATAAAGAGTGAGGACCATGCCGACCGTCAGCACTCCCCCTTGCGTGCTCGTCGCGACCCTTTGAAGATCGTTCGCGATCGGAGTCGCGACTTCCTCGGGCCACACGTCGAGCAAAATGCGTCTGGCTTCGTCGGCAAGCTCCTTGGAGCCAAAGAGACCGGCAAGCGCGGTCACGACGATCAAGAAAGGGAACAGCGACATCAGCGTCGACAGAGCAATGTGGCTGGCGATCGCCCAGCCGTCGCCTTCGTTGAAATGAAGAAAAGCGTCGAGCGGGGTGCGAAATACGTAGGGCAAACGCTCCGCCCACGGCGCCAAAGGCCCGAGAGCGCGTCGAAACACCGGATCGTTGTAGTTCCTAAAAATTGACGCCTCCTCGAGTTGACGCCTTCCAGGGCGCGGGCTTCGCCAGGCGATGCTCCATATCTAGCTCGCGACGATCGGACATCCGCGGTTCACACGCTGCTCGGCGATAATATAGGCGCGCTTTCGCGCGATGCGTCGCCTTTGAACCTGTCGCCCTCGGCGCCTGCGTCTCCCGTCTTGCGCGCCGCCGTCTTGCCGCGATCTTCGGGTTCCGAAGGCTCCGCCGTGATCGCGAGAATCCTTTCGACCGCGGCGTGAAGCGTGGTTTTGATCAGATCGAGTTTCACCAATGCCTGAACAACTTCCTCGTCTTCAACCGCGCTCGTTTCGCCCAGCAGCGCGATAAGGATGATCGCCGCCGGGGCCTTTCGGCGTAAACGGCGAACGGCGAAGTGTATTTGCGCGGCGCTGGGAGTCTCCATATAGCAAAGGCAGATCAATGTGACATCCTTGACATCCAGGGCGGCGACGCGCGCCTTCGACCACGCGCCGGCTTCCTCGGCGCGAGCGTCGACTCCCCTTCGTTCGAGGAGTTGCGCGAGGATCATGGCCAGGGCCTCGTCGATAAGGCCGAGACCTGGAATGCACAACACCTGCTTGCCGGTTTGCCGCCGCCCCGCCAATTCGCGCGCCGTTTCGGGAAGAGTTTCCCGCGCCGCGTCGGTTTGCGCAAGCGGCGCGCGCGCCTCCGCCTCGGCGACTGCTAGCTCGGGAGGGTCTTTGTGATCGCTGAGATCGTCGGCGATATCGGCGACCGCGTCGCGAATGAGCGCCATCCGTTCCGGGTCGAGCAAACCGCGCTCCGCGTCGGCCGCGGCAAGCTTGAGGCCTTCAAGCAGAACCTCCTCGTAATACGCGAGCAGCGGCTTCTCCCTCAAAAACATTCGCGCCTGCTCGCTCGCCTCGATCGGATCTCTGGCCAACATCCGTTGATAGACGAGCTCAGCCGGCATGAGCGCCGGTTGGTCGCCGAGTATCACGGTCAAGAACGCCAGCCGGTCCACATGCCGGCCAAGCACCACCAGGCAAACGGTCATCGGCGTCGCCAGGATTAACCCGACCGGTCCCCAGAGCCACGTCCAGAACGTGGCGGAGGTGATGACGGCGATCGGTGAAAGCCCCGAGCTATGTCCATAGGCCAAGGGCTCGATGATCTGCCCGGCCACGGTTTCCGCGATCGCGAACAACACCGCCGTCCATAGCACCATGGCCCAGCCCGTCCCGGCCGCCGCCGCGAGGACAATGGGAAAGATCGCCGAGATGAGGGGGCCGATGTAAGGCACGAAACGGAAAATCATCGCCAGCATTCCCCACAACGGAGCGCTGGGAACGCCGATGATCCACAACC
>PLAI01000157.1 GCA_003134075.1 Methylocystaceae bacterium | reverse complement strand
CAGCGAAAGGGCGCGATCAAGTTCGGCTTCGTCGTGAGTGGAAACGCCGAGCCGCACGCCCTTCGCGCGCAGCGCGGCGATGTCGGCACCGTCCAAATCGCCTTGGCCAAGATGCACGAAGTCGCAGTCCTCGTCGAGCGCGAGGCGCCAAAAGTCGTTTATCACCAATCGCGCGGCGAATTTCGTGCAGAGCTTTCGCGCCGCGCGAATTTGTGAGCGAACGTCGTTTTCCGGGCGATCCTTGATCCGCAGTTGCACGAGCTTCGCGCCGAGGGGCAGCAATCGCTCCAGCCACCCGGCGTCGTCGACGATGAGATAAAAGGGGTCCAACCTCACGCCGCGCCCTCGTCGAAGGCGCGGCCGATCACCGGCGTCGAGGGCCGCGCGAAATCGCGCGGCGTCATCGGTTTCGCGAGGAAGGCGGCGCGACCCGCGTTGACGCCGAGCGCGAAAGCGCGCGCCATGGCGACGGGATCGCCAGCGCGCGATACGGCGGTGTTTAGCAATACGGCGTCATAGCCGAGTTCCATCACCGCCGCGGCGTGGGAGGGAGCCCCGAGCCCCGCGTCGACGACCAACGGCGTTTGTGGAAAATGCGCGCGCAAGGACCGCAGCCCGAAAATATTGTTGATTCCGCGTCCCGAGCCGATCGGCGCCGCCCACGGCATCAACACCCGGCAACCGGCGTCCAGCAGTTTTTCGGCGACGACAAGGTCCTCTGTCATATAGGGGAAGACGCAAAAGCCATCCCCAACAAGGATGCGCGCCGCCTCGACGAGGCCGAACACGTCGGGTTGCAGCGTATCCTCGTCGCCGATGACTTCCAGCTTGATCCAGTCCGTCCCGAAAACCTCGCGCGCCATTTGCGCCGTGGTCACCGCCTCCTTGACCGTGCGGCAACCGGCGGTGTTGGGCAAAACCCGCGCGCCCGATTCGCGGATGAGCGTCCAAAAACTCTCGCCGCCTCGGGATCCGCCGGCTTCGCGCCGCAGCGACACGGTGACAATTTGTGTTTTCGCGGCGCGGATCGCTTGCGCCAGAATGGCCGGGGAGGGATAGCGCGCCGTGCCGAGCAGCAGGCGAGAGTCGAGCATTACGTCGTAGAGCGTCAGCGCGTCGTCCAAGGGTCACCCTCCTTGCTTGGGCGCGACGATTTCAACGGAATCGTTTTCACGCAACGGCGTCTCGACTCGATCCTTCGCGCGGACAAAATCCCGGTTGAGCGCGGTGGCGACAAGCTGGTCGCCATATTCGAGTTCTTCCAGCAGAGCCGCGAGCGTTCGCGCGGCGACGTCTCGCTCATGCCCGTTAACCCGGATGCGCATGGCAAACCTCCGGAAACCAGGCGTTTTCGATCACCATTCTCGCGGCGCGGCGGGCCAGAGCCGGGGCGAGCAGGAAACCATGCCTGTAGAGCCCGTTGACATAAAGTGTGCGCCCACGCCGCGTGAGGCGTGGCAAATTGTCTGGAAAGGCGGGGCGAACGTCGGAGCCCATGTCGACGATTTCGGCCTCGGCGAAAGCGGGGTGGATCGCATAGGCGGAGTTGATCAATTCGACCACCGAGCGCGCCGTGACGCGCGCTGCCTCCTCATTCTCGATCATTGTGGCGCCGATCATGAAAAGGCCGGCTCCGCGCGGCACGACATAGGCCGGGCGCTTGGGATGCAACATCCGAACTGGGCGCGACAGGGTGAGATCGCCGCTGCGCAGCATCACCATCTCGCCCTTGACGCCGCGTAGGCCGGGCAGTTCGTCGCGAGCGGCGAAGCCCCGACAATCGACGGTCCAATCGGCGTCACCTCGCGCGCTCTCGCCAAAGCGCAAGCTCACATTGTGCATTCCCGCCAAGCTCTCGCCAAGCGCGGTCATCGCCGCCTGAGGGTCGAGATGCGCTTCGCTCCCAAAATATAGGGCGCTGTCGAAGCGGCTGGCGAGATCGCCCTCCAACCCGGCGACGCCCGCTGCGTCGAGTTCCTCGAAGTTTTGCGCGCGGCGGGCGAAATCGACGAGTTCAGCGCGGTCGCGCGGCGGCGCGACGACGAGACTGCCCGCGACCGTGGCGACCGGAATGTCCTTCGTCCAGAACTCCAGCGCCTCGACGCCGAGCGTCGCGACGATCGGTTCGGCGCTTTCCAACTCGCACCAGGGAGCGATCATGCCGCCAGCGTATCGCGAGCAGCCTAGTCCGGCTCGCGGCCGGCGCTCCACAAGCTCGACGCGCAGTCCTTGCGCCGCGCCTTGGCGGGCGAGTTCGAAGGCGACAGTCAGCCCCGCGACGCCGGCGCCGACGACCTCAACCCGCATCGCGGCGAATCCCGTTGCGTGGCGACGTCTTGAAAAGATGCGACATAGACCCTTCCTACGCCAGTCATGAGCTGGATCAGGTTCGAAGGGTCGCCGAGCCGCGCCCCCGGGCGCGCTTTCGGCCTCTCAGCCCCAGCGACGGCGCCGGGCGGGGCTCCCCTGGCGCTCGTAGCATTGCGCCAACCAGCGGCGCGCGTCAATCGCGCCGTTGCTGGAGGGCGCGGCTGGAAGTTTAATATTTCGCCACGATTGGCGCTGTCGATGGGCCGCCAAATCGCCAGTTCAAGCCGATCCGAGTGACGTTGGCGGTGAAGTTTCCCGTCGAAAAGGAGCCGACGAAGGGCGAAACTGGCGCGAGGGCGAAGCCATAGGCCGTGCCGGCGACGCCGCCGAAGTCGATATAAAGATACTCCGCTTTCAGCGAAAGATTTTGGCTCAGCGCATATTCCACGCCTCCGCCGATCGTCCAACCGACTTTCGATTGGGTCGCGCAACCGGAGAACAGGCCGTTCGAAATCTGCGACCCGTGGGCGCTGACGTCGCCATAGGCGACGCCGCCCGTGACATAGGTCAGCGTCGAGCCAGACGCCCAGCCGAGGCGCGCCCGCGTCGTCCCAAACCAGTCAAGTCCATTGCCTATGTCGGTAAGCGTGAAGGCGCCGGGGCCATTCGAGGCCTGGTGCGAGGCTTTGACGCCGCTCCACTGTGCGTCCGTTTCGAGACCGACGACCACATGATTTGAAAGCTGGCGATTGTAGCCGAGTTGGCCGCCCGCCATGAAACCGCTGTTGCGATTTTGGGTTTGCGTCGAGGTGGCGACCGGCAGGGCGGACACGAGATTAACAAGCGCATCGACTCTGTCGCCGCCATAACCCCCATTCGCGCCGACGTAAAAGCCGGTCCAGTCAAGCGTCGGCGGGTCGGTCACCAAGGACAGGGCGGTGTCGGGCGAGAGCGAGCCCGGGCCGCCAAATTTCCAGTTGAGGCCGGTTCGGATCAAATGAGCCCCGAAGGAACCGGTTGAGAAAGAGCCAACCAGGGACGGAAACGGCGCCGGCGTGAAACCGGCCGCGGGCCCGTTGACGCCTGGAATCTGCACATAAATATATTCGGCCCGCGCCGAAAGATTTTCGGACAAGGCGTATTCGAGGCCCGCGCCGGCCGCCCAACCGACATTCGTCTGCGTCGCGGAACCGCCGAAAAGAGCGCCGCCGACGAACTGCTCTCCATTGGCGGCGACTTCGCCATAAGCGACGCCGCGGGTGACGTAAGGCAATAGCCGGCCGAAGGAATAGCCCAAACGGAGCCGCGTGGTGCCGAACCAATTTAGATTGTTGCCAATATTCGCATTGCCAAAGAGAGCGGCGGCCGAAGAATAGGTCGTCGCCTGATGCGAGGCTCGAATCTCGCTCCATTGCATGTCCGTCTCGACGCCCAAGACGACATTGTTCGAGAACTGATAATCGTAGCCGGCCTCTCCGCCGACGGAAAAGCCGTTCGCCCGATTGGTGGTCTGCGTGTTGTTCAAAACGCCGGGACCCGCCAGGTTGACGTTGGCGTCGAGCACGGCGCCGCCAAAGCCCTGGTTAACGCCGACATAGAACCCGGTCCAAGTGAAGATCGGCTCCGGCGCGGAGGCGGGCGGGGACTTGCGGAAGGGAAGATCGGCGGCGGACGCGGCGGGGACCGCGAGAAAAACCGCAAGCGCCGCGCTGGACAAAAGTGCTGCCTTGGTCATGATCGAAATCCCTGTCTTGCGCTCTGCGAAAGGCGACGCGGAGGACTGGCTAAAGCAAAGCGCCGCTCGGCCATGCGAATCTATCCTATCGGGGTAGATCGGACGACCGCCGAGGTCAACGAGCGCCGAATCAAGTTCCCCAGAATGCGCGCGTTTTCTTAATCGTTGTGTTAAAATTGCAACAAAAATTCCTCATTCGCGCGGTTGAATTCGGCTTTAGTCCCTTGACATTGGTTTCGACCGCGAGTCGGTCAAACGTATTGGCGACCACCTGGGGACGAACCGCGGCGGACAATTGGCGGGGTGACGAATCGATTCAGGCCCGCCGCCGCTCAAAACCGTTCGACGACGACGGCGGTCTCTCGCGCGTCTTTTTTGACGCGAGACGCGGCTTTTAGAATCATCGGAATCACGTCTTCCACCCGCTCGGCGACGAGATAGCGCATCTCGTAGTCCGCGCGGATAAAGCCCTCGCCGCGCATATGCGCGAACAGGGTCAGCAGCGGGCGCCAAAAGCCGCCGATGTCGGCGATCACCAGCGGCTTGGCGTGGCGCCCGAGCTGAATCCAGGTGAGTTGTTCGGCGAGTTCCTCGAGCGTTCCGATGCCGCCGGGCAGCGCGACGAAGGCGTCGGCCGCCTCGAACATGCGTTGCTTGCGAATGTGCATGTCGGGAACGATCTCAAGCTTGGTTAGACCCGTGAGCGCCACCTCGCGTTCGTCCAGAAAGCCTGGAATTATCCCGCGCGCGTTGCCGCCTTCCGCCAAGACGGCGCGCGCGACGACGCCCATGAGACCGCAAGAGCCGCCGCCGAACACCAGGCCGATTCCGGCCCGCGCCAACGCCGTCCCCAGCGCTCGCGCGGCCGCAGCGTAGACGGGATTATCGCCCGGCGAGGAGCCGCAATAAACGCATATATTTTTAATCTCGGTCATGATTCGTCTCTTTGCCCCGGCGCCTTTTACGGGAGGGAGCAGGGATTTCAAGCGTGGCTTTTTTGTGTTGCGTGATGCGTCGCCAACTTAAACGTCCTATATGACGGCAAAGCCTCGACCAACATTGAGGCTCCCCCTCGAACGGATCGCACAATGCTCAGAATGGGAAGCCGCGCCTCCGGCAATCGCGGCGGCGCGGCGGAAATAGTCGACGCCAACTTCAAGGACCCTAGTCTTCTCGCGACCCTCGCGCATCTTTGGCCTTATATTTGGCCCAAGGGCCGCCCCGATCTCGAACGGCGCGTGCTGCTGACATTCGTGCTGCTCCTCATTGGCAAATTCGTCAATACGGCCGTGCCCTATGCTTTTAAATGGGGCGCGGACGCGCTAGATCAAAGAGGCGAGGCGGCGATTCCTTCGCTGCTCGCCGGCGCGGTGGGCTTTACGATTCTCTATGGCGTGCTGCGCATCGCGCAGGCGTTGCTCACGCAGGCGCGCGACGCCTTGTTCGCGGCCGTCGCCATGCATGCGGTGAAACGCCTCGCCAGCGACGTCTTCGTCCATATGCACGAACTGTCGATGCGTTTTCACATCAGCCGCAAGACCGGCGGATTGACGCGCGTGCTGGAGCGTGGACGCGACGCGATCGAGACGCTGTCGCGTCTGGTGATGTCGTCGGGAGCGCCGACGATCGTCGAATTCGTGCTGGTGCTGGCGGTGTTTCTTTGGCAGTTCAATTGGACTTACGCATTCGTCACGGCGATCACGATTTTTCTTTACCTCGCCTATACCGCGCTCGCCACGAACTGGCGCATCAGCATCCGCCGCGCGATGAACGAGAGCGATATCGACGCCAATGTGAAGGCCATCGATAGCCTGCTCAATTACGAAACGGTCAAATATTTTCGCGCCGAGGAACGCGAAGCCGAACGCTATGACAAATCGATGGAGCGCTATCGCATAGCCAGCATCGATTCGTATACATCCCTGGCCATACTCAACGCCGGTCAGGCGGCGATCTTCACCATCGGCCTGACGCTGGTGATGCTCATGTGCGTTTACGACATTCGCGCCGGGCGCGCCTCGGTCGGAGATTTCGTGTTGATCAACGCGATGATGATCCAGCTTTATCAGCCGCTCAATTTCATGGGCACGTTTTACCGCGAGGTGCGTCAGGCTGTCGTCGATATCGAGCGCATGTTCTCGATCCTTGGGCAAAATCCTGAGATCGCCGACCGTCCCGGCGCGCCGCCACTCATGGTGAGCGAGGGCCATGTCACTTTCGAGAACGTCGAATTTTACTACGACCAAAAACGACCGATTTTGCGGGGCGTGAGTTTCGACGTGAAGCCCGGCGCGACGCTGGCGATCGTCGGGCCGTCGGGCGCCGGCAAATCGACGATCTCGAGACTGCTGTTCCGCTTCTATGAGCCGCAAGGCGGGCGCATATTGATCGACGGCCAGGATATTCTCGCCGTCACGCAAGCATCCTTGCGCGCGGCGATCGGCATGGTGCCGCAGGACACCGTGTTGTTCAACGACTCCATAGGCTACAACATCCGTTACGGACGCTGGGACGCCAGCGACGCGGAGGTGCGCGAGGCGGCGGCGCTGGCCCAAATCGACCGCTTCATCGCCTCGGTTCCCGGCGGCTATGACGCGCAGGTGGGCGAGCGCGGGCTGAAACTTTCGGGCGGCGAGAAGCAGCGCGTCGCCATAGCGCGCACGATTCTGAAGGGACCGCCCATTCTTATATTGGACGAGGCGACCTCGGCGCTGGACAGTTTCACCGAACACGAGATTCAAGAAGCGTTGCGCCGCGTCGCCAAGGGGCGGACGACGCTGGTGATCGCGCATCGCCTCTCGACGGTGGTCGAGGCGGACGAAATCGTCTTTCTCGACCACGGACGCGTCGTCGAGCGCGGAACGCATCAGCAATTGCTCGAAAAAAACGGCGAATACGCGGCGATGTGGAACCGCCAGCGCGAAGCGGCGGAGGCGCGGGCGAAACTGCTGGCGGCGGAAGCCGAGGGCTTGGAGGCAGAGTGAGCGGCGCGCGCCCCCACTTGCCCCGGCGGCGACGATCCTATAGCAGGGATTTGGGCCGGTTCGGCGCGGGGCCGCGGCCCTGACCCTAGATGCATGCGCCGAGGCGAAAACCGACATGAGCCAGAAGCCGATCAATCTCCTTCATCTCTCCACCTTGGTCGCCGTCGCGATCCTCGTCGGCACCGAGTTGGTGGGCGCTTCCTGGGCCGCCGGCTGGGCGCTGGGCGGCCTGTTTCAGCTCGACCCCCTGGTCAGCCACATCTTCGAGGTGGTGTTCGCGCTGCTGGGCTTCGTCGGCCTCTATTTCTTCATGCGCGCCGCCGTGCGCCACGAGCCCATTCGCGGCTGACCTCCACCGAAATTTTTAAGGTATCGCGAGCAGGCTTGACGCCTTTCCGCGCGCATACACGCCTCAAGGATGAGCTCATGACCGACACTCCCGATCGCCGCGCCTTTCTAAAAGCCGCCGCCGCGACCGGCGCCCTCGGCGCGGTCGGCGCGCCCGCGGCCGAGGCGCAGACGGGCGCGGCTTTGAAATTTAGCGCGCCGGCGCCCTTTTCCTTCGAGACGCTACAAGAGGAGGCGCGGCGGCTGATCAAGGAGCCCTATCGGCCGCCGGCGGTCCCGGACCCGCAAATCACCAGCAAGATCGATTACGAAGCCTGGGGCAAGATCACTTACAATACCGATTACGCGCTCTATGCCGCGGACAAGGAGCGTTTTCCGGTCGAGTTCTTCCATCTCGGCATGTTCTTCAAAAAGGCCGTGCGTATTCATAAAGTGGACGGCGGCGAGGCGCGCGAGATTCTCTACGATCCCGCCTACTTCAACATGCCCGAAGATTCGATCGCGCATCAGCTCTCCCCCGGCGCGGGTTTCGCGGGCTTTCGCTTGCAGGAGTCCAAAAGCGGGCAGCTGGACTGGAAAAAGAACGACTGGGTGGCGTTTCTCGGAGCCTCCTATTTTCGCGCCATCGGCGAACTGCGCCAGTACGGCATGTCGGCGCGAGGAATAGCGCTCGACACCTGGGTCGCGGATCGCTCCGAGGAGTTCCCCGACTTCTCGCACATCTATATCGGCCCGGAGACCGAGGACGGCGTCGTGCTGCACGCGCTGCTCGAAGGCCCGCATATCGTCGGCGCCTATCGCTTCCTCATGACGCGCGGCAAGGGCGTCGTCATGGACATAGACTGCAAGCTTTTTTTGCGCGGCGATTTCGTGCGCTTCGGCATAGCGCCGCTGACCTCGATGTATTGGTTCTCGGAAACCAGGAAGCCTACGGCGATCGATTGGCGCCCAGAGGTTCACGACTCCGACGGATTGTCGATGTGGACCGGCGCCGGCGAGCGGCTATGGCGCCCGCTCAACAATCCGCAACGCGTGATGGCCTCGGCCTTTGGCGATAATAATCCCAAGGGCTTCGGGCTGATGCAGCGCGACCGAAATTATGACCATTATCTCGACAATGTGTTCTACGACCGTCGTCCGAGCGTCTGGATCGAGCCGAAGAGCGACTGGGGCAAGGGCGCGATTCAGCTGATCGAGATCCCGACCGACGATGAGATCCACGACAATATCGTGGTGGCCTGGGTGCCCGAGAAAACCGCCGTTCCCGGCGCCGAGTTCGATTTCTCCTACCGTCTGCATTGGTTGGCCGACGAGCCTTATCCGACGCCGCTCGCGCGTTGCGTCGCGACAAGGCTCGGCAATGGCGGCCAGCCCGGCAAGCCGCGCCCCAAGGGCGTGCGCAAATTCATGGTCGAGTTTTTGGGCGGCCCCCTGGAAAAACTGCCTTTCGGCGTCAAGCCGGAGCCGGTCCTTTGGGCATCGCGCGGGACATTCTCCTATATCTTCACCGAGGCAGTGTTCGACGGCGTGACCGGCCATTGGCGCGCCCAATTCGATCTGACCGTCGAGGGGGCTGACCCGGTGGAGATGCGACTGTTCTTGAAGAACGGCGACGCCGTGCTATCGGAAAACTGGCTGTATCAATATCACCCGTTTTGAGCGCGCGAGCGCGATTCTGGCGCTCACTCGATCTCGACATCGCGGCTTTCGACATTTTTCGCGCCGCGAAGCGTGAAGTGCCACCATTCGCGCGGGTAATTGTCGAAGCCATGGCGCCGCATCAGCGCGACGAGCCTAGCGCGGTTGAGCCGCGCCACGCCGCGCTTTAGCGCGCCGGTCCAGGAGCGCCTGTCGAAAAAATCGAACGGCGTTCCAAAATCCCAGCCCTTCACGCCGAGATCGACCGCCAGCCCTGTCGAATGGCCGGATTGTTCCGCGATATAGCCTTGAGCGAAAAGCTCGCGCTTTTCGACATTGGGGTAATAGGCGGGCTTGGTCTTTTCGTCGTCGTTTTTTGACCAGTCGACGAAAGCGGCGACCGCGCGCCTGGGGCGATAGCAATCGTAAACGACAAGATCGAAGCCTTTGGCGCGCGCCTCGGCTTGCGCCGCCGCGAGCGCCCGCGCCGCATCGAGCCGCAACCAACATTGCGCGGCGCGATAGCCCGGGACGGGCGCGCCGGTGAAATTATTGGAGCCCGCGTAACGCATCTGCTGCGCGACGCCCGGCGCTATATCCGAAAGACGAGCGAAGCCGGGTGGCGGCTCTCCCGCTAGCGCCGGCGCGGCCAGAGCGGCGAGCGCCGCGACGCCGCACGCGCGCGCAAGATCGCGAAGGCGAAATCGCCCGCGCCGGTCCGGCATGTGCGCCAACGCACGCCGTGACGGCGCGGCGTCGATTAAGTTACGAGGCATTCCACCCCCTCGATTGGAGGACGCCATGGTGACTGACAAAATCACTCTCCGCGATGATGCCTCGATATTCGCGCCGCGCAATGTCGGCGGCATACGCGAGAACGCCATTGGAGTAATTGGCAACGGTTGCGTCGTGCAAGTGCTGCGAGATGGCGCCGATGACGGCGGCAGACCGTGGTCGTTCGTGGCGACTCTCGACGGATACCCCGTTGGTTGGGTCTATCGCGAACTCATTAGCTACAACTGACGATGGCGGAGCAGGGAAAGCCCGCGCTCATCCCTTGGGTGCGACGCTGGCCGCCGTCTGGCCAAACAAAATCCGACGTTCTTCATCGGTAAACCCGCTGCGCTCGCGCTGCCAATGCGCGCCGGCGGCATAGGCGCGGCGTACCGCCGGACGGGCGGCGATGGCCTCGAACCAGCGTTCGACATTAGGAAAATCCTTCAGATTTTGACCCTGCTCCTCATGCGGCGCGATCCAGGGGTAGGCGGCCATGTCGGCGATCGAATATTCGCCGGCCAGGAAAGGCTCCCGCGCCAGCTGGCGGTCGAGAACGCCATAGAGCCTGTTGGTCTCTTTGACATAGCGGTCTATCGCGTAAGGAATTTTCTGCGGCGCGTAGCGTCCGAAATGGTGGTTCTGGCCGGCCATCGGCCCCAGCCCACCGACCTGCCAAAACAGCCACTCCAACACGCGGATGCGGCCGCGCGTATCCTCGGGCAAGAATTTTCTAGTCTTTTCCGCTAAATAAACAAGTATCGCGCCGGATTCGAAGACCGAAAGCGGCGCGCCGCCATCCTCCGGCGCGTCGTCGACGATGGCCGGCATCCGATTGTTGGGCGAAATCGCCAAAAACTCCGGACGGAACTGCTCGCCCTCGCCGATATTGACCGGAAAAATACGATAGGGAACGCCCGCTTCCTCCAAAAAAATCGTTATCTTATGGCCATTGGGCGTCGGCCAATAATAAAGTGTGATCATGTCCACTCCTTATCCGCTGGCAGGACAAATAGGCGCTTTAACGGGTCGCGCCACCCGCGTGCTTCGCGCGCTCGACATTGGCGCGCCGATATAGGAACTTTTATGATAGTCGCCAAAAAACCGTGACGGGAGCCAAAGGCCATGATTCTTCGAGGCGCGAAAGTTTTTCTTGTCGGCGGCGTGGGCGTGCTGGCGTTGCTGATCGGCCTCGACAATATCTTCGATTACGAGACCAATTTCGCGGCGGTGCGGCATATTTTGTCGATGGACACGATCCCGCGCGCCTCGCCCTTCCTCTGGCGCGCGATCCACAATGAAGCAGCGCACCAATTGGCCTACGCCTTCATCATCGCGGCGGAGCTGTGCGCCGGCGCGCTGTGTCTCGCCGGCGCGGCCCGGCTGGCGCGGGCGCGGAAAGAAAATGGGCGCGCCTTCAACGAGGCCAAGGGCGTCGCGATATTGGGGCTCGTCATCGCGCTGTCGCTGTATTTCGTGGGATTCACGGTCATCGGCGGGGAATGGTTTCAGATGTGGCGTTCGGACGGCTGGAACATGCAGGAGCCGGCCTTCCGCTTTGTCGGCGCGGTGGGAATTATGTTGCTGTTCCTGACGCAAGGCGACGGGGATCTCCCGGCCGGCCAATAGGCGCGTTTTGGCGAAACGGTTCCGCCTGGCGCCGGGCGAACATGTCGTTTCTTCGCGAGCGCAGCAATTTTTCCGGTCCCCGAAATGTGGCGGTTCGTCGCGCGACAAGACGGAAAAAATTGATATATGATGCGGCAACACGCATCCAAGGGAGCGGGGCGGCGACTTCAGCGATGCGCTCATCGAAAGAGCGACAAGAGCCGAGGGCGCGGAACCAACGAAACGAGCCGCCCGTCGCGCCGAACGAAACGGTCGCGACTGACCAACGAAAAGAAAGAATGGGGAGTTCGAAAATGAATATCAGATTTCTCGTCGTCGCGGCGATGGCGACTTTCGGCGTGACGAGCGAGGCTTACGCCCACGGCGGCGTCAGCATCGATCAAGGCCAGTGCATCATGAAGATCGGGCCGGATACAATGACTTTCACCGGCTATCAGCCGCTCAAATCGCGCGAACAGTTTTGCGACGATATCCCCGACGCCGGCCCCACCATCATCGTGCTCGACGCTCAGCAGGACGAACTGCGCGACATGAACCTGGAGATTCGCATCCTGCGCAATGTCGGGCAAAAGGATGACAGCGAGAACCTTGAAGCCAACACCGAGATTTACGTCGCTCCCAAGAAATACAAGACCGGCACGTTGAATTTCGAATACAACTTCGCCAAGAACGGCAATTTCATCGGTCTGGTGAAAGCCCGCAGCGACGACGGGACGAAGGAATATGTTTCGCGCTTTCCTTTCGCGGTCGGCCAAACCGCGAGCAAGGACCTTCTGACCGGCCTGGTCCTCGGCGCGGCCGGCCTCGTCGCCTTCGGCCTGTATTACAAGCACGCCTTCATCGACAAGAAGAAGCCCCAGCCGCCCAAGGCGTGATCGGCGGCGTTCAATCCATTTCGACAATGCGGCCGTCGCGTAAAGTCACGCGGCGGTCCATTTGATTCGCGAGTTCGAGATTATGCGTCGCGACCAGGGCCGCGAGACCGCTGGCGCGCGCCAGGGTCATAAGCGTCGCGAACACATGCTCCGCCGTGCGTGGATCGAGATTGCCCGTGGGCTCGTCCGCGAGCAGCAGCGCCGGCGCGTTGGCCACCGCTCGCGCGATGGCGACGCGCTGCTGCTCGCCGCCGGAAAGTTCGCCCGGTCGATGCAAGGCGCGTGGTCCCAGGCGCAGATAATCCAGCAGATCCTTCGCCCGCCGCCTCGCCTCGGCGCGATCGAGGCCATTGATCGTCTGCGGCAGCGCCACATTCTCCAGCGCGGTGAATTCCGGCAGCAAATGGTGGAATTGATAGACGAAGCCGATCGAGTTGCGCCGTAGCTTCGTGCGCGCGTCGTCGCTCATCGTCGAGGTCGGCGCGTTGTTGATCTTGACCTCGCCGGCGTCGGGGCGCTCCAACAGGCCGGCGATGTGCAGCAGCGTTGATTTGCCCGCGCCCGAGGGCGCGATGAGCGCCACGGTCTGGCCGGGAACCAGCGAGAAATCAACCTCGACGAGAATGTCGAGCCGCGCGTCGCCTTCGCGGTAATGGCGCGAAACGCCGACAAGTTCGAGCACGGGATCGCTCATGCGTCACTCGCTCCGCAGGGCTTGAATGGGATCGAGCGAGGCGGCCTTCCAGGCCGGGTAGATCGAGGCTAGAATGGCCAGCGTCAGCGTCATGCCGACGACCACGGCCACCTCGCGCGGCTCGACGATCGAGGGCAGCCGCGACAGAAAGTAAAGTTCGGCCGGGAAGATGTTGGTGTGCAGCAATTGGTTGAGCAACACCCGGATCGCATCAAGATTCTTGGCCAGCGCCAGCCCCAGCAAAAAGCCGACCAAGGCGCCCGCCGCGCCGATCGTCGTGCCGATGATAAGAAAAATGCGCAAAATCGAGCCCCGCGTCGCGCCCATGGTGCGCAAAATCGCGATATCGCGCGTCTTGTCCTTCACCAGCATGGTGAGGCCCGAGATAATGTTGAAGGCGGCGACGATGACGATCATCGTCAATATCAGGAAAAGGATATTTTTTTCGACCTGCAACGTGTCGAAAAATGTCTTGTTGCGCTGGCGCCAGTCGGTGATTATCAGCGGACGCGAGATGGCTTTGTCCATATCGATGCGAAAAGCGTCCATCTGCTCGGGATCGTCGACGAAGGCCTCGATCACCGTCACCTCGTTGTCCCGGTTGAAAAACGCCTGCGCCTCCGCCAGCGGCATATAGACGAAGAGATTGTCGAATTCCGACATGCCGATCTGGAAGATCGCGACGACCGGATAGCTCTTTATGCGCGGCGTGACGCCGAAGGCCGTCTGGGCGCCTTTCGCGATCAGCAGACTCACCTTGTCGCCCATGCGCACGCCGAGCGTGTCGGCGAGGCGTTGACCGATGGCGACGCCGCCAGCCTGATCGAACCCCAAAAAGCTCCCCTCGCGCAGATTGCCGGCGACGCCGGGGAGGTTCGCCAAATCCTGCTCGCGGACGCCGCGCGCGAGCACCCCGGCCTGACCGAATTGCGACGAGATTCCAGCCGCCCCCTCGACCATCGGCACGGCGGCCTTGACGCCTTTGACCTTGGCCATCTTCGCGGCGACATCCTCCCAATCGTTGAAGGGCGTCTCCAGCGCCTGCACGAAGGCGTGGCCGTTGACGCCGAGGATTTTGTCCATCAGTTCATGATGAAAACCGTTCATCACGGACATCACCACGATCAGCGTGGCGACGCCCAGCGCGATCCCCATAAAGGAAAACAGCGCGATGACGGAAACGCCGCCGTCCAATCGGCGCGCGCGCAGGTAACGAGCCGCGACGACCCATTCGAAGGGAGCGAATATTCGCGTGTCGCCGATGGGCCCCGTCGAGGATTGGCTCATCTCAAACTCCCCTGCCGCGTCGCCGCCCGGATCATCCGCGCGCCGCCTTGACGGCGGCGACGATATGCGAAACGGCGTCTTGCGGCGACAATTGTTCGCGCGCGCCGCCGCGCCGCTGCTTCACCTCGACCTTGCCTTCGGCCAGCCCCTTAGGGCCGACCACCACTTGCCAGGGCAGGCCAATCAGATCGAGCGTGGCGAATTTCGCGCCCGGCCGCTCGTCGCGATCGTCCAGCAACACGTCGAGCCCGGCGTTTTCGAACTGCTGTTCGAGCTCGGCGCAGAGCTTGCCGGTCGCGGGATCGCCCGCCTTGAGATCGGCGATGCCGACATGGAAGGGCGCGACTTGCTCCGGCCAGATAATGCCATTCTCGTCGTGGCCGGCCTCGATGATCGCCGCCGCCAGACGCGACGGGCCAATGCCGTAGGAACCCATCGACAAAACGATCTCCTTGCCGTCGGGGCCGCTCACCACCGCGCGCATGGGTTCCGAATATTTGGTTCCGAAGTAGAAAATATGGCCGACCTCGATGCCGCGCGCGGCGACGCGCGACGCTTCCGGCACGGCGCCGTAAGCCTTTTCGTCGTGCATCTCGCTGGTCGCGGCGTAAAGGCCGGTCCATTCGCCGACGATGGCTTCGAGCGCGGCCGCGTCGTCGAAGTCGATATTCGCCGGCGGCGGTTCAAATCGTAGAAAATCCTTGTGGCAAAACACTTCGCTCTCGCCGGTCTCGGCCAGGATGATGAACTCGTGGCTGAGATTGCCGCCGATCGGTCCCGATTCCGCCGCCATCGGGATCGCGGTCAGGCCCATCCGCGCGAAGGTGCGCAAATAGGCGACGAACATCTTGTTGTAGGAATGGCGGCCGGCCTCCGCGCTGAGATCGAAGGAATAGGCGTCCTTCATCAAAAATTCGCGCGAGCGCATGACGCCGAAACGCGGGCGCACCTCGTCGCGGAATTTCCACTGGATATGGAACAGGTTAAGCGGCAAGTCCTTGTAGGAGCGCACATAGGCGCGGACGATCTCGGTGATCATCTCCTCATTGGTCGGGCCATAGAGCATCTCACGGTCGTGCCGGTCGACGATGCGCAGCATTTCCTTGCCATAGGCGTCATAGCGCCCCGATTCGCGCCACAGATCAGCGGGTTGGATCGTCGGCATCAGCACTTCGATCGCGCCGGCGCGGATCTGCTCCTCGCGGATGATGGCGTTGATCTTGTTGAGCACGCCCAGCCCCAGCGGCAGCCAGGCGTAAATGCCGGCGGCCTCCTGGCGAATGAGCCCGGCCCGCAGCATCAGCCGATGCGAGACGATCTCCGCCTCCTTGGGCGTTTCGCGCAGAATGGGGAGGAAATAGCGGGAGAGGCGCATGTGTCTTTTGTCCAGTGAAGCGAATCGGCGGGGCGCGCGGGGCGGGGGTCAGTTCAAACGCACCTAGCGAGAAAAGACAAGGGAGAGGTGAGAGTGAAGGAGGCGCGTCCGTCCACCTTCGGGCGAGAGGGATAAATTCCGGCCCCCTACACTTTGCCGCAAATTCGTGGTGGAACGTCGCCATGAGCGATTCCAGCCAGCCAATTCCCGAACTCTCCGTCGTCGTGCCGGTGTTCAACGAGGCGCGCAATCTGCGGCCGCTGGCGGCGCGGCTCGCGTCCGTCTTGGCGGGGCTTGGTCTTTCCTTCGAGGTCATCTTGATCGACGACGGCTCGGGCGACGAGACTCTGCAAACCCTGCGGGAGCTTAACGCCGCCGATCCGCGCTTTTCCGCGTTGTCCTTTTCGCGCAATTTCGGCAAGGAGATCGCCATCGCCGCCGGGCTCGACGCGGCGCGGGGCAGGGCCGTCGTCGTCATGGACGCCGATCTCCAGCATCCGCCGGAGGTCATCCCGCAATTCGTCGAGAAATGGCGCGAGGGCTATCAAAACATCTATGGACGGCGCATTGGCCGTGCGACCGACCCGAAACTTCGGACGATGTTCACCAGGCTGTTCTATCGCCTGATCGACCAGTTCGGCGATGTCGCGCTGCCGGAGGGCGCCGGCGATTTCCGCCTGCTCGACCGCCAGGCGGTGGACGCGCTGCTCAGGATGCGCGAGCGCGCGCGCTTTAACAAGGGTCTGTTCGCCTGGATCGGCTTCAAGACGATTGGCGTGCCCTTCGTCGTGGAGCGTCGCGCCTTTGGCGTATCGAGTTTCAATTTCGCGCGGCTGGTGAGCTTCGCGCTCGACGGGCTGATGTCCTTTTCGTCGATCCCGCTGAAGGTCTGGACCTATGTCGGGCTGGCGATTTCCGGCGTGGCCTTGATGATGGCGGCGTGGTTTTTCATAAAGACCATCATTTACGGCGTCGACCTGCCGGGCTACGCCTCGCTGATGGTGTCGATCGCCTTTTTCTCCGGTGTGCAACTGCTCTCGCTCGGCGTCATCGGCGAATACATCGCGCGGATTTTCGCCGAGGTGAAGGGACGCCCGCTTTATCTCGTCGCCGAGCGGATCGGCGCGGAGCCTCTAACAAAGGGTTAACGCGAGCTTGATAGAAGCGGAGCGATGATTCGCAATCTGCTCTCGGTCGGCGGCTTCACCCTGCTTTCGCGGGTCGCCGGCTTTTTGACGACGGCGGTGCAATCCGCCGTGATGGGCGCGGGGGAAGTCTCCGACGCCTTTTTCATCGCGCAGCGCCTGCCAAACAGCTTTCGCAGCATTTTTGGCGAAGGCGCCTTCAACGCCGCTTATATTCCCTGCTACTCGCAGGCGCTCGAACAGGAGGGCGCGGATTCGGCCAAGAATTTCGCCTCGCAGGTGTTCACGCTGTTGCTCGTCTCGCAGCTCGTGCTTTTGCTCCTGGCCTGGGTTTTCACGCCGCAATTCGTCTCGTTGATGGCGCCGGGCCTTGGCGACCGCCCCGACAAATTCGCGCTGGCGGTCACGCTGACGCGCATAACTTTCCCCTATCTGATGTTCATGGTGCTGTTCACGCTGCATCAGGGCACGCTCAACACGCACGGGCGCTTCGCGCTGGCGGCCTTCGCGCCGTTGCTGATGAATGTTTGCGTCATCGCGGCAATGGCCTTCGCCTTTTTCTTTCCCAAGCCGAATAACGCGGGATATGTTGGCGTCGCGGCGAGTTGGGGCTTCGTCGTCTCGGGCGCGCTGCAACTCGGGCTGTTGATGCGTTCCGCCCATCGTCTCGGTCTTTTGGAGCGTCTCGCGCGCGTGCGCTGGGCGCGGGTCAAGGAGTTTTTCGCGCGCCTTGGTCCCGCGGTGATCGGCTCCGGCAGCGGATCGATCGCCGTCTTCGCCGACACGATCCTCTCCTCGATGTTGCCCGACGGCGGCGTTTCGGCGATCTCTTACGCCGAGCGGCTGTATCAACTGCCCAACGGATTGATCGGCGTCGCGGCGGGCACGGTGTTGCTGCCGGAGATGAGCCGACTTCTGGCGGCGGACGACGGCGCGGGAGCGGTGGACGCTCAAAACCGCGCCATGGCGCTCACCATCGCGGCGGCGGCGCCCTTTGTTGTCGCATTCATGACAATTCCCGAACTTATCGTTGGCGGCCTGTTCATGCATGGCAAGTTCACGCTGGTGGATGCTTACGCTTCGGCCGATGTTTTGTCCGCCTATGGCTGCGGCCTGCTGGCGCTGGTGCTGGTCGCGTCGGCGCGCGCGAGCTTTCAGGCGCGAGGCGACACCAAAACGCCGATGACGATCGCCCTCGCGGCCTTGGCGATCAATGTCGCGCTGAAGGTCGCGTTGTTCACCCCGCTGGGCGCGGTCGGCCTGGCGACGGCAACCTCGGTGGGATTGTGGGTCAATCTCGGGGCGCTGGTCGCAATCGCGATGTCGCGCGGCTTGCTGTGTTTCGACGCGCGTTTCGGCAAAGTGCTGGCGGCGAGCGGCCTCGCCTCGTTTATACTGGCTGTCGTGGCGTTAATGGGTCGAGGACCAGCGCTGGAGTTTGGCGCGCGCTTCGGCGCGCTTGCCAATCTCGTCGCCCTGCTAGCGCTGGGAAGCGTGGGGGCTATCGCCTATGGCGGCGCGCTTGTCGGCGCGCTGCGTTTCGCGGGTGTCAGTCTGGGAAGCCTGCGCGGCGCGCGCCGGGGACGAGTTTAGGCTCGCCGCCGCCATGCGAAGTTGCCGGCCTCCGCGAGGAGAGCTCGGCGTCCGATCGTGTCGAGCATCGCGACGGCCCCTCGAATTGCTCGGTCGCACGGGCAATGACAGGGACCGCGGACGCGGCGTTAATCCATTAATGGTGCAGCCCGGCGGCGTAAGCGACGATCTTGCCGGCGAAGAGCATGGCGAGAACCAGAGAGCCATATCTCATGATCGAAAGGATCGCATAATATTGATCGGGTCTCATCATCCTAGTTCGCTCCTTGGAACAGCGTGACGGGCGCCATCGCCTGCGTCACGAGGCGTCGATCAGCGATCACGCCAGTTGATGCGTGGACCAATGCAATGCGCTCGCCATTTCGCACAAGCGTGAGCGGCTGCGATTATTTGTCGCAATTAATGCTGAGATGCGCGTCGGCGGGCGAAACGCGTGATGCGGCATTGTGTCGCTTGGAATGCACGGCGTCGCCGAACGACGGCCGCGGGCCGCTAAGCTAGCGCATCTGCGCCACGCCGCCGAAGCGCTGGAGTTCCGCCGCTGGCGGATGCTGCGCGGCCGCCACCGATACGCCCGCATCTCCGCCGGCCGCGGCGATCGCCTCGGGCGTATTGGAGAGAAAGGCGGCCACCTCCTCGGCGCCGCGATCGGCGAAGAGCGCGAGGGATCTCTCGTCGACGGCCTCCCATGGATCGGCGTCCGGCCTCACGCCGGCCTCGTCGGTCAGGCGCTGCACGCGCCGGCCTTTGCGGTCGAACACATCGAGCACATAGTCGAGTCGCGTGGCGCCTTGGGCCGGCGAAGCGGTCAGATAGGCGCGCAGACGATATTGCGCCGCCTCCGCGGGAACGAGAGCTACGTCGCGCGCTTGCGCCGTTTGCGCGAAGCGCTGCTTGAAGCGCGCGCCCACGGCGTCCGGCGGTCCCTCGATGCTGGCGAAGGCGAGGCTCGCGCCATGCGGGCTGACCCCCGGCCGGGCCACGAGGCGGCGCGTGGCCTGCTGCGCGCTCGCCTGCCGCGCGCCAAGATCGACAGCGGTGTCGAGGCAGCCTCCGAGCATGAGGGCGCAGCAAGCGATCGCGCAGGCGCGCGGGCTGACAACCGGTAACGTCGATTTTTCGCCCATCAGGCTCCAACTCCCCGCGCCAAAACTTAACGCAAAGCTAACAATGATAAAGCCCAAGGTCCAGCGGCGACAAATTTGCCCGCGGCACGCTTGTGCCTGCTTCGGGCGTTAAGCGGTCAAAATGAGGGTTCTTGGACCCGAACCCGCGGCGCGACGCGCTTGTGGGCTGATCGAGATTAGGCCGCGCGATGGAGCGTCGACGCGCCGTTCATCTCTCGTTAACCAGGAAAGTTCCCATTAAGCATGAACGCAGTTGCATAAATGCAACAGGCTTCATTGACCTTGAATCAAGGTTTCCAAAACCTTCGCTTAACCATGCATGATTAGGACTGGCGTCAGGTTTCCTTGCTCATCCATCACGGGAGTAGAATCATGCAGTTTGCCCAAGGCCTACGCGCCGCGAAGCTCGCCGTCGCGTTGACCGCGGCGCTGGCCATCACCGGCTGCGCCAAAAACGCCGCCGACGAAGCAGCCGGCGGCGCCAACCAGTATGGCGCCGGCTATGGACGCGGCGGGGCCAACACCCCCGGCAGCGCGCAGGATTTCGTGGTTAATGTCGGTGATCGCGTGTTCTTCGAAACCGACTCCACCGACCTGACCTCGACCGCACAGGCGACGCTCGACAAACAGGCGGAGTGGCTGAGCCGCTATCCGCGCTATGCCTTCACCGTCGAAGGCCACGCCGACGAGCGCGGCACGCGCGAATATAACTTCGCCTTGGGCGCCCGCCGCGCCGAAGTGACCAAGAACTACCTCGCTTTTCATGGCGTCGCCGCCTCGCGCATCCACACGACGAGCTTCGGCAAGGAGCGTCCGGTCGCGGTCTGCGACGACATCTCCTGCTGGTCGCAGAACCGCCGCGCGGTCACCGTGCTGAAAGGCGCGAATTGATGAGTTGCGGAGAAGCGGCTTGAGCCGCCCGCCCTTTCCGCCGTTCGATGAGCGGAGCGCCGCGCAAAAGGCGCGCATGGCTGAGGACGCCTGGAACTCGCGCGATCCCGCGCGAGTGGCCCTGGCCTATACGCCGGACAGCCGTTGGCGCAATCGCTCCGAATTCTTGCGAGGCCGCGAGGAAATTGTCGCCTTCCTGACGCGTAAGTGGGCGCGTGAGCTGGACTACCGGCTGATCAAGGAAGTCTGGACGTGGCGCGACAATCGAATCGCCGTCCGCTTCGCCTATGAGTGGCATGACGATCACGGGGAGTGGTTCCGATCCTACGGCAACGAGAACTGGGAGTTTGACGAGCATGGCCTGATGCGCTTGCGCATCGCCAGCATCAACGACCTGCCGATCAAGGAGTCGGAG
Source organism: Methylocystaceae bacterium (assembly GCA_003134075.1). Classification (GTDB taxonomy): domain Bacteria; phylum Pseudomonadota; class Alphaproteobacteria; order Rhizobiales; family Beijerinckiaceae; genus Methylocystis. Next base: position 1,996 of record PLAI01000157.1, on the reverse strand, counting down.
CGAAAATACCACTGGCCGCTGGGGCCGCGCCCCGCGGACCACCCGTCGTTGAGCGATCTCGGACTATAGAGCCGCGGCAAAATTGGACCCGAAAGTCGATCGCCGTCGCGATGGGCCTCTTGCATCTCGTGCGTCGTTGCGGCATTGAAGGCCGGCGCGGCATGGGCGCCCGGTGAATTCCCGTCTCGAGAGACGGGCCATCCAGGCGTCCAGGGCAAGCCCGTCCCAAAAGATAGGCTTTCGCGTCCCGTAGGAGTGTAGCTCAATTGGTAGAGCACCGGTCTCCAAAACCGGGGGTCGCAGGTTCGAGCCCTGCCGCTCCTGCCAGGAAAAACAACCAGTTATAAGATATTTCTCGTTCCGTTCTGTTGCCGACGGAAGCGCGTGGCGGGCGGACAAGCGCGGATCGATAGCGTTCCTCGACTGGAAACCCGCCGTCATCATGCTTCGCGCGCGAGCCACTGATCGCCCATCTTGCGGTATTTCCGCTTCACCGCCGCCCAGGCGATCCTGAAGGCGATCTCCTCGCGATGGGGGTCATCGAAATGCGCTTCATAGGCATTGTTGAACGCCGCGCGGAAGATGTCCTGAGCGTGGAAAGGCAGATGATCGCGCACCGACGGCGGAAGGTCGTCATTGTTGGCGTAAGGCATGGTTTCCCACTCAAGCGGCTCCAGATGGCGGCCTGGCTCGCGAACAAGCCAGGCTGTGGCGCGTTACATATGTGGTTGTTACGTGTAAGACCGAGGCCACGATGGAGGCCATCTGGCGGCGTCCGGCCATGGCCAGACAATGGGTGATAACATGCCGTTCTTTCGGGGGAATACAAAGAGGTTCGCGATCGCCACGCCCGCAAGCGCGCTCGGAAACGATAATCGATGCGCGTAATCGGGCTCGCCGGATGGAGCGGGTCCGGGAAAACGACCCTGCTCGCGCGTCTCATTCCCCTGCTGACCGGCGAGGGTCTGCGGGTTTCGACGATCAAGCACGCGCATCACAATTTCGACGTGGACAAGCCCGGCAAGGACTCCTGGACTCACCGGCAGGCCGGCGCTTCCGAAGTGCTCGTCGTCTCCGATACAAGATGGGCGTTGATGCACGAGCTGCGCGGCGACGCGGAGCCTTCGCTGACCGAACTTCTCGGCAAGCTTTCGGAATGCGATCTCGTCATCGTGGAAGGGTTCAAGCGTGAGCCTATCCCGAAAATCGAGATTTGGCGCGCCGAGGTCGGCAAACCGCTTCTCCACCCGGATGACCCCGCCATCGTGCTGCTGACCTCGGACGATCCCTGTCCTCAGGCGTGCGTTCCCATCCTGCCGCTCAGCGACCTTCCCGCCCTGGCGCGGGCGGTCTTGTCCGCCGCCCGGCCGATCGGAGCGCTTGGTTGAAATGCGAGGTTATCTCCCGGCGCGGCCGGGGCGAATCAGGCGCGCCGATCGCGCCTTGTGGCCGCCCTCGGACGCATGTTAGTCAGCCTTCCCAATCCCACTTCGACGCCCTGCCGCGGCGAATCATAACGGATTAGCCGTGTCCACGCCCTCGCTCGATTCCTTTCGCCGCATCGTCGTCAAGGTCGGCTCCTCGCTGCTGGTCGAGCCGCGCGAGGCCGCCGTCAAGCTTAATTGGCTGGAGCGCCTCGCCGACGACCTGCTGGCGCTGCATCGGCGCGGCGCGGAGGTGTTGGTGGTGTCGTCCGGCTCGGTGGCGCTGGGGCGCAGCGTGCTCGGCCTGCCGCCGGGCGCCCTGCCGCTGGAGGACAGCCAGGCCGCCGCCGCCGTCGGCCAGATCCGCCTCGCGCAAGCCTGGTCGGACTCCCTCTCGGGCCAAAACCTCACCGCCGCCCAGCTCCTGCTCACCCTGGAGGACACCGAGGACCGCCGCCGCTACCTCAACGCCCGCGCCACGCTCTCCACCCTCCTTTCGCTGCGCTGCATCCCCGTCATCAACGAGAACGACTCAGTCGCCACCACCGAAATCCGCTTCGGCGACAACGACC